>CAVJPS010000011.1:0-39343 GCA_963651465.1 bacterium
ATAGATAAAGGCAAGAATACTTCATTTCGTTCAACATTTAAATCAGTATTTTCGTTTTTTAATAATAAAATTAACTGTATTGTACTTGTAACCATATAATTTGAACAATAATAAATGGTAATCAGTAATAACTATCTCATTAGAATTAGATGGTAAATTCCCTATTATTGTATAATTGTTATATTTATCTAAAAAAGATTCATTAATGACACAATACCCTTTAATCTCTTTTTCAGAGATCCAACCTTTTTCATTTATGTTATCTATATATAGAGATTTATCAATTGTAAATATTTCGTCTACACTACTATCTAATTTCTTCTCAATATCAGTTTTGTCATCTTCATTCATCAATACTATATCACTGCACACATTATCATCACTATTATGATAAGTAATTTCTTTCTTAAAAAACATTATATCAATGTTATTTGATTTCATGCCTTCTAATATAGAATTGTCTTTATCAAAGAATAATGTTGATGTTCCAACATTTAAAGCAGTAATAGTTAAAATAGATATAACTAGAGATACAATCATCTTAAGAGGATGTCTAAAGAAAAATTTCTTGATTAATCCGAAAAGACATTTTTTATTAAACTTTTTATTGCCACTTGTAATATTTTCATTAGATGCACATATACCTAATTTTTTTTGTAATCAAATAATAAATTATGTTCTTTTATTTGCACAATACAATCTGCATATTTATTAGCACTTGTAATATCGTGACTAACTATTATAACGCATATATTTTCACTTACTCTCTTTAAAATATCATAAATAGCATCAGTAAGATTAAAATCAATTGCACCTGTTGGTTCATCGCATAATAGATATTTTGGATGTTTTAATATTGCTCGTGAAATAGCTATTCTTTGCTTTTGTCCACCAGATACATTAACACCTCCTTGACCAAGGAATGTTTGATATCCTTCTGGGAAAGACATAATAAAGTCATGTGCACATGCTTTCTTACAAGCATTAATTACTTCTTCATCCGTTGCGTTTTCGTTACCCCAACGTAAGTTATCAGCAATAGTACCAGAGAATAAAACGTTCTTTTGTAATACAACAGCAACGTTATCACGTAATGTTTTCAATAATGCGATTAAATGTTGAATTTCCTTGATAATCTTTTCTGTAATAATCATAGATCTCTTGTAATCCATCAATACTAATCCCAAAAAGTATATTTTGATTTTGTAATTTTTCAACTGTATTCTTTGTAAGTAATAATCCATTAGTCACAAATTGAACCACTATATCAATATTTGTCTTTTTTGACAATTTTTTAAAATAGTTAGAATATTCGATTATTTCATTTAAATGTAATAAAGGTTCTCCTTTACCAGATAAGTCAATATAGATTTTTTTAACTTCAGGATAAGTTCTAATAACATCGTTTAAAGTATCTAATGCTTTAGACCAATTAAAAGTAGTATTATCTTTATTATTATTAAAACAGTAGGCACATTTCATATTACAATTATTTGATATATTTAGTCCAATTGATAAAACTTTATAATTAATCTTAAAAGCTTCTTTTTTATCATTAATTGGTTCGTACAAACAATCATCATTAACATCTATAGAAAAAAGTGTGTTAATTCCTGAATAATAAATGTGTTTATTAAATAAAGAAATACAGTAGATTTTCCCCATTCTAAACTTATAGTCCCCCCCTCGTGAAATACCATCATATAACAATAATGGTGTCAATTTTTTATAATAACTAAATACACTAGTAATAAAGCCTTTACAAATATAGTCAAAATCTGTTTTTATATCGATTAATAATTAATTTTTAAATTAAATTGAAAATGTATATAATAAATCATTGACAACAATGTCAATAATTGTATAATAATGATACGTTGACAAAAGTGTCAATGATTTAGAGGTGATGTAAACAAATGGCAAAAGATGTACTTATTAATGAGCAAATGAAAGAAGAACGTATTAAACAAATACGTGATGTATCATTAAAGCTATTTGCACTAAAAGGTTTTGATAATGTAAAAATGAACGATATTGCTAAAACAGTAGGTTGTTCTCATGGTTTACTTTATCATTACTACGAATCAAAAGATGCCATATTCCATGATTTAATTGAACATCATAAAAATGAAGTTGGAAGATTCAATTTATTTATTCACGATAAAGATTTAACAGCTAAAGAACAGTTAATTCATTTTTGTGATCAAGTTGCACATCTTTTAATGGAAAATGAAGAACAATTTTATTACTTTGTTATGTTTACGACTTTTGAATATCAAAAAACATTGCCACCACCACCACATGTTTTCAAAGATTCTAATAAACATTTTTCATTTAAAGAATGTTTAAAACAAATCTTAGAAGAAGGCCAAAAAGAAGGTAGTGTTATTGACGAAGACGCTAAAGGATTAGCCGATTATTTATATGCCACAATCCGAGGTCTTATCTATTTAAGAATATATAGTTATCACGATAGTTATACGTTTGATAATTCTAATATTCTTAAACGTGTAATATTAAAGAATGTATAGGAGGTTACTATGAAAGAAAATATAAAAAAGAAAAAGAAAAAAGGAATTCATAATTTTATGCACTTATTGAAATATGTAGGTGAATATAAAAAATATGCAATTCTAACTCCAATTATTGTTTTACTTGAATCCGCTATTGACGTTATTATTCCTTATGTTATGAGTCGTTTAATTAACTATGGTATCACAGGTATAGTAGACGATACTGGTGTTTTAGTTACTGAACCAACATTTAAAGCTTGTCTACTTTACGGAGGAATAATGATTGCACTTGCAATTGTATCTACTCTATTTGGTTATGTAGGTGCAATATTTGCAGTTAAAGCTTCTCAAGGTTTTGCAAGAAATTTGCGTCAAGCTCAATTTGAGGCTGTCCAACGTTATTCATTCTCAAATATTGATAAATATCAAACTTCATCACTTATTACAAGAATGACAACAGATGTTACTAATACAGCTCAAGCATTCCAAATGACAATTCGTATGATGGCTCGTGCACCATCCATTTTGATAATGGGTATAATTATGTCATTAATTATTAATAAAGAATTAGCTCTTATTTTTATTATAATGAGTCCATTCTTATTATTATTATTGTTGTTTATAATGGTATTTGCATTCCCAACATTTAAAAAGATGTTACATAAATTTGACGATATGAACCGTGACGTTCAAGAAAACTTAATTAGTATTCGTGTCGTTAAATCATTTGTTCGTGAAGATCATGAAATTGAAAAATTCCACCAAGAATCTCGTGATGTTCGTAAATTACAAATTAAGGCTGAAAAAATCTTAATTTTAAACGGACCTATTATGAACTTCTGTGTTTATAGCTCAATGATTCTTGTCTGTTTTATCGGTGGTACACAAATTATAAATGGCGTCGGTGGTATGAAAGTTGGTGAATTAAGTTCATTTATTTCATATACTACTCAAATTTTAAGTGCACTTATGATGATTTCAATGTTCGTTGTCCAATTTGTTATGGCTGCAGCTTCAATGACACGTATTAACGAAGTCATTGAAGAAAAACCTGAAATTGTTGATAATCCTGATACAGAAGATATTCCTTTAAAAGATGGTTCAATTGAATTTAAAGATGTTAACTTCTCTTACTATAAAGACTTAAATAACTGTGTATTAAACAACGTTAATTTAAATATTAAATCTGGTGAAACAATTGGTATTATTGGTGCAACAGGTTCTAGTAAATCAACAATTGTTAATTTAATTCCACGTTTATACGATGTTACAAGTGGTGAATTAATTGTTGGTGGAAACAACGTTAAAGATTATAAATTGAAAACATTACGTGATAACGTTGCTGTTGTATTACAAAAGAACGTTTTATTCTCTGGTACTATTGCTGATAACTTACGTTGGGGTAACGAAAACGCAACGGATGAAGAAGTAATTAATGCTTGTAAGAAAGCATGTGCACATGACTTTATTATGTCTTTCCCAGAAGGATATCAAACATTCCTTGGTCAAGGAGGTGTTAATGTATCTGGTGGACAAAAGCAAAGATTATGTATTGCTCGTGCCTTATTAAAGAGTCCTAAAATTTTAATTCTTGACGATTCAACTTCTGCTGTTGATACTGCAACTGATGCTTCAATTCGTAAAGAATTTAAAGAAAGTATTCCTAACGTAACTAAACTTATTATTGCTCAACGTATTACATCTATTAAAGATGCTGATCGTGTTATTGTTCTTGAAAATGGTAATATTGATGCTTTTGATACGCCTGATAACTTATTAAAAACAAATACTATTTATCAAGAAATTTACAATTCTCAAATGAAAGGAGTTGAATAATATGCCACCAAAGATGAAAAACAAATTTTCAAAACCTCAAAATATTAAGAAAACTCTGAAACATTTATTTAAATATTTAAAAAGTTATATTCCTCATTTAATCATTGTATTTATTTGTATTATTCTTGCTTCTGTATTCCAAGCACTTGCAACTAGTTCATTAAAAAATATTATTGACTTAGGTATTACTCCTTATATTCATTTAGGAGGCGCTTCCTTGTCATTTGATTACTTATTTAACTCAGTATTAGGTAAATACATCCTACAAATGGCTTTATTCTACCTTATTGTACTTGTTTCTGCATATACTAACTCTCGTTTAATGATATATGTTTCAACAGGTGTTATGAAAAAAGTTCGTGATGATTTATTTGTCCACTTAGAGTCATTAAAAGTTCAATATTTTGATACACATACACATGGTGAAATAATGTCTCGTTTTACAAACGATACTGATGCATTACGTGAAATGTTATCACAAGGTATTCCTCAATTTATTAGTGGCTTTTGTCAAATCGTTGCATACTTTGTCTTAATGATTACTTACTCATTACCTTTAACAGTAATAGTTATTGTTGCCCTATTTGGCTTCTTTGCTATTATTAAAAAGGTTGTTGGCAAGTCTCGCAATTTCTTCCTTGCTTCTCAAAAAACATTAGGTGAAGCTAATGGTTACATTGAAGAAATGATGGAAGGTTCTAAAGTTGTTAAAGTCTTTACACATGAAGAAAAAGTTATTAATGGTTTTACTGATATTAATGAAAGATTAAGAGTTGCTACTACTAACGCTAACCAAGCTGGTATGATTTTATATCCAATTATGGGTAACTTATCATATGTATTATATGCAATTGTTGGTGTTGCTGGTGGTGCTATGATTCTTCTTAATAAAACTTATAGTTTTGAGAACCCATTTGTTGTATGGATTTTAGGTATGACAGCTGGTACTCTTGTCTCATTCTTAACATCCATTCGTAGCTTTACAATGCCAATTACAAATATGTCACAACAAATAAATGGTATCTTCACTGCTCTTGCTGGATCTGAACGTATCTTTAATGTTATGGAAGTTGAACCTGAAGAAGACAATGGTTACGTTAAACTTGTTAACGCACAAATTGATAAAAAAGGTCATATAACAGAATGTGAAGAAAGAACTGGTATTTGGGCTTGGAAACATACCCACGGAAACGGAACTATTACATATACTCAATTAAAAGGTGATGTAAGATTTGAAGATGTTGTCTTTGGATATGTTCCAGGAAAGATAGTTTTAAATAAAATTAGTTTATATGCTAAACCAGGACAAAAAATTGCATTAGTTGGTTCAACTGGTGCTGGTAAAACAACTATTACTAACTTATTAAATCGTTTTTACGACATTAATTCTGGTAAATTACGTTATGACGGTATCAACATTAACAAAATTAAAAAGGATGATCTCCGTCGTTCATTAGGTATTGTTTTACAAGATACAAACTTATTTACTGGTACAATTATGGATAATATACGCTATGGTAAATTAGATGCAACTGATGAGGAATGTATAGCTGCAGCAAAACTTGCTAATGCTGATTCATTTATTACTCACTTACCAGATGGATACAATACTATGCTTACTGGTAATGGTGCTAATTTATCACAAGGTCAACGTCAATTATTAAATATTGCTCGTGCTGCTGTTGCTAATCCTCCAGTATTAATCTTAGATGAAGCTACTTCATCAATTGATACTCGTACTGAAGCTATTATTTCCAAAGGTATGGATCAATTAATGGAAGGTCGTACTGTATTCGTAATTGCTCACCGTTTATCAACAATTAGAAACGCTGATGCTATTATGGTCCTTGAACATGGTGAAATTATTGAACGTGGTGACCACGAAGATTTAATAAAACAAAAAGGTCGTTATTACCAACTTTATACTGGTAAAGCTGAACTTGATTAAAACTAATAAAGGGATGATGACATCCCTTTTTCTTTTAATAATTTTATCAAATATACATACTTTTAGATTGAAAATATTTTTCATTAAAGTTAAAACTTCAAATCTATAAAAATAACTTAAATATAATAAATTATATTTAAAAAGTTAAAATTTCGAGTCAGTCGAATTTAATAGGATAAAATAAATAAAAAAGTCTTATTTTTTGCTAAAAATCTCGAATTTAATATTTACTAATTAAGTTGTAAGCGCTAACATAGAAGCAACATAGCACAGTGTATGCTAAAATCATAAAAGGAGGAAATTATGAAAAAGTTACACTTTAGTGGTACTGTCTTGGCTTTAGCTTCTTTGATGACATTTGGTTCTATAATGCACACACCTTTAGAACAAAACCAATTGCCAGTGAGGGAAAAAGAAGCAGTCTCAAGTTCATACTACGAATCATGTAGAGGTCTTAAAGGTTCAGCTTTATTATCTGCTCTACAAACACTCACAACAAACAAACACACAACATCAGTTACTTACACAGGTTTAAGAAACTACTATCTAAAAACAGATGTAGATCCTAAAAACTCTAGTAAAGTTTTACTTTATTACACAGGTAACTCATTATCATTCTCAGGTACATTTGGTTCATCACATGGAACAGTCAACCGTGAACACGTTTGGTGCCAATCTTATTTAGGCAACTACAAACAAACAGGTCCAGGTTCAGATTTATTTAATGTTCACCCAATCGAATCAACTCTTAATTCTACACGTAATAACCGTTATTTCGATGAATGTGATGGTGGATCATATGCTAAAGAATATTCTTCTTCAAGTGCTTATACTACAACAGGATGTTTATATACATCAGTAGCATTCGAACCTGAAGACGATTACAAAGGCGATGCTGCTAGATCATTATTCTATGTTGCTACACGTTATGCATCATATGGATATAAATTAGGTGAAACACCTAGCGCATCAGGCTTAACATTTGGTAAACTTTCAGTTTTATTAAAATGGAATAAACAACACGCTCCTACTGCACACGAAACTGCACGTAATGAAGCAACAGAAGATATTCAAGGTAACCGTAACCCATTTATTGATCACCCAGAATTCGCAACAATGATTTGGGATTCAACTTATTCAGGTTCAGGTGCTTTAAATGATACTACTGGAACAAGTACAAGTGGTTCTTCATCTTCTAGCGGTAGTTCTTCATCAAGCGGTAGTTCTTCATCAAGCAGTAGTTCATCTTCAAGTAGTTCTTCATCAAGTACAACTACTTCATCAACATATACAATTGATAGTTCAGCATTAGGACTTAAAACAGGTTCATATTCTAGCAACAATGGCTCACATACAGCTAGTGGTATTACTTATAAAACATCATACGTATTAAAGAATTCTTCATACGGTATGCAATTTAAGAAATCATCTGGCACTCTTTATAATTCAACTGCATTCGGTAGTAAAATTACAAAATTAGTTGTCAAGATGGGCAAATCTTATAGTGGTACTTTATCAGTATATGGTGCATCATCTGCTGGTGGAACAACTAAGTCATTTACAGTTAGTAAATCAGGTACAACTTATACATACACATTCAGTGGATCATATAAGTATTTCAAGATTGCTAGCCCAAGTGCAACAATGTATATATCTTCTATTACAGTAACTCTTTAATAGAAATAATATGAATTTACTCAAATATAGACGCATCCCTTACGCGTCTATATTTTTTTTACTAAAAAAAGGAGATTTATATCTCCTTTGTTTTTCATTCATTTCCGTTAAATCCACATAAATAGATTTCACTTTCTTCTTTTAAACCACCAGCGTGATTAGCTACCATTATTTCCGCTTTATCGTTATTTGCAAAACAATATTCTGAAATTGAGATAGCAAGATAATCTCCTAAAGTTTCAAGAGAAAATGGGTGAGGTGTTCCATCACCAAATATATGATTATTTAATACTTCTTCTTTGGTGAATAATTCAAAATATTCACCAAAATATTTATTAAACAATTTTTCAAATAAGTCTTTTTTATCTTCTTTAACATAAAAATTACATGCTCTACTATCTATAGATATATTACGTAATAAAGTGTCTTTAAAATCTTCGTAATCATCTAAAAATAAATATTTAACATCAGTTAATGAATGGTCAGCTAAAACAATAAAAGTAGTATCTTTATTATTCTGTACTAATTCTTCTAATTTAACATTTATATCATTTACGATTTTTTTTACGAGAAGAGAAGAAGTTCCTTCATTGTGTATGGTATGATCTGGATCATCCCAATAGCAATAAAGAAATATATTCTTATCATTTTCTTTTAATCCTTTATCAATTTTATTAAAGAAATCATTTAAATTAATACAGGCATTGTGATTAGAAAATCCCGGCCAATATGAATCGCATATAACTTCTTTGTTGCTGTCGTTAATTTGATCTAGTATTGATTTATAAGGTGCTACTTTATAAATAAAATTAGCATCAATATATTCTCCAGTATAATGATCATATCCTGTAAAAGTTTCAATAAATTTATCTTTTTCTTTAGAATAACTTGTCCAACCTAACCAACCGTTTTCAATTGGAAACTTTGCGCTTAATAAAGCGTCCGTTGCGGCAACAGTAGTAGGTGGAAAAGTACTATCAATTTTTTTAAGTATATGTTGACGTAAGAATGATTTTTCATCTAAATGTTTATCAACAATAGATTTACCCATTCCATCAAAAAGCATTAATACAACCTTTTGTTTTCCTTTAATGTAATCGTCTAATTCTTTTATTGTTTTGTGAGTATAAGGTGTATTAAAACATTTTAGAATAGAACAACTTACGTTTACTAATGAATTTGTAGTACTTGGTTTATAATACTTCATTTTTTACGTACTTACGGTTGTATTTTAATAAAGCTTTATTGACCTTATGTAATGAAGGATAAATGTTAACATATACGTTATTAAATAGATAGTTATATTTCTTGTGGTTAATCATATTTGGTTCAAATATATCAGTTTCGTGTTTCATGGATGCAATTGCATCATTAATATTATCAAAAGCTCCTATACCAACATAGGCAACCATTGCAGTTCCTAAACTACCAGTTTCATGAGTTTGAATTCTTTTAACTGGTATTCCGAAGATATCAGCAGTAATTTGACAAATTGCGGAACTACGAGAGCCACCACCAGAAATCATAATTTGATTTACTTTTCTTTTTTGACGTTTTTGAATAGTTTCTAAAGCTTCACGTAACGCAAACGCAATACCTTCAATAATAGATTTATAAACATGAGCTCTTGTGTGGGAGTCAGTAAATCCTACAATTGTTCCTTTTGCAGTAGGTCTTTTAATATCAGGTCCCCAATAAGGTTGTAATACAAGACCATCACAACCTGGGTTAATTTCAAGTAAACGTTTATTTAAAACTTCTTCAACAGCCATTTTTTGAATTTCAGCTTCTAAAGATTCTTCTTTTGCAAAGTTCTCTTTAAACCAGGTTATCATCCAATATCCTCGATATACTTGAACTTCTAAGTTAAAAAAGCCATCAACACAAGCATTATATGCTGGTAAAAATGGAACTGGTTCAATATATTTTTTATTAGTAACTTCAATTGTAGATGCAGTGCCATATGAAATAGATGCCATATTGTTAGTGATACAACCAGTACCTATTGTTTCAGAACCTTTATCAGTACCATTAGCAATAACTTTTAAACCAACTGGTAAGCCAGTTTCTTTACTACATTCTTCAGTAATTTCTCCAATAATAGAACCACATTTAATTAATGTAGGCAACTTATCAACTTCAATATTGAAGATTTCATATTTCATATTTGATTTACTAAACCATTTACCTTTTTTCATATCAATTGGGTAATGTCCAGTATAATTAGCAGCAGTATCAACTTCTTTACCAGTAAATTTATATGTAAAGTAGGTTGAGACATTCCAATAATACTTAGTATTATTCCAAATATCAGGTTGATTTTCACGAATCCAGTTTGACATTGAACGTTTACGGTTCAATGCAATTGTTTCCCACATACCAACAATATTAAATAATAAATAATTTAATCCACTAAAATCTTTTTTATCACAGGATGCAACACGTTGATCACACCACAAAATAACAGGTCTCAATGGTTTATGATCTTTATCTAAACAAACAGCACTATCTCTAAAACTTGTAAAAGATAATCCTTTTACTCTTTTTATTAATTCTTTATTATTTTTTACTAAGGCTTTTGTTATGTTACATAGATGGTTCCAATAATAGTCAATATTTTGTTCACAATATCCGTTTTTAGTACTGAAATATGCTGGAGCATAATGATATTGTTCCTCTGCAAGTGTATTACCTTGTTGATCAAAAATAATAGCACGTACACTTTGAGTACCGAAATCAATCGAAATAACTAATTCATCTTTTTTGTTCATATTTCTTCCTCCTCTAGCGATTATAATTATAACACAAGTGATAAATAAATATTTTTATATATTTATTTTATTAGATAATAGGAAATACTTGATACAAAATTAAATAAAATACATTGAAAAGAAAATGAAGTATAAAATTTCATTTAATTTTATACCTATATTATTACAATAAAAATTTTTAAATACATGTTTTATGATTTTATTAAGATTTTATTCTTTTAATTTTATTTGTTTTTATCGATGTAAACGCTTTAAATAGTACATAACAAAGAAATATACATAATTATTACAATTATTTCACCATTTTTTTAATATCTATGATATTATTTTAATGTAGTTTCAATCTACGCTAGCTTTAAAATGCTAGAAATTAGGAGGATAAAAGTATGTCAAAAAAGTATGTTTATCACTTCAAGGAAGCTTACGGATTAGGTAAAGAACTCCTTGGTGGTAAAGGTGCAGGTCTTGCAGAAATGACTCACATTGGAGTCCCAATTCCACAAGGCTTCACAATTACAACTGAAGCATGTACTCTTTATTACGATAGCAACAAGCAATTACCTCAATCATTAGTTGATGAAATTTACGCTGCTATTGCTCAAGTTGAAAAAGAGTCAGGTAAAAACTTTGGTGGTAATAAAAACCCATTATTAGTTTCCGTTCGTTCTGGTGCTAGAGTTTCTATGCCAGGTATGATGGATACAATCTTAAACTTAGGTTTAAATGATACAACAGTTGAAGTATTAGCACAAGAAACAAACAACGTTCGTTTCGCTTACGATAGCTACCGCCGCTTCATCTTAATGTTCACAAACATCGCTAAAGGTCATCCACGTACAGACATGGATAAGATGTTAGAAGATTTAAAAGAAGCTAATGGTTATAAACTTGATACTGAAGTTACTGCTGAACAATTAAAAGAATTAGTTAAAAAGTACAAAGAATACTATAAATCAGTATTTGGTGAAGAATTCCCTTCAGATCCAAAAGTACAATTAATCGAAGCTGTTACAGCTGTCTTCCGTTCATGGGATAACCCACGTGCTAACGTTTACCGTATGATGAACGGTATTCCATATTCATGGGGTACTGCTGTTAACGTCCAATCAATGGCTTTCGGTAACAAAGGTGAAACATCTGGTACTGGTGTTGCTTTCTCAAGAGACCCAGCTACTGGTGAAAACCAAATTTCAGCTGAATACTTACCAAACGCTCAAGGTGAAGACGTCGTTGCTGGTATTCGTACACCATTACACATTGACGAACTTGCAAAACGTATGCCTGAAGTATACAAACAATTCGTTGAAACAATTAAATTAATGGAAAACCACTATCGTGATATGCAAGATATGGAATTCACAGTTGAAGAAGGAAAATTATTCTTCTTACAAACACGTAACGGTAAGAGAACTCCTGCTGCTTCATTAAAGATCGCTTGTGATTTAGTTGATGAAGGCATCATCTCTGAAGACGAAGCTGTTTTACGTATCGATGCAATTTCATTCGATAAATTATTATTACCTAACTTTGTTAAAGAAGAATTAGCAAAGGCTACTCCAGTCGCTACTGGTTTACCAGCAGGTCCTGGTGCAGGTACAGGTAAATTAGCTTTCACAGCTGAAGAAGCTGAAGCTAGACACCAAAATGGTGAAAAAGTTGTTTTAGTCCGTACAGAAACATCACCAGAAGATTTAATCGGTATGGTTGCTTCTGAAGCTATCTTAACAATGCGTGGTGGTATGACATCACACGCTGCTGTTGTTGCTCGTGGTATGGGTAAATGCTGTGTTACAGGTTGTAGCGCTGCTGTTATCGACGAAGAAGCTAAAACATTAACAATCAATGGTAAAGTATATACATCAGAAGATACTGTCTCAATTGATGGTTCAACTGGTAATGTTTACCTTGGCGAAATTAAGAAAGAATTACCTGACTTATCATCAGGTTACTTCGGCCGTTTAATGGGCTGGGTTGATGCAGCTCGTAAATTAAGAGTCCGTACAAACGCTGACTCACCTCGTGATGCTCAACAAGCTAAGATCTTCGGTGCTGAAGGTATTGGTCTATGCCGTACAGAACATATGTTCTTTGATAAAGACAGAATCTTCTCAATGAGAAAAATGATTCTTGCTGATAACAAAGAAGATAGAGTTGCAGCATTAGCAGAATTAGAACCAATGCAACAAAAAGACTTCGAAGGTTTATACGAAATCATGGAAGGTATGAACGTTAACGTTCGTTTATTAGATCCACCTCTACATGAATTCTTACCTCAAGAAGAAGACAAGATTGCTGAATTAGCTAAAGCAACAGGCAAAACTGTTGAACAAGTTAAAGAAAGAATCGAAGAATTACACGAATTCAACCCTATGATGGGTCACCGTGGTTGTAGATTAGCTGTTTCATATCCTGAAATCTGTGAAATGCAAACAAGAGCTATTATTAAAGCTGCTCTTAAAGTTTCAAAAGAAAAAGGCTTCAAGATTGAACCAGAAATCATGGTACCACTTATCTTAGACGTTCGTGAATTAAAATTCGTTAAAAACCTCATTTGCAACACAGCTGATGAATTAATCAAAGCTGCTGGTGTTAATATGACATATCACGTTGGTACAATGATTGAAATCCCACGTGCTGCATTATTATCAGACGAAATCGCTAAAGAAGCTGAATTCTTCTCATTTGGTACAAACGACTTAACACAAATGACATTTGGTTTCTCACGTGATGATGCAACTAAATTCTTACCAGACTACTACTCCAATAAGATTTTAGAAGAAGATCCATTCAAGACTCTTGATCAAAATGGTGTTGGTAAGTTAGTTAAGATGTCAGTTGCTGCTGGTCGTGCTACAAGACCTGACTTACACGTTGGTGTCTGTGGTGAAACTGGTGGCGAACCTCACTCAGTCGAATTCTACCATGCTGCAGGACTTGACTATGTTTCATGTTCACCATTCCGTGTTCCAGTTGCACGTTTAGCTGCTGCTCAAGCTGCAATTAAAGAAAAATTAGCTAAATAATTTATCTTTATAAATATAAGGTCCCTATTTTATAGGGATCTTTTTTTATTAAAAAATTATAAAAAAAAGAGTACTACAAGTAGTACTCTCAAGAAGGGGATAACGAAAACTATTCGACTAAAATCTTTTTTTCTTCTAATTCTTCTTTTGTTGGTTTAGAAATAGTAATTCGTAATAAGTTATTATCTAACTTAGCTTTAATATTTTCTTCTTTAATCTCTTCTCCAACAAAGTAAGAACGTTCATAAGTTCTGCTTCTTCTTTCGTGAAGAATATAATTAACTTTCTTATCTTCGTCATTATTTTCTTCAACTTGAGAAACTTTAATTGTTAGATAACCATCTTTTAAATCTAAGTTAATGTTTTCTTTATTAACAGATGGTACTTCAACATTCATTAGATATTCATTTTCGTTTTCAATAATATCAGTTCTCATTACATGTCTTGTAGTTGTGCAATCAAGACCAAATAAATCTTTTAAAAATGGATCATACAAATCATTGTGTTTTACGTATAAGTTATTCATATATATTTCCTCCTAAGCTTTAACGTTTTTTATTCTAGCACTCTATTAACCCAAGTGCTAATTATATTATAACTCATTTTAGCACTCTGTCAATAGGATTGCTAAAATAAATTAATTTTTTTATGCTCCGTTATTGTAAAGGTAATGATTAGGTAATAAAACGAATAAATCGTAATTTTTTTCATTTTTTAAGAAACTTTAGTTTTACTTAATTATATAAATTAAGTATGATAAGAGTGAGGAAATATTCTCAAGTCTTTTTATGCTACATTAAAACAAAGGAGGTAACAGTGATGAAAATTCAAAAAAAAGCTGAACTTTTAACAACTGGTTTAATTACTGTAACTTCTCTTGTTGCTCTTATATTTGCTACATTTTCTTGGTTTGAAGTAAGTAAAGAAGCTAGTTCAACATCAACTGCTATTATTTATCAAGACGATGTTCAAATTGACTACACTGTGTATAAATGTGACAATGAAACTCACGTTGTATCAACAACTGATAGCAATAACAATAAACTTTCATTAGTTGATCTAGATTTAAATAAATACGATGCTGTTTTCACTGAAAAGAACGAATGGTCACCAATTATTGTTCGTTTTGAACTAACAGGTTCTACTCTTCCTGGCGACGGAAGTATTGGTATTCAAATAACTCGTACTTCATCAATAGCAGATGGTGATGGTGTAGTAAGTTCTAGTACTTCTAAGCTTGCTGCTGTTACATCTAATGTATGTACGTTTGGTGCTGGAACAAATTTTACTATAAGTGATAATAATGATGACGAAAAGGTTTATCTTGAATCGGTAAATGAATTTCAAACAAATGTTACATTACAAAATTTTGTAACTGGTACTACAGGAAGTTATACTAAAGTTTCTACTTTATATTATGACTTGCCTTATACTTCTACTGCTTTTAACGGAAATACATTATATGTTTATTTATATATTTCATATAATTCAATATTAGCTCAAGAATACGTTGATAACCGTGATGAATCAATTGTTGATATTGTTACTGATGGCCTTAACGTTTCAATTTTAAATGATTTAGATAGTATTTCAATTAACCATACTTAATCAATAAGTTATATTATTATTAAATAGAAAGGAGGATATCTTATGGGTAAATGTGTATCAAAATTTAATAGAAGTTTATACAAATTTATAATGCCATTTTTCGTTATGCTTTGTTTCTCATTGGGTTCTTCTTTCGCATGGTTCTCTAATTCACAATCAATTGAAGAAAATAATAATGGCGTCAGTGTTACTGGTTCTATTCAAGCTAAATACTTTAATGGTACAGGTACTGCAGACGATCCATATCTTATTAGTACTCCAATCCAATTATATTATTTCTCTTGGCTACAAAATTTAGGTTACTATAATGTACCTAACGAAGATGGTACCGCAATTAATCAAGTTTACGTTAAACTTGAAAACGATGTTGATATGACTGGATATAACTTACCTCCTATTGGTACAACTCAATATCCTTTCGTAGGTAACTTTAATGGTGCAGGATACACTATTTCTAATTTAACAATTCAATCTAGTGTTGATGATATGGAAAATGTTCCTACAGCTGTTTACGTAGAAGAAAATGAATACCAAAAATATGCTCAAATTGTTGGCTTCTTCGGATGTGTTGGTTCTGTTAATAGTGCTGGTACTGTATATTCTGGTGGTACAGCTTACACATACGATACCTCTATTAATGAAGCTTATAATTTTACTTTAGATTCTTTATCAGTTACTGTTCAACAAACTTTAAATGATAAATTATTAGTTGGTTTAGTCGCCGGCTATGTAAATGGTACAGTAAGTCAAGCTTACGTTAAAGATTCATCAATCGATATTACTGCAAGTAAATCTGCTTTAGGTTCCATAAACAGCTTGTCTTTAACAGATAAATTATCAGACTACTCTGTTGTCGGATACTGTCGTTCTCCATATCGCAAAACTATAGATATTGTTTCAACATACTATCGTACTCCTAGCAATCTAGAAGAAGAAGAATTTTTCTACGAAGCTGATGGTGAAGAAAACCAATGGGGTGGCTCATTATCAATGTATGATATGTACAATACTATTTACAATGCGCTCAGTTCTGCTTCAAGTAAAAGTTGTAATTATACTGGTACAACTGTATATTATAGAAATGCTGCAGCAAGTGATGGCTCTTATAAACTATGTTATATTGGAAACTCTTCCCCTGGTAATTATTTGTATTTAGGAGGTCATGACCCAAGAACTTACTACAAGCCAACATCAACAAAACTTACTTCTACAAGTGGTGTGTCGGGTTTTGGTCTATGCTTTACCAGCACCAGCACCGGCGGCGGCTGGAATCAAAATCAAAATCAAACACGATATATTCGGTGCAATAATGGTAGTCTCAGTTCTTCGACTAGTACAAGCAATTACACATATTTTGGTTGGTCTTTCGATTCAAACAATTATGTTTATTCTTACTATAACAACAAGCAATATTATTTACAAGTCAATGGTACTTCGTTATCAATTACTACTTCCAAAAGTAGTGCTTCAGTATTCTTTTTGGAATACATTAATAATTACGTTAGACTTGCAACGAATATTAATGGGTCTACTTATTATCTTATTTCAAGTGGTAACTCTTCTTTTTCATTCTCAACCAATTCCGCTGCATCTTCCATAGTATATTTAACTGAAGCATCTCCATTTACATTACCAATGAATCCAACATATTTTCCATTAAAATATGAAACAACAAGTTCTTCATCAAGTACTTATTCTTCTGTTAGTAATTATAATACAGGTTATATGGTATCAGGTAGTAACACTACCATAGACAACAGTAGTTCGGGTGCATCTTCTGATACCCGTGTATCTAAATATAATATGGCTTTCTTAAAAGGGTCATTTGGTAATTCTTCATTAACTACAAGTGACCAGAAAACATATACGAGTGGGTCCGATTATCTAGATGTAATTACACGTACTGTAGATACAAATGGATGGGTTATTATAAAAGACGATTATAATAGTAGTGTTACTAGTAATAGTGTTATTGAAGGTTATACAAACGGTTCTAGTGTATCAACGACAAGATTAACACCAACACAAGATAATGACTCATTGACATTACAAAAATATGTAAAATCTCGTTCTAATTTGGAAAAAACTTTAAGGAATCAATCTTATGTCTATGGTTTACACTTTCTTGATGGTACTATTGGCGGTGCTAACTATGACCGATACGCCTATGCCACTAAAGCTGTTTTATACACTGATGGTGAGACTCGTACATATTCAAATTATCCATTGCCTACAGACTCAATTGACTTCAACCTAGCTGAAGATGGCATCGTCAACTTCTTTATTGGTGCGTATTTTAATAGTAATCAACAAGAAACATTCTTTAGATTATATAAAATATTACGTGATTCGAATCAAAACATAACAGATATCTACGAAATTTCTAAAGTTTATTCTAAAGAAAAAAACGGCTTGGCATCTTATTATTACCAATATGATGGAGGAACTACTGGATATCCTGAATATTCTATTTCATCAGCCAATATTTCAAATACAGACACATTAGAATTTAATATGGATTATGTAAGATATCCTCTTGATAATGATGTACCTACTGATGGAACAGGTATATGTCCAAATACCGTTTTCTATTTTGAAATTCCTCTTGGAAAAGGCGAATATGCAATTGGGCCAGATAGTACTTTAGATGGTGCGTATATCATATATCTTGATATTGGTGCTAACGCTCAAAAAATTTTAAGAAACACAACAATCCAAGTTTATGAAGATATCCAAGTTCGCTATGATTATCCTATTGGAGTAGCTTTAATTGGTACTACTGCTGCAATTGATTTAGAATCAATCTCAATTGGTTTAACATCAAGTTATAGTGGCTCCATTACATTTACTCGTGATTCAAATGGTAATGTTACTATCGATTCAAGTAATACAAATTATGTAATGGGATTCCAAGGCAATGATGGATATATTAATTCTCAAATTAATAATTATATTGTTGTCTCAAGCAGTCAAGGTAATACAATTAATACTACTAATGTTTATTATGAGCATACTAAAACAAGGGTTATAACATATTACGATTATAATAATGTTTCAAATGCATTATATGTAACAACAATTATTATTGCTGATACTACAATCAATAATGGTACAACCGTTCGTACATTCTCATATTCAACAACTACAACTCAATATGATGATAATGGAGACGTAACATCAACAATCGCAAACGATGAGCTTCCTGCTTGGATAACTGATATTGAAAATCCTTCTAATGATGAAAATGCATTAGTATATTATAATTCATCTACACCTAATAACGATTCTCCGGCAGATCCAAATACAAACGCAATTATATTAAAATATGTTAATCCTTCAATATATGATACATCTACGGGTGAACCTACACTTATGAATGTTGAAGCAACTTTCATATACGATTATGAAAATTCTACTGTTTACATCACTATTGACCCTACTCAATTTGAAGACTCTGCAAACGCTGTTTCAGAAATTTATGTTCAATATGAAGTTCAAGCTAATACGTCGGGTCTCAACTTTGTAATCAACGAATCAACAACTTTATCAGGTTCCTCTACAGGATCTAGTGGACGAGTTACAATTTCTGTTCCATCCGCTTCTGCTTAGTTTATACCCAAAAAATTTATCTTTAAAAATAGGTAGGAAATTTTATTCCTACCTATTTAATATTAAATAATTATTATATTCTTACCATAGTCCAACTTCCATTACTTTCATCATAATTGACTGTATAAACACTATCAATAATTGAAGCAAATAAGGTAGTTGGGTTTGTAGTAAAAGGTATTTCATCTAATGTAGATTTTCTCCTAGCCATAAAGGATTAATTCCTTCCATTAATACAAATTCAAAGTTTTCAAAATTCATTTCAGAAAACATCTTTATATTTAAATTAGCAAAAGCATTGTTTTCTCTATTAGTTGAATACATGCTATTTTGAAGTGATAATGTATTAGAATCCGTAGCAATATACATTTTTCCATTTAAAATAGAATCGTGAATAAAAAATTGATTCATCTTTGTTGGTACTAGTTTTTCAGTTAAAGAATCTATTATTCCAAATACATCCACAACAATAGAATAATTATTATCAGCAGCTATTAAAGTTGCACCACTCATTTCAATATTAGCACCATTACAATATATAACAGTATTACAATTAGAATTTGCAGAACAATCAATTGTCGTATCAAACAAGCACAAATATGAATTAGTATCTACTCCACATACTTCTATTAAATTTTCAAATGTGTTACTTGCATCGTTAGTTATAGTTCCGCCATCGAAGTAGATTTCACAATCATCATTTACATTAATTCTAATTGGATGTTCTCCCTTAACATTATATGCAAACTCCCCTAGAGTAATATAAATATTATGTTTATTTCCTGAAATTTCAAACCCATCTTCTTCTATATTATCACTTACATAAATATTATATGTATAAGTTCCATCATTATTTTCAGGTATTGCATCTATAGCTTCTTGCAAAGTTTCATAATATGTTGTAACTTCATCTGTCTCCCCGTCTACATCGTGCAAACAAGTTAATGAAACAATATATGAGTCATTCATCTCACCGCATAAAGTACAAACACCATCTTCAAATTGGTGATTTAATTTTGGTCCAGTTATTTTATTAAACGTTACTTCACTTTCAAATGGAGTATCAAAATGAAAAACATAAGTCGTTTGTTCTTCAGTATTACAATTAGCTTCCATTGAAATAAACGAATTATATAATTCAGCTGTTTGTTGATTTCTTATACTCTTACACATTGTACAGTAATCAGTAGCTGTACATGTGCTGTAATCAGTAGAAGGATCATATATTTTAATATAATTATGATTTAATTGTGATGTATTAGCAGTATAAGTTTCACCACAAACTGTACATGTAGTTTCTTTTGTACCCATGCTTTGACAAGTAGCTGCTTTTTTTTGAGTCCATTCACCAGGAGTATGGGAGAAGAATGTTGGTGTTACAACTTCTTTAGTTTGAGTTTTATATGATTCATTAGTAAATGTAGCACTATAAGTTATTTCCTCTTTAAGAACACACGTTGCTTGACGAGTAATAACAGCTGTAGTTGTTGCGACTTCGTAATCTTCATAAGAATCAATTGAACACATTCTTTTGCAGTACAAGTAGTATAATCAGAACTCCACTCATAAGTAACTACTCCATAAGTATGTCCTGTAGCATCTATATTTACAGATCCCATCTTACGACTACAAATAGTGCATTCTTTATGTTTACTACCTACCGTATCACAAGTCGGTTCTTGATCTACTATCCAATCAGATACTTCATGTTCAGCATAATCTAATACAGTTCCACAATCTGCGTGGGTAGTACATTCATGCCAATGGTGTTTAGCGTCACTGCTCCATAGTTCATTATATTCATGGTTGTTTTGGTCACAACCTGTGTTTATAAGAGTACCAATTGCAATGATTATTGAAAATAATAATCTTCTCCTTTTCATAAGATCACCTCTTTTTATAATAAAAAAAGATATCTAATTAAGATAATATTTCTCAATTAGATACCTATTATATTTCTTATTTTTTTATAACATTACTGAAGTTACTTCAACAAATGCATACTTCTTACGATATTTTTCAATAAGTTTTTTATCAACTTTTTTATTAGGTAAAATAGCAAATACTGTAGTACCACTACCAGTCATACCGACAATATTAAAACCATCTTCTTTTAATTCTTTTTTGATATCAGCAATAACAGGAACAAATGTTGTTGCCGTTTCTTCTAAGTCATTAGCAATATGACGACTTAATAATTCAAAATCAGTTGAAGATAATGCCTCCATAACTTTTTCAATATTAGCGCTACCCCAAGTATCATTATTAGAAGCATTAAATACTACTTTAGTAGATGTACCTTCTTTTGGTTTAACAAGTAATACACTATATTGTCCTTTAATATTAATAGGAGTAACAAATTCACCAACACCATTAATACGAGCAGGAACGTTATACATAAAGTATGGTACGTCAGCACCAACTTCTTGTGCAATTTTACTTAATTCTTCAGTAGTTGTTTTAATCTTTAATAATTTAACAATAGCTTTAATGACACATGCTGCGTCACTAGAACCACCACCAAGACCAGCACTAGATGGTAATACTTTATGAATATGAATACTAAAAGTTTCTTTAAAGCCAAAATGCTCTCTCATTTTCTTTAAAGCAATATAACATAAGTTCTTATCGTTAAGTGGTAAAGTTAAATCATCACTAGTAATAACTGTGTCACTATTACGACCATCAATAATTGAAATTTCAATAGTATCGTGTATACGTAATGGAAGGTTTACCATATCTAAATTATGGTAATGATCTTCTCTTTTTTCAATAATGTTAAGAGCAATATTAATTTTAGCATTTGCTTCAAGTAACATATAATCAACTCCTATAGTGCTTTGCTTGCAGCCAAATGATATATTACACTTACATAAAATAATAATCAAGGAAAAAAAGAAGTTTCTTATGGAACCGCTTACATTTATACTAAACAACAAGTATAGAAAATTAGTAAATACTATCTTTTGCCTAAAAAATAATTAATATTATTAAATAATGTTACGTACTCATTTAATGTAATTGTTTCTGGCCTACGTAATGAATCAATATTACTTTGCTTTAATATTTCATTACTAATATCTTTATTATTAGTAATACCATTTAAATTATTTAAAATAGTTTTACGTCTCATAAAAAAGCATTTATTCAAAAAATTATAGAATTCTTTTGTTAATGTGTGATTATAATCTTTATAACAATCTATCTTAAATACTAATGAATCAACATGAGGTGCGGGATAAAATTTATTAAAAGAAACATCCATAACTTTAGTAAGTTTACCAACAAATTCAATTAATATTGATAAAGGACTATATTCTTTTGTACCAACCTTAGCATTTAATCTAGAATAAACTTCTTTTTGGACCATAAATACACAATTATCAATGTGAATATTACTAGTTAATATTTTTTCAAGAATTGGAGTAGTAATGTAATAAGGTAAATTACCTATAAAAGATACGTCTTTATTTTTATACAAATCATTTAAATCAACTTTTAAAAAATCACTATAAATAATTTCAACATTATTATCCATCTTAAAGGTTTTATTAAGATGATTAATCATCACTTCATCAATGTCGTATGCTTTTATCAACGAGGATGAATACGCTGCAAGATTAAAAGTTAAAGCACCTAGACCAGGACCTATTTCTATAATAGTTTGATTATCTTTTATTTCTAATGCTTCTACAATTTTTAAAGAAACATTATTATCAATTAAAAAGTTTTGACCTAGGTTCTTTTTGGCATAGGTTGTTAATTCACTTAATTTATTTAAAACATATTCTTTATCTGCTATAGCCATATTCATCTTCTCCTTTCTTTATATAGTTTTTAAATATTCGTATAAATCATCAAATGTTAGTTTTAAAGCATTACATCTTTTAATAAAAGTTTTATTAGTAGAACAAAACCCTAAATTAAAATGCTCTGCTATTTTATTACGTTTATAACTGGAATCTTCGTTTCCAGTTAAACCTAATTTAATAATATCGTTCATTGTAATTGAAGTACTTAATTCTTCTTTAGTATATGTAATCATATTATTAAGAGCTTTTAATACTTCTTCTTTAGTAGATTCTGCGACACCTACTTTATGTTTTTTTATAGATACTTTTTTATCAACAAAAGCATGATGTAATCCATCTATATTTTCATCTAGTAATTTACGGATACGATTACCAGGACTATCAGGATCTGTTAGTACTATAATGTCATTTGTCTTACTTAATTCTTTTATATAATTAATAGTTTCTTTTGATACTTCACTACCATTAGTAGTAACAAAAGTAGCATTGAGAAATGTTTCTAGAAAAGCAACATCGGTTTTGCCTTCAACTACAATTATCCCTTTAATATTGTATTTATTGTTTTCCATTATAAATCAAACACTTCCTTTGTATTAGAAGTAGTTATGGTCATAACTTCGTCAATACTTATATTTTTTAAAGTGGCTATTTCACTAGCTATTAATGGAATATAACTAGGTTCATTTATTTTACCTCTATATGGAACTGGTGTTAAATAAGGGCAATCAGTTTCAAGGACAATATCGTTTAAAGAAATATTTGTAACAACTTCCTTTATTACTTTACTGTTTTTAAAAGTTACAATTCCACCTATTCCGAGTTTATATCCTAATTTAATAAACTCTTTAGCCATTTCTAATGATCCACCATAACAATGAATTATTCCTCTTTTTTTAACAGGATGTTTTTTTAATATATCATAAGTATCTTGAATTGCGTCACGAGAATGAACACTAATTGGTAAATTTAGTTCATTAGCTAATTCAATCTGTTTAATAAACATGGCTTGTTGTATTTTTTTATGTTCTTCGTCTTTATCCCAATAATAATCTAAACCAATTTCGCCAACTGCTTTCACCTTGTTATTTTTTAATAAAGATTTTATGTTATCTAAATCACCATCTTGCATCTCTAATACATTTTCAGGATGAATTCCTAGTGCACAAAAACATTCTTGATAATTACTTGAAATTTCTAATGCTAATTTGGATGATTTTAAATCCCATCCAATAACTAAAAAGCCATTAACATTTGCCTCTTTAGCTCTAGAAATAATTTCATCAAGATTACTATGATATTCTTCGGAATTTAAATGACAATGTGAATCAATATACATATTATTTACCTACACAGAAACGAGCAAAGATTTCTTTAGTTATATCATTATCGTGTGCTTCACCTAAACAATTAAGAATTGAGTGATATGCATTTTGTAATGAAACACTGACTAAATCAATTGGTAATCCTTTTAATGCATCAGAACGAGCTTGTAATAAATCATTATCGCAAGTTAATAAAGTACCAATTTGTCTAGCGTTATTTAAAGAAGGTTTAGTATAAGAATCTGGTGTAATACCATATAATTTAATAATTTCTTTTTCTAAATCTTTAATATCTTTATCTTCAGCACTAATATAGACAGCACCTTGCAATCTATCATCTTCACTTATTAAATCTTTTTTATTATATATAAGAATACGATTTACATTCTTTGTTTCATTGATGAGTTCTTGATCAATTAAATCAAGAGGTTGAGAAGCATCTAAAACTACTAATGCTAAATCTGCTTTTCCAATCATTTCACGAGTTTTATTAATACCAATTGATTCAATATAATCACTTGTTTCGTGAACTCCAGCAGTGTCAATTAAATGTAAAGCAATACCTCCAACACTTACATCGCCTTCAACAATATCTCTTGTTGTACCAGCAATTGAAGTGACAATTGCTTTATCTTCATTTAATAAAGCATTTAAAAGTGATGATTTACCAACATTAGGTTTACCAACAATAACAACGTTTAAACCTTCACGGATAATTTTACCTTTTTTACCATCATCAATTAATGTTTGTAACATCTCATGTATTTCAGTTGTATCTTTGACAATCTTTTCGACATTAACTTGTTCAATATCTTGATATTCAGGATAATCAATATTAACTTCAATTAATGATAATAAATCAGCAATTTTAGTTTTAACAGGTAATAATACTTTCGATGTATCACCTTCTAAACTTAATAAAGATAATCTTTTGGCTTCTTTAGTAGTTGCATTAATAACATCGTTAATTGCTTCAGCTTGAATTAAATCTACTTTATCATTAAGATATGCTCTAGATGAAAATTCTCCTCTTTCGGCATATCTAGCACCATAACCAATAATTAATTCAATAATTTCATTACAAATAAGTGGTGATCCATGACACATAATTTCACATAAATCTTCACCTGTAAAAGATTTAGGATTTATATAAACATTAACAATTACATCATCTACTTCTTCGTTTTTACTATCATAAATCTTAGCGTGTACAATTGTTCGAGTTTGGTACTTTGAAAAATCTTTATGGGTAATTTTCCCCATTATTTCAAATGTATCTTTACCAGATACTCTTATTACTGCTAAAGCACTTTTCATTAAAGGGGTAGCTAATGCTACGATTGTTTCTAACATAAAATCACCTTCATTCAGATATATTCACTATGTTATTAGTATAACATAGATTTAAATTTTCTAACTTGTTATTTAAATATAAAAAGCAGGATTATTTATCCTGCTTTATTAACTTTTCTTTTAAGCTTGTTCGTTATTAGCTTGTTCAACTTTTTTTGCTGGACCTGGTATGTATTTAATAACGATATAACGACGTTTTCCTTCACCAGTTGATTCAGTTGTAACGTTTCTAATTTTACTTAAAGCGTTATGAACAACTCTTCTTTCATCAGCTGTCATAGGATCAAGATTTGCATCAACGTGAGTTTTTTGAACTTCGTATGCTACTTTTTTAGCTAAATGAATAACACGTCTATATTTATCATCTTTGTACTCACCAATATCTAATAAGATACGATATCTCTTTTTAAATTTTGATGATACAGCTAATTTTGTTAATTCATTTAAAGCTTGTAATGTGCGACCGTTCTTACCAATTAAAATTGAGTTATGGTCGGAGTTAATTGAGATTTTAATAATGTCGTCTTGGAGTGTTGCTTTAGTATTTGCTTCAATTCCAAAACTAGCACATGCATTTTTAATGTATGATTCAGCGAATTCGATTGCGTCACTTAAATCATAAACTTCAATTTCAACTTTACGGCTAAATAAGCCTTTCTTTTCTTCAACTACTACATAGTTAAGATTTTCTGGAAGACAACCATAGTCTTGGCAAGCTAAGACAATTGCGTCATCTAATGTTTTTGCACTAAAACGTTTCATTAGTTATTACCTCTCTTTATTTTCATAACATTGTGAGTGACTACTGATTGAATAATTTGGATTAATGCAGAAATTAACCAATAGATACCCATACCTGATGGAAGAACGAAGCCCATGACGACAATCATACCGATTAAGAAGATTTGCATGAATTTCATTGTCTTGTTTTGTTGATCTAGAGCAGGATTTTTACCTAGTTTTGTGACATCTTTAAGTTTCTTTTTTTGCATCCACATTGGGAGTCTAGCTGAAATAATTTGTGCAGCAGTCATAATAACAAATAAGGCAAATGCTGTCCACCAAGCACTACTTGATAAACTCCAAGTGAAAATAATATCTTTAATAGAATCTGATAAATACATACCAAAGATGCTACCAGTTGATAAGCTAGCACATCCACTTAATGCACCCCATACACCAATAAAGATTGGGAATTGGATGAACATTGAGATAAATGTCGACATTGGATTAACGCCATTCTTTTTATAAAGAGCCATTTGCTCTTGAGCCAATTTATTCTTTTCGTATTGACTTGTATTAGCGTTAGGATACTTAGCTTGAATCTTTGTTAATTCAGGTTGAAGAAGTTGCATCTTTTGTTGTGACATTGTTAACTTTAATGTTGCAAGGATGTATAAGCCTCTAACTACAAAAGTAACAATAATAATAGACAATAATGCAGCCCAACCAGTAGTAATTACACCACCAGAAGCAAATGCATTAGCAAGAACTTCAGCAAATAAAGCTACTGGATAACTAATAAGAGCAGCAATGATACCTTGTTTCCAAGCATCTTTCCATGATTTAGATTCCATATAGACATTGCCGTCTTTACCAAAGTATCCTGAGTTATATGTAATACAACTTCTTTTTGAAGATACTTGAGATTTTAAATAATTTTTATAATACGTAATGAATAATGAGTTTGGTTTATCAGCAACATCTAAACTATCACTAATTTCATCTACCCATTTATCAAAGTTAGCAAATAATGTATCAACTTCAGCACCTTTTTTATTTAAAGTTGTACCTGCATAACGAAGATAACCATAATCAAATAAGACATCTGATAGTTTATAGTCATCAGTGTAGACGATTGTGTCGCCTTCTTTTGTAACCTTGCCGGCATTTAAAGCAGCTTCGATTGCAACTTCTTGTGTCTTTTCATCTAATTTAACCCAGAAATTAACTGAAGGAACGTCAAATCCTGCACCTATTTTCTTAGTATTGTTATCTTGCAAATATAAACTATAAACAGCTGTTGTGACAGTATCGTTTGCAAATTGTATTTTTCCATCTTGAACAATTGGATTGTTACTTTCATCATATTTTAAACCACTATCAAATATGTATAACATATGAGCTTGGTCATTAACTGAACAAAAGTTTGCATTACATGATGTTGTAAATATTAATGTACTAGCTACTACAGCACCAAATTTAAAAACTTTTTTTAAGCTTTTATTCATATTTATTCCTCCTGAGTATTTTTTTTAACAAATGTTCTAATTCTTCTTTACATTCGTTATAGTTTTCAATTTTATAAGCATGTCTGACTATTATGACAAGATCAAGTGGAATTTCTAGATTCCAAAGTCCTAATAACATAGCTCGAACTTGTCTTCTTATTTTAACGCGCGTCACCGCATTACCTAACTTATTAGAGGCACTAATACCAATACGACTATAACCAAATTCGTTAGGTTTAAAATAAATTACGAAATAAGGATTTTTTTCAAATTGTTTAGAATGAATAACGGTTTGAAAATCTTCATGAGATTTAACACGATTTTTAACTTTCAAAATTTCACCTTCATTCTTATTAATTCTTTTAAAAAAGCCACTAAGTTCATTACAAACTCAGTGGCTGCGTTTTACTGCTCTTAAGCTGTAAGTTGCTTTCTACCTTTTGCACGGCGTCTAGCTAAGACATTACGACCATTTGGAGTAGACATTCTTGCTCTAAATCCATGTCTCATTGCAGTTTTTCTTTTATTAGGTTGATACGTTCTTTTCATATTTACACCTCCGTTAAAACTAATATACGCAAATTAAGAATATTATTATTAATAATAAAAGTCAAGAAATTTCACTAAAACTTCGATTTTTTCGTTACTTTTGTTTATTAACTAAAATATAGTTCGTTATTTTAAAATTTCCTTTTAAAAATAATAATTTCATCAATTGTGGAAGAAAAAATAACAAAAAGTGGAAATAAATTAACTTGTCCACATAGTTGTTTTTCTATTTAATTTTGAATAAAACACGATAAATTCGATATAAATTTATTTTTTTTCATAAACTATTATAAAATTATCCACTTTTTCCACATTTTAATCTTTAAACAATGAGTTATTAACAAGTTTTCCACACTTAAAAAGTTGTGGATTTTGTGGAAAATATGAAGAAATCGTGCTTTTTTGTTTCAGTTTTGGTGGATAACTACAAATTGAGATAGATTTGACATCTATTTTGTGGATATTATGGTAAACTTAATAAGGGAGATGACATAATATGGCTATCAATACAGTTACAGAACAAAAGAATATTTGGAAAAAAACATTAAACTATATTGAAAAAAATATCAAAGAGAAGCATATCTTCGAATCTTTTTTTAGTAATTCTTCTATTGTTAAAATAGAAAACGATAAAATTGTTATTGCTCTTAACTCAGGATTAGCATGTAGTGTTGTCGATAAAAAATATAAAGATATTGTTGTTGATGGTTTATTAGAAGCTACTCAAAGTCGTTTTGAAGTTTCTTTTATAGCTGCTGCAGAAGTCGAAAACATTAATGTTAGTGAAATAAAACCAGTAGAAAATAAGAAAAAATTCTTTGCTAATTCATTCATTAATACAAAATATACATTCGAAAACTTTATTGTTGGATCTTGTAACCGTGAAGCTAGCCAAGCAGCTCTTATGATTGCATCTAATCCAGGTAAAACATTCAATCCATTATTTATTTTCTCTAATTCTGGCTTAGGTAAAACTCACTTATTACACGCAATTGGTAACTATATCCGTGAAAATAATCCTTTAATGAATGTTTTATATATTTCAACAGATGATTTTGTCGATGAATTTGTTCGTTCTGTTCGTGGTGATGACGAAATCGAATCATTAAAAGAATTTTTTAGAACTGTTGACGTATTATTAGTTGACGATATTCAATTCTTATCAAAGAAAACTAAGACAGCTGAAATGTTCTTTAATGTTTTCAACTTATTAGTTAATAATGGAAAACAAATTGTTCTAACTTCAGATTGTCCACCAAGTAATTTAAAAGGTCTAGAAGAACGTTTGGTTACTAGATTTAATCAAGGCTTAAGTATTGATATTAAGAAACCTGATAAAGAAACTTTATTAAATATTCTAAAACAAAAAATAGAAGCAAACGATTTAGATATTAAGAATTTTGATGATGGTGTATTAGAATTCTTTGCTAATAATTTCTCTGCTAACTTTAGAGACCTAGAAGGTGCTATTAATCGTTTATTGTTTTATACAATAAACGTTAAACAATGTAAGAATATTACTATGCAAGTAGCAATGGATTCAGTTTCATCTATTATAAATGTAAAAGATACTGAGACATTATTGAATGAAGAACGTATTATTGATGTTGTTGCAGATTACTATAATTTAACTTCGCAACAACTTAAAGGAAATTCAAGAACTTCTCAACTGGCATTAGCTCGACATATTTCTATGTATCTTATTCGAGATATCTTGGATGTTCCGTTTAAAAAAATTGGTGATACTTTTGGAGGTAAAGATCACTCAACTGTTATGTCAGCTATTACTAAAGTTGAAAAAAAGTTGAAAACTGACCACCAATTATCCACTGCAGTTGGGGAAATCAAAAAGAAACTAAAAACTGAGTAAAATTATTTAAAAAAATACGATAAAATGGTTTAATTTATCCCCTACATAATGGTATAATTAAATAGATAAAATTTAATAAAATTTGGTTGTCCACATTTTCCACAGCCGTAATTATTATTAATATATAAAAGGAGTAAAAATATGAGATTTACTATTAATCGTGAATTTTTCCTAAAAGCTTTAAATATCGCAAGCAAAGCTATTAGTACAAAATCACCAATTCCTGTAATGACAAATTTTAAATTATCAATTGAAAATGATTGTTTATCTATTTTAGGTAGTGATAATGATATTACTATTAAAACTGATATACCATTCGTAATTGGTGGTAAACAAATTATTGAAGATACTGAAGAAGGATCAACTTTAGTAGCTAGTAAGTTTTTAACTGAAATTATTAGAAAAATTGAAGGTGAAAAAGTTTCATTTGAAGTTATTGATGAAACGATTGTTAAAGTTGCTGATAATAGATCTAACTTTAAATTAAACTCAATTAATGCTGAAGAATACCCTGATATCGATTTAGAAGAAAAAGGTTCAACATTTAAATTACCTGTATCACAATTCAAATTATTAGTTGACCAAACTGCATTTGCTGCATCAACTAAAGAGCAACGTCCTATTTTAACAGCTTTAAACTTAAATGGTGGCGATCATAAATTAGTTGCTACTGCAACAGATAGTGCTCGTTTAGCTCGTAAAGAAATTGAATTAGATGATGTTCCTTACTTTAACGCTAACGTACCAGCAAAAGTTATGGTAGAAGTTGAAAAATTACTTGAAAATGAAGAGGAAGTTACAATTAGTGTTTCAGAACAAAAGATTATCTTTAAGTTTAACGATACATTAGTTTCATCTCGTTTGATTTCAGGTGATTATCCTAATACTCGTAACATTGTTCCAAAATCATTTAATTATTTCTTAGAAGTTAACGCTAAAGAATTACTTGATGCAATGGATCGTGTTGCTTTGCTTTTAATTGATAAAGAAAATGTTATTAAATTAACTATGACTCCTGAATCAGTAGAAGTAAGTGCAAAATCTAACCAAGTTGGTAGTGCTACTGAAGCAATTAATATTTGCCAATACAACAATGATCGTTTAGAAATTTCATTCAATACATTATATGTTGCAGACGCTATTAAAGCATGCCAATCTGAGGATGTTGTTATTGAATTCTTAGGTGAAATGAAACCATTTGTTGTTAAAAATCCAAATGACAATTCACAAATTCAATTAATTACTCCTGTAAGAACATACAATTAATAACAATATAAAGGCCGACAAGGCCTTTTTTATTTATTTTAAAAAGTGTTTTAAAGCTATTAAGATAAAAACGTTAATAGTAAAAATAACGGCTTAAAAAGCTTAAAAATAAGGCTTTTTCTCAAATTTTTCCCAAGGGAATATAAAATATTCCCTTTTTTATTTTAAATGTGTTATAATAAATTAGCCGTCATTAGAAAGGATATTATCTAAAGATAATATGGGTGATAATATGAAAAAAATTAATATAAATACACCTTTTGTAACATTAGGACAATTTCTAAAAATTGCTCATATTATACAAACTGGAGGGGAAGCTAAGATGTTTCTTCTTGATAATGAGATTTTAATTGATGGTGTAATTGATAATCGTCGTGGTCGTAAATTGTATCCCGGTACTAAGATTAAATGTCTCAACAATGAGTATGAAATTGTAAGTGAATAAAAGATATGTTAATTCGTAACTTAAAATTAACTAATTATAGAACTTACGATAAATTAGATATCTCATTTGAAAAAGGTCTTAATTTTATATTAGGCCGTAACGCAAGTGGAAAAACTAACATTGTTGAAGCTATTTATTTTTTATCAATCGGACATTCATTTAGAACAGATGATGATAGTCAATTAATTAAAGATCAAAACGAATTTGCAGTTGTGGAAGGCCAATTTGATATTGGTGATAATGTTAAAAAAATAAAAACAGTCATTACTTCCAAAAATAAAAGTATTACATGTAATTCTTATAAACTAGAAAGATTATCTGAACTTGCAAAAATGTTTAACGTCATTGTGTTTAAACCAGATGATGTATTACTTTTTAACGACTCACCTTCGTTACGTCGTAAATTTATGGATACTTCTATTTCAAAAATGGATTATTCATATTTAAAATCTCTATCTGAATATAATCGTTTACTTAAAGAAAGAAATGAAATATTAAAGTTAGAGAAAATTGATGATATTTATTTAGATACAATTACTACTCAAATGATAAATGTATCTAGACAAATAGTGTTAAAACGAGATTCGTTTATTAACAAATTAAATGAACTTATTAGTAAAGTTATTAAAGAATTAAAAGGATGCAATGATTCAGTAGTACTTAAGTATTATCCTTATCAAAAACCTGATGATGATTTTATTAATAAGGCTCAAAACACGTATAAAGACGCTTTAGAGAACGATTTAAGGCATAAGAGTACTTCTGTTGGTCTTCACAGAGAAAACTTCGTAGCGTCGCTAAATGGACGTGATATCGCAATATTTGGATCGCAAGGAGAGAAAAGATTAGTTGCTTTATCCCTTACGTTATGTCTTTATTTCTTAGTCGAGGAGAAAGAAAAGAAACCAATAGTTATATTAGATGATGTTTTATCCGAACTTGATAAAAATCATCAAACTCGACTTATCAATTTTGTAAGCAAGATGGAACAAGTATTCATTACTGCTACAGATTATAACGATAAAAATATTAATTCTTATTATGTTTCAAACCATAGAATTACACGGAGGTAAAATATGGAATCTAAAGATTTAAAAGAAGAACAAGCATTACTAGAGGAAGAAGAACGTGCTTTTGAAAAAGCTGATGAAAATTATACAGCTAACAACATTCAAGTTCTTGAAGGATTAGAAGCTGTTCGTAAACGTCCTGGTATGTACATTGGTACAACATCAGAAGTTGGTTTACACCATTTAGTATGGGAAATTGTTGATAACGCTATTGATGAAGCTTTAGCTGGCTACTGTGATACTGTTAATGTAACTATTAACAAAGATGGAACTATTACAGTTAAAGATAACGGACGTGGTATTCCTGTTGACGTTGTTGCAAAGACTGGTAAGTCTGCTGTCGAAACAGTTTATACAGTTTTACATGCTGGTGGTAAATTTGGTGAAGGTGGAGGTTATAAAGTCTCTGGTGGTCTTCACGGTGTTGGTGCTTCAGTTGTTAACGCTTTATCAGAATGGGTAGTTGTTGAAGTTCATAAAGATGGCTTTGCATATCAAATTCGTTTTGAAAATGGAGGACACGTTGCTTCACCACTTAAAAAGATTGGTGAATGTGATGATAGAGGTACTATTGTTACATTTAAACCTGACGCTACAATCTTTACTGAAACAACTACATATTCATATACAACTATTAGAGATCGTATTCGTCAAATGGCTTTCCTTAATAAGAAATTAAGAATGATTGTTAAAGATGAACGTGAAGAAGACTTATCAGAAGAATTCTATTATGAAGGTGGTATTAAAGAATATGTTAAATATCTTGATAGCGCTAAAGCACCATTGTTTGAAGATGTTATCTTCTGTGAAGGTGTTGAAAATGGAATTTTTGCAGAAGTAGCTTTACGTTACAACGATGGATATTCTTCAAATGTTTATTCATTCTGTAATAATATTAATACTCATGAGGGTGGTACTCATGAAGAAGGTTTTAGACTTGCTTTAACAAGAGTTATTAATCAATACGCTCGTGAACATAAATTTATTAAAGATGCTGAAGATAATTTAACATCTGAAGATGTACGTGAAGGTATTGTTGCTATCGTTTCGGTTAAACACCCTAACCCACAATATGAAGGACAAACTAAGACAAAATTAGGTAACTCAGAAGTTCGTAAAATCGTCTCACAAATTGTTACCAATTACTTAAATCGTTACTTACTTGAAAATCCTACAAACGCAAAGATAATTATGGAAAAAGTTGTCCTTGCTGCTAATGCAAGACAAGCTGCTCGTAACGCAAGAGAAGCAACTCGTCGTAAAGGTGCTTTAGAACTTACAACTTTACCTGGTAAACTTGCTGACTGTTCATCACGTGACCCTCAAAAATGTGAATTGTATATCGTCGAAGGTAACTCAGCTGGTGGTAGTGCTAAAAATGGTCGTGACCGTGAAACTCAAGCAATCTTACCACTTCGTGGTAAAATTCTTAATGTCGAAAAAGCAAACGATAAGAGAATATTTGCAAATGCTGAAATTGGTAATATGATTACAGCTATTGGTGGAGGACTTGGAGAAGAATTCGATGTCAGTAAAATTCGTTATAATAAAATCGTTATTATGACCGATGCTGATGTTGATGGTTCTCATATTCGTATATTATTATTAACATTCTTCTTTAGATACATGAGACCTTTAATTGAAACAGGTCATATCTATATTGCTCAACCTCCTTTATATAAAGTTGAGTGGAGAAGAAAACAATATTATTGTTATAACGATGAACAACTAGAATTATTAAAATCAAAGATTCCGGGTGGAAAAATTGATATTCAACGTTATAAAGGTCTTGGTGAAATGGATGCTCAACAATTATGGGAAACAACTATGGATCCAGAGGCTCGTAAAATGCTAGTTGTTAATTTAGATGATGCTTTAGAAGCAGATCGTATTTTTGATGAATTAATGGGTGACAATGTTGAACCTCGTCGTAATTTTATTCATGAAAATGCAAAGTTTGTTAAGAACTTAGATATTTAATGAAAGGAGATTTGAAATATGTTATTAGATGATAATGAAGAATTAATTGAACAAAACGAAAACGAAAATGAAGAATCTCCAGAAAATGAAGAAGAATTAGATAAAGAAGCAGAAGAATTAGAAGGTATTGAAAGTGGTATTGTCGCTGGTTTACGTGATACTAACTTAACTAGTGAAATTAAATCATGCTTCCTTGATTATTCAATGTCTGTTATTGTATCCCGTGCAATTCCTGATGCACGTGATGGTTTAAAACCTGTTCATCGTCGTATTATATACGGCATGAACGAATTAGGTATGCAACCAAATCAACCATATAAAAAATCTGCACGTATTGTTGGTGATGTTATGGGTAAATTTCACCCTCACGGTGATGCTGCATTATATGGTGCACTTGTTAGACTTGCTCAACCATTCTCTATCCGTTATACGTTAGTTGACGGACATGGTAACTTTGGTTCAATTGATGGTGATGAAGCTGCTGCTATGCGTTATACTGAAGCACGTATGAGCAAAATCGCCATGGAAATGGTTAAAGATATTGATGAGAATACAGTTGATTTTATGGATAACTATGATGGTACTGAAAAAGAGCCTGTAGTTCTTCCATCACGTATTCCTAACTTACTTGTTAATGGTTCAAGTGGTATTGCTGTTGGTATGGCTACTAATATGCCACCACATAATTTAGGTGAAGTAATTGATGCTATAAAAGTAGTAGCTGAAAATCCTGATGTTACTGCAACTGAATTAATGAATACAGTCTTACCTGGACCTGATTTTCCTACCGGTGCTTTAATACTTGGACGTAGTGGAATTCGTAAAGCTTATGAGACTGGTACTGGTACAATTGTTCTACGTAGTAGAACAAATATTGAAGAATTAAAGAACGGTAAGAAGAGAATTATTATTGATGAAATTCCATATCAAGTTAATAAAGCTAAGATGATTGAATCCATGGCAAAGTTATGCCGTGAGAAGATTATTGAAGGTGTTACTGATATTCGTGATGAATCCAACAAAGAAGGTATTCGTGTTGTTGTTGAATGTAAAAAAGAATCAGTTCCTGAAGTCATTCTTAATCAATTCTTTAAAATGACACAATTACAATGTTCTTATGGTATTATCAACCTAGTTCTTGATCACGGACAACCAAAAGTTTTAGGTGTTGTAGATTTATTAAAATTATATCTTGATCACCAAATTGAAGTTGTTACACGTCGTACACGTTATTTATTAAAGAAAGCAAGTGATCGTCTCCACATTTTAGATGGTTTAATTATTGCTATTGATAATATTGATGAAGTTGTTGAAATTATTAAGAAATCACCAACTGTTGAAAGTGCACGTAACGCTTTAATTGCTCGCTTTGAAATCGATGAAATTCAAGCTAAAGAAATCTTAGATATGCGTTTATCTAAATTAACTGGCTTAGAAAAAGGTAAAATTGAAGCAGAAATTGCAAAACTTAATGGTTTAATTGAAGAATATAATACATTATTATCTGATCGTCATAATATCGTTACTAAGGTATTAGAAGAATTAGATGAAATTAAAGCAAAATTCAACGATGAACGTCGTACTGAAATTTCAAATGATCTAAGTATGATTGAAGATGAAGATTTAATTCCTGAAGAGGAAATTATCATTACTTTAACCAAAAATGGTTATATTAAACGTTTAGCTCCAGATACATTCCGTTCCCAAAATCGTGGTGGACGTGGTATTAAAGGTATGCAAACAAACGAAGATGATATCGTAGATATTATTGTACATACAAAGACACACACTGATGTTTTATTCTTTACAAGTTTTGGTAAAGTATATCGTATTAGAGGATATAAGATTCCTGAATTCTCTCGTACATCAAAAGGATTACCAGTTGTTAACTTATTAAAACTTGATAAAGAAGAAAAGGTTAAATCTATTTTGTCCATTGATAGTGGTGCTGATACCGACTTCTTATTCTTTATTACAAAAAATGGTGTTGTTAAGAAAACCCCATTAAAAGAATTTGAATCAATTCGAACAAATGGTAAAATTGCTATTACATTAAAAGATGGCGATGAATTACTTGATGTTAAACATACAGATGGTAATATGATTATCGGTCTTGCTACTGCAAAGGGTAAGATGGTTAACTTTTATGAATCATCAGTCCGTTCTATGGGACGTACAGCTGCTGGTGTAAGAGGCATGAAAATTGATGGCTCTTATGTTGTTGGTGCAACAACATCTGGCGAAGGTAAATATATCTTATGTATTACTGCAAAAGGTTTTGGTAAGATGACACCTGCAACCGAATATCGTTTAACATCACGTGGTACTAAAGGTGTTATTACTGTTAACGCAAGTGAACGTAATGGTCAATTAGTTGCTATGCGTGCTGTTAATGGTGATGAAGACTTAATGATGATTACTCAAGCAGGTATTGTAATTCGTATTTCATTAAAACAAGTTAAGATTTGTGGTCGTAACACATTAGGAGTTCACGTTATTAGATTAGATGAAGGCTCAGTTGTTTCATCAATTGCAGTATTAGATCCATCTGAAAACGATTCTGAAGGAGAATATGCTGAAGTCGACGAAAATGCTGAAGTTGAAGAAATGTCAGCAGAACAAATTGCTGAGGCAGATAAGCCAGAAGAAGCACCTACTGAAGACGAAGAATAATAAAAAAATTAAGGAGATTTTTTAAATCTCCTTTTTTCTTTATATATATAGCGTTATAAAAAGTAATAATTTAAATTTAGTAAAGATATCTTAAATAGCCTTTTTTAAATTATTATTGATAATATTTATTTTAAATATTAAAATATAGTTGCTATATGAAAGGGAAAAAGTTAATATTCTTTTTCTAGAAAGTTGCTGGTTGATGGAAAGTAACAAAGATATTAATTATATCCACCCTGGAAAGCGAACGTAATTGTTCCGTTACTCGCGTTAAGAGTAAAGAGATATATTATTGATAAAATAATATGAATAGGGTGGTACCGCGTTATTATAACGGCCTATGTATAGGTACTTTTTTTATTGTTTGAAAGGAGATTAACAAATGTTAGACATTAAATTTATTAGAGAAAATCCTGAAATTGTAAAAGAAAACATTAAGAAGAAATTCCAAGATGCTAAGTTACCTTTAGTTGATGAAGTTATCGAACTTGATGCAAAGATTCGTGGCTTAAAACAAGAAGGTGGAGACTTAAGAGCAGAACGTAATAATGTTTCTCAACAAATTGGATTATTAATGAGAGAAAAGAAAGTTGATGAAGCAAACGCAATGAAAGCTCGCGTTGTAGAAATCAACAATAAGTTAGTAGGAATTGAAGAAGAAGAAGCAAAGTTAAGTGAAGAATTACGTACACGTATGCTTGTTATTCCTAATATTATTGATAAGACAGTTCCAATTGGTAAAGATGATTCAGAAAACGTTGAAGTTAAAAAATATATTTTACCTTTTGAAAAAGGTTTTGAAATTCCTTATCACTTGGATATCATTGAAAAATTAGGTGGTATTGATTTAGATAGTGCTCGTCGTGTTGCTGGTAATGGATTCTATTATTTACTTGGAGATGTTGCTCGTTTACATGAAGCAGTTATTGCTTACGCACGTGACTTTATGATTAGTAAAGGTTTCACATATTGTATTCCACCATTCATGATTCGTAGTAATGTTGTTACTGGTGTTATGTCTTTTGCTGAAATGGAACAAATGATGTATAAAATTGAAGGCGAAGATTTATATTTAATTGGTACAAGTGAACACTCAATGATTGGTCGTTTTATGGATACAATTAACGATAAAGCTAATTTACCTATTACTTTAACTTCATATTCACCTTGCTTTAGAAAAGAAAAAGGTGCACATGGTATTGAAGAAAGAGGTATTTATCGTATTCACCAATTTGAAAAGCAAGAAATGATTGTTGTTTGTGAACCTGAAGATTCAATGGATTGGTTCCACAAATTATATTCATATACAGTTGAATTATTTACATCTATGGGAGTACCTGTAAGAACACTTGAATGTTGTTCTGGTGATTTAGCTGACTTAAAAGTTAAATCATACGATGTTGAAGCATGGTCACCTCGTCAAAAGAAATATTTTGAAGTTGGATCATGTAGTAACTTAGGTGATGCACAAGCTCGTAGATTAGGCATTCGTATTAAAGGTGAAAAAGGCAACTACTATGCTCATACATTAAATAACACTGTTGTTGCTCCACCACGTATGTTAATTGCTATTTTAGAGAACTTCTTACACGAAGATGGCTCTGTCGATGTACCAGAAGTATTATGGCCATATATGGGTGGTACAAAAGTTTTATTACCTAAAAAGAAATAATAATTGATTTATAAGAGGAAATAGGATTAACTATTTCTTCTTTTTTTATTGACAAAAATGTTACGGGGGGGGGTATTATTTAACTTGGTTATAAAAACCAGGAGGATTTTTTAAA
>CAVJPS010000012.1:0-170514 GCA_963651465.1 bacterium
AATAATAAGGAGTGTATAATATGAAAGTTTTAATTATTAACGGATCACCACACTTAAATGGTAATTGTTCATCATTATTAAAAGAATGTAAAGAGATATTTGATAAAGAAGGTATTGAATATATTCAATATGATTTAGGTGCTAAATCCATAAAAGGATGTATTGCTTGTTATCATTGCTTTTCACATGATGGATGTGTTTTTAACGATGATGCAAATATGCTTTCTAAAACTCTTAAAGAATGTGATGGATTAATTATTGCTTCACCAGTTTATTATGGCTCTGCAAATGGTTCATTAATTTCTTTATTAGATAGGATGTTTTATCAATCTAGATTTGATAAAAGATTTAAAGTAGGAGCTGCTTTTGCTGTAGCACGTAGAGCTGGTACTGGTATGACATTTGATGAATTAAATAAGTATTTCACTATAAATCAAATGCCAATTGCGTCAGGTAGATATTGGAATAACTCATTTGGTCGAAATCCTGGTGAAGGTAATCAAGATGAAGAGGGATATCAAAATGCTAGAATAGTAGCTAGAAATATGGTCTTTTTAATGAAAGCTATTAAAGACGCTAAAGAAAAATATGGTCTTCCTGAAGAAGAACAAACTGTATTTACTAATTTCATTAAATAATTTCTTTAAAACCTTTTTATTATAGATATAAAATATAAAATGTAAAAAATTATATAATAAAACACTTGCAAATATTTTTGTAGGTGTGTATAGTGTAATCATAAAATTAGATTGAATAGAGGAGCAACACAGAAAAGTACTTGTTCGAGAAGGCATTCGTTGAAAACAAGGAAAGGCAAGGTTGCCGAAACGTTCTAAAGGCATTTAGAATAGTTGGGCTATATGAGAACATCATATGGACTCCTACGAAAGTAGAGGAGCTATTAATGGAAAGTTGCTTTTTTAGAAACGATTGCAATCACATTAATGGTTGCAATCTTTTTTTTATAGAAAGGGACTTTATATTATGAAAAGAAGACACAAAATTTTATGTGCTGCACTTGTAGCTATGTCACCAATTAGTTTAACAAGTTGTGGTAATGGTCAATCTCGTCTTTCTATTGTACATTTTGACCAAAGTATTTTAGGAGAAACATCTAAAGATTTAGGAGTATCTATTGGATTACGTAAAGGTAGTGATGAGTTAAAAGAATCTCTTAATGGAGCATTAAGCACTATTTCTCAAGAAACTCGTAATGAATGGATGACTTTATCAGTTGAAAGAGCTAACCTAGATAAAGTAGTAGAAGGAGAAGGACTTCAAACTATTCCTTCTGATAAAGTATTATATGTAGCTTTAGAATGTAATTACGCTCCTTTTAACTGGACTGAAACAACACCTACTGATTATACATATCCAATTGAAGGATTAAACGATCAATACGCAGCTGGATATGATGTATTAATTGCTCATGAACTTGCTCGTGTACTTAATTATAATCTTAAGATTGTTAAGATGGGTTGGGATGCTTTAATTCCTTGGGTTGAAGCAGGAGCTACTAATAATGAAAATCGTCTCATTATTGCAGGTATGACTGATACAGAAGAAAGAAGATTATCAATTGATTTTACAAATGAATACTGGAGATCTGAACTTGTATTAGTAGTAAAAGAAAATTCAAAATACGCTACTGCTACTTCTTTAGAAGATTTTGAAGACGCTCGTATTGTTTCACAAATATCTACTATTACAAATGATGTAATTTCTACATGGGAAGAAAAATATAACGTTAAACATTTAAATCCTCTTTCAACATTTGCAGATTGTTCAATTGCAGTTCAAAATGGTGCAGCAGACGCAATGACAGCAGAGCTTCCTGTTGCTACTTCAATAGTAAATGGAGCTAATCGTTAATTATGAATAGTTTTGATAAAATAAGTTATTTAATTAAAAATTATTTTGAGACATTCTTTGAAGGAATTATTACTACTTTAATATTAGCTATTGTTGGTACTTTCGTTGGTTTATTAATCGGTATAGTAGTAGCGTTAGGTCGAAATATTAAAATAAAAGAGACTGATAATTTTATAACTAAATTATGGAAGAAAATCATTAAAGTATTAACTAGTGTATATGTTAATGTTTTTAGAGGCACCCCAATGATGGTTCAAGCAATGATTATATTCTTTGGTTTTTCTGGTTTGGGACTTAATTGGTCAAGTATTAATCTAGGCTGGATCTTTAATGGCTATTTAATATGCGGTTTATTTATTATTACAATTAATACTGGTGCGTATATGTCAGAAATTATAAGAGCTGGTTTAAATGGTGTTGATAAAGGACAAGAAGAAGCTAGTAGGTCTTTAGGTATGTCATACTGGAAAACAATGTGGCACGTAATTATGCCTCAAGCAATCAAAAATTCCATTCCTACAATTTTAAATGAATATATTGTAAATATTAAAGATTCTAGTGTTCTAAATGTTATTGGTTTAACCGAATTATATGCTTCAGTAAGTATTGCTACAAATAAAAATTATTTTAAAGTAGAAGGATATATTATTATTGCTATAGTGTACTTAATCTTGACTTTACTTGCTACTTATATAATGAAATTAATTAATAATAAGTTAGAAGGTAAAAAAATCTTTAATTTTCCTTGGAAAAAAAGAAAAGAGGTGTCTTTAAATGAGTAACGAAAATAATACAATTATTTCTATTAAAAATCTAAAAAAATCATTTGAAGGTACTGAAGTATTAAAAGATATTTCTTTAAATATTAATAAAGGTGATGTTATTGCAATTATTGGTCCTTCTGGAAGTGGTAAGTCTACATTTTTAAGATGTATTAATCGTTTAGAAGAAGCAACAAGTGGTTATATTTATTATTATCACGATAATAACGAATATCGCATTGATAATACTAATTTTTATCTCCGTAACGAAACTAAGAATAAGTATAAAGAATTAATTAGAAACGCTAAAACAAAGGAAGAAAAAAAGGATTTAAAAATAAAACGTAAAGAGGAAATTGCATCTTTAAAAAATACTAATACTGACATTAACTTTATTAGAGAAAAAATAGGCATGGTATTTCAAAACTTTAATCTATTTAATAATATGGATGTTCTTCATAACTGTATGGTTGCGCAAGAAAAAGTCTTAAAAAGAAATAGAAATGATGCAAAAGAAATTGCTTTAAAATATTTAAATAAAGTTGGTATGGGAGATCGTATTAATTATAAAATTAGTGAAATATCTGGTGGACAAAAGCAAAGAGTCGCAATTGCACGTGCTTTATGTATGGAACCTAATGTCATTTTATTTGATGAGCCTACTTCTGCTTTAGACCCTGAAATGGTTGGCGAAGTATTAAATGTAATGAAAACATTAGCTTCTGAAGGTATGACAATGGTAGTAGTTACTCATGAAATGGGATTTGCAAAAGATGTAGCAAATAAAGTTGTTTTTATGGATGATGGATACATTGTAGAAGAAGGAAATCCAAAAGAATTATTTTCTAATCCAACTAAAGAAAGAACAAAATTATTTTTACAACGTTATTTAGACAAATAAGATTTCTTTTAAATAATATTGTTATTAAATTGTTTTATACATAGTAGCTCATAAAGTTGCTATGTATTTTTATATTTTAAAATAATATATTAGTTAATAAAATTAATAAGATTCATTGATCACTTTCAACATTATCAATTAATTTTAAATGGGGTTGATGATTGCATTTTAGATAATAAAATACAATAATTATATTGTGATTAAATATAAACGAGGTTAATATAATATGAAAAAGTTTAACATAGCTATTATGGGGGCTACAGGTGCTGTTGGTAGAGAAATGGTTAAAGTTTTAGAAGAAAGAAACTTTCCTATTAACAAATTGGTTTTACTTGCAAGTGCTCGTAGTGTAGGCACAAAAATTAAATTTAATAATAAAGATATTGAAGTTGAAGAACTAACAAAAGATTCTTTTAACGGTATTGATATTGTATTAGGTGCTTCACCTAATAAAATTGCTCAAGAATTTGCACCTAGTATTGTAAAAGCTGGTGCTATCTTTATTGATAATTCTTCAGCATTTAGAATGAACGAAGATGTACCATTAGTAGTTCCAGAGATTAACCCTAATGATGCATTTTTAAATAAAGGTATTATTGCTAACCCTAACTGCTCAACTATTATTGCTCTAGTAGCTGTTAACGCTATTAATAAATTAAGTAAGATTAAAGCAATGAATGCTTGTACATATCAAGCTACTTCAGGAGCAGGGGCAAATGGTCCTAAAGAATTAGAAGCACAAATTAAAGCTATTGAAGAAGGAAAAGAAGTAGAAGTAAAAACCTTTCAATATCAAATTGCATTTAACTTAATTCCTCATATAGGAAGTTTCTTAGAAAATGGTTTTACAACTGAAGAAATGAAAATGCAAAATGAAGGTAGAAAGATTATGCATCTTCCTAATTTACTAGTTAATTGTACTTGTGTTAGAGTTCCAATAATTAGATCTCATTCTATTTCTATTACATTAGTAACTGAAAACCATCTTGAAATTGAAGATGTTAAAAAGGCAGTAGCAAACGAAAAAGGATGTGTATTAGTAGATGAACCTTCTAATAATAAATATCCAATGCCATTATTAACATCTGATCAAGATTTAGTATTTGTTGGACGTATTAGAAAAGATATATTAAATGAAAACGGTATTAGTTTATTCTGCTGCGGTGATCAAGTTCGTAAAGGTGCTGCAACTAATGCAATTCAAATTGCCGAATTGTTTATTAATAAAGATTAATAATATAAAGGAAGTGTTTATATGAAACGTAATGATTCATATGATAATTTATTATTCAGCGGAGAATATTATAACTGTGGTGATAAAGATATTATTACTTATCAACTTAAATGTATTAATATTGTTAATAAGTTTAATAATACTAAAGCTAGTCCAACCGGATTAAAGAAAAGATCTAAATTATTAAATAATATGTTTGGATCTATTGGTAAAAATGCTTATATAGAACCACCATTACATTCTAATTTTGGATGTAAGAATTGTTTCGTTGGTGATAATTTTTACGCTAACTTTAATTTAACCTTAGTTGATGATGGAAAGATTACAATTGGTAATAATGTCTTAATAGGACCTAATTGTACATTAGCTACCGCATTACATCCAATGAATGCAAAAGATAGATTAAGTTCAAATAATCAACGTAATCTTCCTATTATAATAGAAGATAATGTTTGGATAGCATCTAACGTTGTTATATTACCAGGAGTAACAATAGGAAAAAATAGTGTTATAGGTGCTGGTAGTGTAGTAACTAAAGATGTACCACCAGATTCATTCTATTGTGGTAATCCTGCTACATTTAAGAAGAAGTTAAATGATTAATAATTCTCTTTTTGGTATAGTATACTAACGATTTGACTTATAAAATACAGTTGCATACTTACATACTTTATATATATGATTTTATAAAAATTCGCTTTTTTAGATAGTTTTTTTAATTCAACAAGAAAAATATGCAAAAAATTACCGAATTGTCTAAATTCTACTTTTTGGCGAGTAATTCGCTTTTTTAGATATTTAAACATTTGATTTTATATGTAAAGATAGATTTGCAAATATATTTTGTCAAGGAGGGGTTTGTATGACAATTGGACAAAAATTAAAATATTTGAGAAACGAGAAAGGAGTTACTCAAAAGGATTTAGCTGATGAATTAAATGTATCTTTCCAAACAGTTAGTAAATGGGAAAGCGATATTAATGAACCAGATATATCAACTTTAAGAAAATTAGCTACTTACTTTGAATGTTCATTAGATTATTTATTAGTGGAAGAAAATGATAATCCTAATGTTAATGTAACTAATAACTCTTTAGAATCATCTTCTAGTAATGAACTAAATAAAGAGCTTTCAAATACTGCTGTTGATTCGTATAATGATTCTAATAATAAAGTAGAAGAAATTGTTGTTTCTAGCGATAGTCCTAAAAATGTTGAAGAAAAAGATACTCACGCAAGATGGGTATGCTATGGTTGGAGTATTGCAGCAGGTTTAGTTACCTTAGGTCTATTATTATGGGCTACATTATCATACCCAGAATGGTTTGGAATGGGTACGGGCGCAGCAATTACTACAAGTATTGTTGGCGGCTATGCAATATTTGGTATGATTTACTGTATTTTATCAGGTTCATACTTAGGTGATGTATTTGAATGGTGTGCATCACGTTCTATTAGATGGCCAGGTCTTATCTTTGAATGGAGCATAGATGGAATTATTTGGGTTATTTGTATGAAAATATTTTTTGCAATAATAGGCTTCCTAGTAGGTGTTGTTATGTTAATCCTTGCTATCATATTATGTATGTTACTTGGTGGAGTATCATTCCCATTCGTATTAATTCACAATATCCGTACAGATTACGAAGATTGTGATTATTAAAAAAATATAATAAAAAAAAATCAACTCCTCACAAATATAATCGTGAGGAGTTTTAGTTTGCTTATTATTCAATTGGGTCGTCACCTGTAGGGATGATAAATGAATAACCAATATTAGTTAAGTGGTCCGCAATTCTTTCTAGTTCACTAACTAGAGAAGTATAGAAAGGCGATATCTCAATAACACATTCTTCATTTTTAAGACGTTTATAATGAGCTGTGCTTAATTGATCTTTTAACATATCACATTTACTTTCTAAATCATGTAATTCATTTATTAGTTCTGTATTGTTATTACGATGAACATCAAATAATTTAATAGCCAAAGTATACATAGTATTAACTATATTATACATTTCAAGAAGTTCTTCTTTACTATTATCACTAAATGAAAGATCTTCTTCCTTCATTTGTGTAGCCATTATAGCAAAGTTAGAAGCGTGGTCACCAATACGTTCAATATCATTAATAGTATGAAAATATCCACCAACAATTTTTTCTTGAGTTACATCTAACCCTGGAGATAACTTTATTAAATAGTTAGTAATAGAAAGATTAATATAATCAATAGATGATTCTTTTTCATTTAATTCATTTATTCGTGATGTATCTAAGTTCATCATCATATTGTAACCTAGATTAAAGTTTTCCATTGCTAGATTAGCCATATTTTCAATTTCTTTTTTAGTTTGAAGTAACGCTAGTGAAGGAGTTTTTAAAATATGATCATCAATATATTTTAAAGCTTGTTTTTGTTTTATTTCATCTTTATCTTTAATAACAATTTCTGATAATTTAACAACATATTTAATAAGTGGGAAGAATATAATAATAGAAATAATATTATAGATAATAGTAAAGAGAGCTAACGCAAACCCATTACTAGAAAATGATGTGGTAAAGAAATTAGTCAAAGGAGTTTCAAATATCCAAAATACTATAATACCAATTAAGCCTGATACTATTCTATTAAATAATGCAAAGAAACCAACTCTTTTTGCGTTAGTGTTACTTCCTATTGTTGCTAACAAAGTAGTTACAACACTACCAATAGTAGCACCTATTGCAATATATATACCACTAGCAAAATCTAAAGCATTATTAGAAATCATTACAATAATAATACCTATAGTTGCACTTGAAGATTGAACCATAGCTGTTATTACTACTCCTATTAATAATAATAATGGAGGGAAGTCTACACTTGTGAATAGGTTAGAACAAAATGTATTTATTTGTTCATATGCAAAGCCATCTTTTAATGCTTCTAACCCAAAGAATAATGTGCCTAATCCTGCGAATATTTCACCAAGATTTTTTACTAAATCATTTTTAAAGAACATCATAACAACACCAATAAAGGCTAGTAACATTAAATAATTAGAAATAGAGAATGACGAAAGGGAAACTAATAAACCGGTAACGGTAGTACCTAAGAAAGCACCCATTACAATAGAAAATGATTGGTATAATGTCATAGCACCTGTTGCAACAAAACCAATAGTCATAATACATGTTGCTGCACTAGATTGAATTAATCCTGTAATAGCAGCACCTATTCCAATACCGGCAATACGACTATTTTGGATCTTTTTAAATAGTTTTTTAACACCTTTGCCAGTAGATTTTTTTAGTCCTGATGTCATAAGGTTCATACCGATTAAAAATATAGCTGAACCTACAAAAAGATATGTTATAGCTGTAAATAGATTATCCATATATACTTTCTCCAATCTTTATATTATTTGTATAATATCATCTATATTATAAAGTTTATTATCGGGGAAAAGTGTTATTAATAAGTAATTTTATTAGTTATTTACATAATTTTTATCTATAAATTTTCGTTATTTTGAATTATCTATCAAAATAATATATTTATTATTTATTTGAAATACCATACTAATAAATATAAAATATTATTAATTATATATAAAGGAAAAAATGAAGGTGATTATATGACTAATATTAAAGAGGTATTAGAGGAATACAATTGTTATAAAGAGAAGAAATTTAATCTTAATATGGCACGTGGTAAGCCAAGTGTTGAACAACTTAATTTATCTATGGGAATGATGGATGTGTTAAGTTCTTCAGTTGAACTAAAGTGCGAGGACGGAATTGATTGCCGTAGTTATGGGGTTTTAGGTGGAATTGAAGAATGTAAAAAGTTATTAGGTGATATTATTGAAGTTCCAAGTGACCATATTATTATTTATGGTAATTCTAGTTTAAATGTAATGTTTGATTGTATCAGTCACTCAATGACACATGGAGTAATGGGTAATACTCCATGGTGTAAATTAGATAAAGTTAAATGGTTATGTTGTGTACCAGGTTACGATCGTCATTTTGCAATTACAGAATATTTTGGTATCGAAATGATTAATATTCCAATGGACGATAATGGACCTGATATGGATATGGTAGAAGATTTAGTATCTAAAGATCCTTATATAAAAGGTATTTGGTGTGTTCCTAAATATAGTAACCCTAATGGAATTACATATAGTGATGAAGTAGTTAAAAGATTTGCACGTTTAAAACCTGCTGCTCCTGATTTTCGTATTTATTGGGATAATGCATATTCTGTTCATCATTTATATGACGATAATCAAGATTATTTAATTGAACTAGTATCAGAATGTGAAAAAGCTGGAAATCCTGATTTAGTATATAAATTTACTTCTACAAGTAAGATATCTTTTCCGGGTTCTGGTATTGCAGCTTTAGCAGCTTCTAAAGCTAATATTGAAGATTTAAAAAAACATTTATCATATCAAACAATTGGCCATGATAAAGTTAACCAATTAAGACATGTTAGATATTTTAGAAACTTAGATGGTATAAAAGAACATATGAAAAAACACGCAGATATTTTACGTCCTAAGTTTGAATTAATAGAAGATATGTTTGAAAAAGAATTAAGTGAATTTGGTGATAAGGTTAAATGGACTAAGCCTCACGGTGGTTATTTTATATCCTTAGAAGTACCAGGACACGCAAAAGAAATAGTATCTTTATGTAGTGAATGCGGTATTACTTTAACACCAGCAGGATCTGCATATCCATACCACAAAGATCCTAATAATAGCAATATAAGAATTGCTCCATCATTTCCTACTCTTGATGAATTAAAAATCGCAACTCATGTATTGTGTTTGGCTATTAAAATTGAATTAACGAAATAGTTAATTATTATATTTAAGTATAAAAATTTCTTTGATGTGGTTTTTGAAAAAAGCAAATAAAGTATTGTGTATCGTTATTATTATTGTTATTATTAATACGTTGATTTTTATATACTAGTTAAATAAGTCAATAGAAAGAGATATACAAATGAAAAATAAAAATTATAAAAAGTTTTTTATGTGTTCTTTATTTGTTCTTAATACTGTAGGAATGCATAGTGACTGTGAGATAAATATTGGAAGACAAATACTAGAAGCAGTTCATAGAAGTGAAAAGTTTCCCTTCATCAAATATGATGATGAATTTTACAGTAATGTACCAAGTAAAACTTTTGATAAAAAGATTGTAAATTCATTTATTCCTCGGATTCTATACGACAAGAAGTATTTTCACTTTTTTATTCTTCTAAGAAGGTTGGACAGGTTCAATTCTCATGTATGTTATTAAAAGTGAATGGTATTGTAGGCGATAAACCTAATTATAATATATATCAATTATTTTATAATATATCATTGTTGCCGTTTCAAAATTATACATTTGAATTTGACCATTTTCTTAAAAGAGACTATTTACCTTATACAAAGTTTGCATGGGCAGGAGTAACAATTGAACATAATAAACCTGATTCAACTAGTGAATTATGGCATGATATATATTTACTTGAAGTAAGTCCTAAAACTGAATGTAATAAAATGATTACATTTACAGAAACTAATGGTCATAGTTTAGGAGTTGGGGCTGAAACCGGTACTCAAGGAGTTTCGGGAAATTTAAACTATACTTATTCATATACAAGTGCAACATCGTATAGTACTAATTTAGTTGAAGTTGGCGACTATTCTTTTATAAGTTATGTTGATAAAACATTAAATCAAGTTTCAACATTATTTACTTATAATATAAATGGTACTGCTGATAAATCATGGCATATGAGTGGAACTAGTGAGCAAAATGGTAGTGTTATATTTAGTGTTAGAAGTGGTGGCTCATATACTATTGATTTTATGGGAAATGCTGGCTTTCAATTTATAACTGGAAAAAATAAGGTTAGTGGACCTGAAATTACTTATCGAAATACTTATGGGAATAACGCTAATGATTATAGTACTTTAATAACTTTCATTGGCTAATTGGAGGATAACATATGATAGAAATATCAAATTTAAATAAAATATATGATAACAATGATGAACCTGTTGGCATTTTTGATATAAATTTAAATATTAGTGATAAAGGTCTTTACATTATTAAAGGCGAAAGTGGCTGTGGTAAAACAACATTATTAAATGTAATTGGCTTAATAGATTCATTTGATAACGGAACATATTTATTTAATGGTCAATCTATTGTTGATGCTGATTTAAAAACAATAGAAAATATAAGAAGAAATGATATCTCATTTATATTTCAAGATTTCAAATTGTTTGAGGAATTTTCTGTATATGAGAATATCAAATTAGGTTGCTTTGATGAAATAGATCAAGAATATCTTAATTATTTATTAGAGATTACTGGCTTAACAAAAGTTTTAGAAAAGAAAGTTAAATTCTTATCTAGTGGTCAACAACAAAGAGTAGCTATTGTTAGATCTTTGATTAAAAAACCAAAATTAGTTATTGCTGATGAACCGACTGGTAATTTAGATAGTAAGAACACCATGCAAATTATGGATTTAATTAAAACTATTTCTAAAAATGTTCCAGTAATTGTTGTTTCTCATAATCCTGAAATTTGTGAAAAATATTATGATACATTAATTGAAATAAAAGATGGTCGTATTATTAACAAAAAAGAAAAAGCTATAGAAAATATTGAATTAAATAACGATATTAATTTTAATCGTGAAGTTCAAACCAAAAATAAGAAATTTAAAATTAACTTTTTATTACAAAAACTTTTATCTAAAAAGAAAGTTAATGATATTTTTATGGGAATATTATTGACTATAACTACTGTTATTACGTCAGTATTATTTGGTGCAATAACTGTAGATATAAATAAAGTGTTTTATTTACATACTTTGAATTCAAATGAACCAAATTCTTATATTTATTATCTTGGTAGGAACGGCGACTATTTTTATAAATCAAAAATAGATGAAGAAGTTGAAATTGATAGATTTTATGAAGTTAATGTTAAATTGCCTAGAACTCAAGAAACTTACAATCATAGTTACTCATTAATCATTAACCCTCAATATAATTCAATTGATGTTGATTTAGTTCAAGGTAGAATGCCATCTAATAATAATGAATGTATCGTATCAGATTATGTTTACATGATGTTAAATCAACCAACTACATTGTCTATTCCAATAGTAAAGTTCTTTGATAATTCATATATTGTAGTTGATATTGTTGGAGTATACAAAACTATATATACTGATGATAACTGGTCATCTTATGATGATTTTTATAAATTGAAATTTATTTCTTCACAATTTACAAGAGTATACTTAATTTCAACTGAGTTTAATAAAGATATTGGATATATTTGCAATGGTGGTATAGCTATTAAAGACCAAGAAAAATTGGTAACTGTTGCTAATTATGAAGCGTTTAATAATGAAATAAACATTACACAAGGTAGAGCACCAGTTAAAAAAGATGAAATATTAGTATATTTCGGTTATTCAAAAAGTGGTTATTTTTCATTAAATACTACATATGATTTAAAAACAATGGACATAGGTATAAACCCTTATGATTTTGGATTTAATGCTTTGGGTGTTAATTTTAATTATAAAGCTATTACTGAATCTGTAACTATTGTTGGATTTTATGAGTTTAAAGAAGATTCGATTTACAAGGATTACAATTTCTATTTCTTAGATAACGATTCATATAATCTGGCTTTCGACGTTGCGACAAATTATTACAACGGTTCGATATTCTTTATTAAAAACACTTACGAAAACATAAAAAAAGTTAGATCGAAAGGCTTTGTAGTTAGATGCTATGCATCTTCTTATATTGAAAATTTTGAAGATAATTTTGAAAGCTATGCTTTATTAGGAACAATAGTTTGCTTTGTTTGTTATACCGCATTACTTATTATCTTAATTAAAGATTTACTATCACTTTATAGTAAAAAGAAATCAACAATTGTAACTCTATTATGTTTAGGTTTTACTAAAAGAGAAATTAATAATAGTATCTTATTAAATAATATATTTATACTAGGAATTTCTATAATTCTTAGTTCGATACTTATTATACCTGTTAACCATTTATTTAATAAATCCATCGCTTCAAATTTAACAAGTGTATCCATTATATTAACATATCCTATTTTAGGCTTATTATTAGCAACATTAATGGGATTAGGAATTTTATCTTTAACTATTTTCTTAAGCTTAAGAAAAATTAAGAAGAGTAATATAATTTGGTGGTTAAAACAAAAAGAATAATAATAAACAAAATGCACCTTTAAGCGAATAATATTGCCTACAGGTGCATTTTTTGTATTTTATGTACATTAAATTGATGAATAAACTTATAAAAAATGTATAATAAATTTATAAGATATTTAAGGAGGCAAATATGGGTAAAACAAAAGATATTATTAAAGAAGAATTAAAAGGTATTAAGTTTAAAAATTTCATATTTCTTACTATAGCTGGTATTATTAATGCTTTCGGTGTTACATGCTTTTTGTATCCAGTAAAACTATACGATAGTGGGGTATCAGGTTTATCTATGTTACTAGATCAAGTTACTCCAAGTTTTTTACCTATGTCTGTTTTTCTTATTGTTATAAACTTTCCAATTTTTATATTTGGACTTAAAAGACAAGGAATATTGTTTACTATATATTCAATATTTGCCATTTTAATATATTCTATTTTTTCTTATTTAATCTCATATGTTTTCCCAATTGACGTTAATTTTATGTCTCCTTTAGCTGGAACTGATTTATTATTATGTGCATTATTTGGTGGTTTAATATCTGGTATCGGTAGTGGACTTACTATTAGATTTGGAGGCGCAATTGATGGATTAGATGTTTTATCAGTAGTTTTTGCAAAGAAGATTGGTATATCAATTGGTACTTTTTCATTCATATTTAATATCATTTTATACATCATATGTGGAATAGTTATTAATAGCTGGGAATTACCTCTTTATTCTATTGTTACTTATTTTGTTGGTTCTCAAACTATTAATTATATAACCGAAGGTTTTGATCGCTCTAAGTGTGCTATGATAGTTACTTCAAAACCGAGAGAAATATCCGATGCATTATCTTTAAAATTTAAAGCTGGTGGAACTATTGTGGATGCAATAGGAGGATATTCAAAAGATGAAAAACATATTTTATATTTTATTATTAATAGATTCCAAATTAGCAATTTAAAAGAGATAGTTCATAGTATAGACGATGAAGCTTTTATTTCTCTTCATGATGTTTCGGATATTATTCATAAACCTACTAAAGCTAAAAAAGTAGAAGAAAATATCGCAATAGAAGAAAATAATAATATTGAAGAAGTATCAGATGAAAATGAGAAATAACTATGAAATTAAAACCTATTATTATTAAATTACGATTACCAAATACTGATCATATGTGCTATATGGAGCTTAATACTCAAAATGGTGGAGCAATGTATCTAGATAATATTGAATTCTATATTAGTCACGGAAATAATCATAAGGAATTAGTTTTTACATTACCTTTAGAAAATATTGAAAAAGTAACTTTTAGTAAAAAAATGTTTGCTAATGGTTTTTTAAATATATATACTTACGACAAAAACCCTAACTTATTAAATTTACAAATAGATAGCGAATGGTATTCAAAAAAAGATATTAAAAAGTTTAAATCATTATTTATGTAAATATTTATTATATTTTTTTTGGTTAGAAATCTTAAAAAAGTATATAAACTTAAAAATAAACAAACGTAAAGTAGTGTTTCCTAAAATACTACTTTTTTTATATTTGATAGTGTTCTCTTAATGCGAGAAACATTATTCTCTTATGCGGAGATATAGTTCTAGCAACAATTATATATATATTGAATACAATAAAAGTAGGAAAGGTAGCAATATCAAGGAGGGTCAAAAAATGAGCATTAAAAATAGTATAAAAAAAGGTTTATTATTATGCTTATGTTTAGCTGGTGGATATATAATGACAGCATGCTCGAATGCTAAAGGAGAAATAACATACGAAGATGAAAGTCAATGTTTTGAAGAAAATGGAAACTATAATATTGAAGTGGTAAACGACAGTGAAGATAATTATAAAGTCATTTATTATATTTCATATGAATTTGATATTGATAATTACGATACTCTTCATAAGGAAATTTATAATTTAGTTATGGATGCTGGTGGTTATGTACAATCAATAAATGAAAATTTTAATTATAATTACTGTAATTATATATATCGTATTCCTTCCTCCTCTTTTGTTAATTTTGCAACAATTGTTGATAATAGTGATATGGCTTCAGAAAAAAACTTTTCATCAGAAAAAGTTACTAACAGTTATAAAAAATTACTTAATCAAAAAGAAACACTTTTAGAAAGAATTACATTTATTGAAAATGAACTTAATAATAATAATGAATTATCTAACTCAGATAAAAATAATCTAGAAGAAGATTTAAAAGATTCAAAATATACTCTTGCTTATGTTGAAAAAGAAATGGCAGATATTGATTATAAAGTTGAATACGCTACTATAGAAATCACATTTAATAGTAATAGTTATAGAAATACTTCATCAACATTCACTCAAGCATTTTTATCAATTTTTGGTCACTATATTTGCTTCTTAATTAATATTGGTATTATTATTGCATTAATTTATTTATTACGTTATGTTATCAAGCAACGTAAAAGACGCCAACAAAAAATGATTATGGATGCTATTGACCAATATAAAAGAGAAAGTGACAATACTGACACTTATTAAGATATATATAAAATAAAAACATGCATATTGATTATGCATGTTTATTTTCTCTTAATTGATTTGCGAGTTCTAATATTAAATTTTCGGTATCAGACCAACCTAAGCAAGGATCAGTAATTGATTTACCATAAATTCCTTCACCGATTTTTTGGGCTCCTTCTTCAATATAAGATTCAATCATTAAACCTTTAACCATTTTATTAACTTTTTCACAGTGTCTCATACTGTGTAAAACTTCTTTAGCAATTCTAATTTGTTCTTTAAATTGTTTATTAGAATTAGAGTGATTACAATCGACTATAATAGCAGGATTTTTAATATTAGGATTAGCTTCAAATACTTCACAGCAATGAATTAAATCTTCGTAATGATAATTTGGAATAGATTGTCCATGTTTATTAACATATCCTCTTAAAATAGCATGAGCGAAGTTGTTACCGTTAGTATCAACTTCCCAACCTCTATATATAAAAGTATGTTTAGATTGAGCAGCCATAATGGCGTTCATCATAACACTTATATCACCAGAAGTAGGGTTTTTCATTCCCACAGGAAGTTCAATGCCACTTGCAGTTAATCGATGTTGTTGGTCTTCAACACTTCGTGCTCCAACTGCTACATATGATAATAAATCAGATAAGTAGCGATGGTTTTCAGGATATAACATTTCATCAGCACAAGAGAAACCAGTTTCGTTTATTGCTCTTAAATGTAATTTACGAATTGCAATAAGGCCTTTTAACATATCGGGATCTGCTAATGGGTTTGGTTGATGTAACATTCCTTTATAACCAGCTCCAGTTGTACGTGGTTTATTTGTGTATATACGAGGAACAATTTTGATTACATCATTAACTTTTTCTTGAACAGTTCTTAATTTTTTAATATAGTCAATTACACTATCTTCGTTATCGGCACTACATGGGCCGATAATAAGTAATAATTTATTACTTTCACCTAAGAATATTTGACGAATTTCGTCATCGTTTTGAGCTTTTATTTTTTTACCTTCTTCATCAAGAGGATACATTTCTTTAATTTCTTGAGGAATAGGTAATTTACGCTTAAATACCATATTCATAAACAAGCCCTCCTTATTTATCAAAATAAGCACGACGGGAAGTAGATAGGCGCATGATTTCTTTTAATTTTTCTTCATCGTTATCTATTAGTGCTTGTTTAATATTATCCATTTGCTTGGTGAAAATGTCAATTTGATTAATTAGAACATCTTTATTTTCTATGAATAATTCACTCCACATATTTTCATTAATTCGAGCAATACGTGTTAAATCTCTAAATGAGTCTCCTGTGAATTTATTAAAGTGAGTACATTCTTTTGATGTCATTAAACTAATAGCAATAATATGTGTTAATTGAGATAAGAAGCCAATCATATCATCGTGCTCTTCAGGAGTTAAACATTCGATATTTTTAAAACGTAGTATGTTTCCTATTTCTTTAATCGTGTCTATTGCTTTTTGTGTATTTTTATTTGTAGGGGTGATAATTAAATTCGCTCCTACAAATAGATTTTTATTTGAGTTACGAACTCCATATACTTCACGACCTGCCATTGGGTGAGTTCCAATAAATTCTAAATCTGGTCGTAATAAATTTTGTATTTCATATATAAAAGAACATTTAACACCTGCTACATCTAATAGTAGAGCACCTTCTTTAATATATCTGAAATTTTTTTGATACCAATTTGAGATTTCGCTAGGGTATAAACCGAATATAATAATATCAGCATTACCAATACTTTCTTTATTTGCTTCCAAATAACCATTTGAAATAATCTTTTTTTCTAGTGCGTAATCTAATGTATCTTTATTAATGTCTATGGCAGTAACATTAAAACCAGCATCACTTAAGCCTTGTGCGTAGCTACCACCAATTAAACCTAATCCAACAATTAAAATATTTGAGTTTTTATTTATCACGGACATGCACCTGACCTTTCAAATGACGGATATCATTTATAAATGTTGGATAAGATTTATTAATTGCTTCAAAGTTATTAATTGATCCACCATATTTTAATAATAAAACAGCAAGTGACATTGCAACTCGGTGATCATTATGAGATTCTAGTATTTCAGTTGGTGATGTAATTTCACCTTTAACAATTTCAACACTATTTTCTTTAACAATTAATTCAATACCTAATTTAGCTAATTCTTCTTGCATAACAAGTGCACGATGACTTTCTTTTATTGCTAATCGTCTAGTACCTTCAAAAATTGCACCATTATTTAAAGCTGCAACAACAAATAGAATTGGTCCTAAATCAATATTATTTTGAATATTAATAGTAGGATGACCATTTTTAAGTTGCTTAAAAAATTCTAAATAAGAAGTATCAGCTTGGCATGAATTAACATTAAAACCTTGTACTTCAACTTCACCGTCAATATAATTTAAAGCTTCAAGGAAAGCAGCATTACTATAATCTGGTTCTACCTTTCCCGTTTTAAGTTTGAATTCCATTTTAGGAGTAAAGTTATATATGTGTTTTTCATAATCTTTATCAAATAAAACGCTTGCTTTTTTTAAGGTATCAAGTGTCATATCAATATAATTACTACTTTCAATTGGCTCTAATACTTTTAAAGTTGATTTTGCTTTTAAAAGTGGTAATGCAAATAAGAAACCAGTAACATATTGACTTGATATGTTTCCAGGAATTTCTATATTGCCAGGTTTGAGTTGACCAATAAATTCAACAGTATTGTTTGTTTTAATAACTTTAATTCCCATCTTTTCAAAAACGTTTTCGTATACTTCAATTCCTCTTTCAAGTAAACGAGGGGAAGTGTGGAAAATAACGTGACTAGAATATACTAAAGCGATAGGAATAAAAAATCTAAAAGTACTACCACTCTCTAGCACTGTAAATTCTAAAGTTTCTTGTGGTACAATTTGACCTTTAATAATAGCATTAGAATTTTCAATGTGGATTTCTTTTCCTAATACTTCTAAACATTCAATTGTTGCTCGAATATCGTTACTTTGATTAACGTTTTCAATAACAGCATCTTCGTTTTGTAAAGATGCAGCAATTAATAAACGATGACCATAACTTTTTGATGAAGGTGGAGTAATGACACCTTTCATTTTACTCGGTGCAATGTCTGCAATCATAAGATTCACCTATCTTTCTATAAAACACTCAAGTGCTTCAACATAACCTTTAATGCCGTGACCGATAATAGTTTTTAAAGCATAAGGTCTAATATATGATATTTGACGGAAATCATCACGTTCGTCTAATTTTGAAATATGAACTTCTACAAAAGGAATATTAACAGCTTTTAAAGCATCTAATAGAGCAATAGATGTATGTGTGTATGCTCCAGGATTAATAACGATACCATCAATTTTTGAAAAATAAGCTTGTTGTATTTTATCAACCAAATCTCCCTCGTGATTAGATTGATAAAACATAACGTTTAAATTGTTATTTGTTGCAAATGTAGAAACGATATCAATTAAATCTTGATACGTTTCTTTACCATATATTTCTGGTTCACGAATTCCTAACATATTAATATTAGGGCCATTTATTATTAAAATCTTCTTCATTAATAAATCTCCTTTTTTATTTTTGAAATAACGTTGTGAAGAGAAGAATCGTTTTTTATTACAATGTCAGCAGCATCTAGATATTTGTTATAACGTTCTTCGTATCGCTTTTGTAATTCAACTTTATTACTTGATAAAGGCCTATCTTTAGTTGGTGTAAGAAGTGGTAATGGACGATCAATAAAAATAATTATACCGTTTTGGGATAATGAATCTATATTAGAAGATTTTAAGATTGCTCCACCACCAGTTGAAATGATAATACCTTGTTTCTTACTTATTTCTTTAATTATTTTTTCTTCACATTCTCTAAATTTTTCAATACCTTCACGTTTAATATATTCATCAACATTAATTTTCATTTGATTTGCGATTAAATTATCTGTATCAAATACTTCTTTTTTTAGTTCTTCACTTAATAAATTAGCAATTGTTGATTTACCTGATGAAGGCATTCCAATTAAAACAATATTTTGTTTTTCATTTAGTATTCTTTTATAAATTTTAGTTATTCTTTCACTTGGTATTTTAATATTGTGAAAATACATAGAAGCGTATAAAGCTTGTGCGACAAGCATGTAAAGCCCTGAAATAGCCTTAATATTTAGTTTATTAGCTTCAATTATTAATTTTGTTTTTATAGGATTGTATATAATATCAACTACCGCTTCTAAATTTTTGAAATTTGTAAGAGAAATTATTAAGTCTTCGTTATTAGGATACATACCAACAGGGGTAGTATTAACAATAATGTTTGTATCTTGTAAATTTAATGCTTCTTCGTAACTTATGATATTATCGTGAGGATGAGTAGATACTTTAGTAATCTTGTGTGCTTTTAATTTAATAAGAGCAATTTCTATTGCTTTTGAAGCTCCTCCAGTACCGAGAACTAAAACATTTTTATTTGTAACATTTATGTTATGGTACTTTAACATTTCAATAAAGCCTAAATAATCAGTATTATAACCAATTAATTTATTGTCTTTATTAACAATTGTATTTATAGCTCCAATTTGTAAAGCAGCATCGTCTATTTCATCAAGAAAAGGAATAACTGTTTGTTTGTATGGAATTGTAACGTTTAATCCTTTATATTTTTTTGACAATATAAAATCTTTAACTTCACTAGGTGCTAATTCAATTAATTGATATTTTTCATTAGATAATTCTTCATGAATATCTTTTGAAAAACTATGTTTTAAATGTTCACCTATTAATCCATATAACATATAATCATCTCCTTTCTTGGTTAAAAAATCTTTTATTTAAGATAATTTTGTCCGTATCGTGTCAATAATAAATCTAATAAAACAATAGCAGTTAAACTTGTAATAACTATACAAATGCGTCTAATAATTGCAGGATCGTGACGTCCTTTTATTTCTAAATCAACCTGTTTATTATTATCATATCGTATAGATTTTTGTTCTTTAGAAATAGATGGAGTAGGTTTAATAGCACAATTAAATGTTATTGGCATACCATTGGTAATACCTCCATTGATTCCACCATTATGGTTGGTTTCTAAAAAGACTTTATTGTTAATTACATTGAATTGGTCGTTTGATGTACTACCAGATAGATTAGCAAAATTAAATCCTTCACCAAACTCAATTCCCTTAATGCCACCTATACCAAATAATGCTTTTGATATTAGACTTTCAACGCTAGAAAACCATGGCTCACCAATACCGGCTTGTACACCGTAAATTACAGTTTCGGTTATTCCACCAATAGAGTCGTTATTAGATTGAGCGTTACTTATTTCGTTAATAATATTATCAACAATATCGTCGAGAACAGGAAATTCTTTTTTATTAATTGCTTCTATATCTTTTATTGATTTAATATTAGAATCTTTTGCTTCTCCACATCTTAAAATATGTGTACCGATTTCAATGTTTTTATTATGTAATGCAGAAACTACTAGAGCGCCAAGAATTACAATAGCAACAGTAACTCTACCTGAAAAATGTCCTCCACCACGATAATCTTCAAATCCATCATATTTAATGTGAGCAGTGTAATCTGCATGACCAGGACGAGGTGAATTACTTAATTCATCATAATCCTTGCTTTTAACATTTTCGTTAGGAACAATTACAGTAATTGGAGCTCCTGTTGTAATATCATTAAATATTCCACTAATAAATTGATAATTATCATTTTCTATTCGTGATGTATCTGTCTTGCCATTTGGACGCCTTTTACTTAAGAAATCATTAATAAACGATTTATCTACTTTGATTCCAGCGGGAAAACCATCTAAAGTTGCGCCAATATATGGTCCGTGACTTTCTCCAAATAATGTTAGAGTTAAATTTTCTCCTAAAACATTTCTCATAAGTTTCCTCCTAAGACTAGTTCTTGCAAATCACTAATTTTTGCTTTTATAATTTGAGGCTTTGTGATTTCTTTCATACAAACTATGGAAATATAATCACCATTTGCTTTTTTATCAATTTTAATTAAATTAATTAATTCATCAATACTGAATGAAGTTTCTTTTGGTAAGTTATACTTATTTAAAAATTGAAGTACTTTTTCTTTTGCCTCACCTTTAGTAACATATAGCATACCAATTCCAACGCATTCACCATGATATAAATCACCGTTTGATAAAGCTTCAATTGCGTGTCCAAAAGTATGACCGAAATTTAATAAACGTCTTGATGAAGATTCTTTTTCATCTTCCTCTACAATATTTTTCTTAATCATTAATGATTTCGTTATAATTTCATTTAAATCGTGGTAAATATCATTAGAGTTTAAAATTAAATCTACAAGAGATGAATCATGTGTCATTCCCATTTTAAATGCTTCAACTAATCCTTCATGAAGTAATCGTTCAGATAATGTTTTTAATAAAGTTCGATCAATTAATACTTTCTTTGGTTGATAGAATGAACCAACAATATTTTTAACATTATTAAGATTAACAGCAGTTTTTCCACCTATTGATGAATCTACTTGTGATAATAATGTAGTTGGGATATTGTAAAAATCAATACCTCGCATATATGTAGAAGCAACAAATCCAGCTACGTCACCAACTAAACCACCACCAACTGCTACAATAGCATCAGTTCTTGTAAAATGGTTTTGAGCTAAGAAATAAAGAATATTTTGATATGTTATTAATGTTTTGTTGCTTTCACCGTGTTTCATTGTAAAAATATACCCGTTTTCACATTGATCACATACAACTTGGCTATATGTTGATGGAACAAGATCGTCTGTTAAAATAAGAACTTTTCGTTTCAAATTTAAGTGAGTAGATGCTTTGTTTAAAATATTATCGTCGATTATACAATCATATGATTCATGTAATTTTATTGTTATGATATTTGATTTATTTTCATTAATTAAATCGTTTTGATAAGATTTAGAAATATCTAATATATTTTTTAAAAATTTATTGTAATAAGAAATTAATTCATTATTTTTAAGTAAAGCGCAATTACTTTTTATTAATTCTTCTTCTCGTTTTTTATCTAAAATAGGTAAATTGTTATCTTTTTTATATTGAGCAATGATTGCTGCATTTTGCATTCTTTCTTCAAATAATTCAATCATTTTTTTATCAATTTCATTAATATGATTTCGAGCTTCATTAAATTCATCCATTGTTAGCCCTCCTTATAAATTAGATATATCACACATTTTAAATTTACCTTATTATACCAAAAGATAATTAAATTATCTTTAAAAAACAAAAAAAATACAAATTTATATGGTTTTGGCGACTATTTATTAAAAGATTTTCGTATGATAAAATAAATACGATTGAATAAAATTATGTATTCTCTTAACAAGAGATATAGTTCTAGAAACATTTTTTAGAAATTATTTTATAGTAAAGGTGGAAGGGGAACAATGGATAAATTTAAATTTGGTGAATTCGTCTACAATAGACGTATTGAAATAGGTTTAACACAAGAAGAATTAGGGTATAAACTAGGTGTTACAAATAAAGCTGTTTCTAAGTGGGAAACTGGTGAAACATTACCAGATATTTCTTTATTAGAAAATCTTGCAAATGTTTTACAAGTATCAGTTGATGAGTTATTATCCCAAAAAAAGAAAGTAAATCCATATAAGAAACAATTATTAGCGTTATCAATTAGTTGTAGTGTGCTTGTATTAACTGTTATTGTACTTAGTTCATCATTAATCTATAAAAGTGTTAAAGAAAAAAATGAATACGATAGTTTAGGTACTATAACTGTTGATAGTAGTAATTTTAGTGAATATTTTACGTTCAATTTTAATAAGAAATATACTGCAAATGGTGAAAATCTAGCAATTATTTCAGAGGTTACTTTTGATAAAGATCAAACATATACACCTAATGTAAGTTTCAGTTTAACTTATTCTGTTATTGCAAAATATTACACTACAGCTGATGAGACAAAATTAATTTCTTATGCTAACTTAGTTACTAAAGTAACTATTAATAGTAATTTAACAACATTTACGACTAATATTGAACCAGTTAAATTAATAGATGATTTCAGTCATTATATTGAGATAGATTTTAATTCTCAATTAAGTAGTGCAGAGGGAACTATTACTAGAAAATAAAGGAGATGATTATATGCGAAAAGAGACATTACTTAAATTATCTACGATTCTTTTCAGCACGTCTTTATTTTTAACATCTTGTGGTGGAACTTATCATGACAATGCAGATACATTTATTACAGGTAGTTTAGAAGTGGTTTCATCATTCAATATTGATAATAAAACATATGTTGTATATGCTCCGTGTAGCGATACTACCTCATATATTTATACTTATGAACCATTAATCGGTGAATATCATAATATTAATTCTTTTACTGTTCAACTAAATGTTAATTTTGAAGATCATTTATCTTCGTACGCTACGAATAAAACTAAAATTGAGGATGAAAATAATTCGTTAATAAAAAGTGAAACTAATTCTCTTATTCAAAATAATTCTTCGTATTTTGTAGAAAATTACGGTTATACTATAAATTCATCTGGCAAAATAGGATTATTTGGAAATAAGACATTACAATGTGATGTTAGCGATAATACAGAAGAAGATGTTGAAGTAGCATTGTTTATTAAATATTTAAGATTAACAATTGTAGAGAATAATAAAAATTCAAATTATAACAATTATTATTCATATTTTCTTCCAGTTGAATGTTTTGTTTTAGCATTTAACGAAAACAAAGAAATAGTTCAAGACATTATGACTCATGAATTTGTTTCTTTTAAAACTCTAAATGAAAATTATCTTCTATATGCAAACTTTAATTAGGCTTGATTATATTTTTATTAATATTATACTAATAAAGTAAATATTGATTTAAGGCTTACTATTTATTATTGATAGTAAGTTTTGAATAAAGAAAACATGGGCGCTAAATCATAGTTTTAGATTTCCATAAACTTTAATAGTTGTCTAAAGCTAAACCTACCTTTACCTAATATTTAGTTCATGATTTCTTAAGATCTGAGTTTTATACTTAGATCTTTTTCTTTGCGTTTTTTAAAGTAAAAACATAATTAAAATTCTTTTTACGTTTAAAAAGATATAACATTAACAGATTTCCACTAAGAAAATATGAAATATTAAACTACGATTATTTGCCGTAACTTTTTTTATTTTAATGAAAAAATGATTAATATATGAGATTTATATGTGTGGAAAAAAATAATAAAATAGAATAAAAAAATATCGATACTAACGTTAATATTAAGGATTTAAACATTAAAAATATATATTATATAATTTTATAATATTCACATTTAACTAAAAATGTTAGGCGTTTTTTTTTAAAAGAACCAAACGAGTATTTGAAAATTTATGAAAACGCTTACATCATTTTTTTAAAATTTTTATTGACTTTGAGTTTCGGTTGTATTTTAATTTAAGCAATAACTTTTAAAGAGGCGACGATTAAAGACGTTAGTTCATAAGCGGTCCTCTTAGAAGATATTTATTTAATTTTAAAGGAGGATTTTATTATGAAAACTAAAAAGACATTACTTTTAGGTTTATCTGCATTTGCAGTATTTAGTTTAGCTTCTTGTAAATCTAATAAGAACGGAAACGAATTAGTAGAAGAAGTTGCTGAAACTGCTTTAAGAGAAGGTTACACTGATCTTGCAAATCAATACTCAAATGCAAAGTTAACTAGCGATGGTAAATATACATATGCTGGTTTAACATTCAACACAAAAAACACTTACAAACAATCTTATTCTACAGAACCTGACAACCTTAACTACTTAACAAATGGTTCACAATGGAACTCAGAATGGTACGCTAACATGGTTGATGGCTTAGTAGAAAACGATAAGTATGGTAACATTGTCGGTGCTCTTGCTCGTGGTTACAAATCAGTCGTTAACGCAGATGGTACTCAAACTTGGACATTCCAATTAAAAGAAGGCGTCCACTGGGTAGATAACAAAACAGGTGAAAAATATTCTGAAGTTGTTGCTCAAAACTTCGTTGATGGACTTAAATATGTATTAGATCCTGCTAATGCATCTGCAACAGTTGGTATTGTTTGTGGACAAATTAATGGTGCTGAAGCATACTACGATTCACTTTCAGACGACGATAAAACTAACGATTTAGATTTCTCTACAGTTGGTATTAAAGCTGTTGATCAATATACAGTTGAATATACTACACCAATTGCAATGCCATATTTCTTAACATGTTTAACATACTCACCATATTTACCAGTTGATGGCAACTACTTAAATTCAAAAGGTAGTCAATTTGGTAAAAAATTTGATGATTTATTAGTTAACGGTGCTTTCCGTACAACAAAATATGTCATTGGTAACTACATTCAATTTGAAAAGAATAAATCTTATTACGACAAAGATCACGTTTATGTTGATAAAGTCGTTTCAAAATACTTAGACAGTGAAATTGCTGACTATACTACTGCACGTTTATGGTTTGAAAATGGTGTCATTGATAGCTTTGGAGTTAACAGTAACGACGCTGAAGGTTGGAAAAACTATGTTGTAGGTGGCGAAGGTGGCACAGGTACACTTCAAAATCCAGCAAGTGATATTTGTAACTCTGTTATTGGTAAAGGTTCATCAACTTATGTTGGTTACTTTAACTTCAATCGTTCAACATTTGATTACACAATAGCTGCAGATGCTAAAACCGATGCACAAAAAGCAGCTACAAAGAAAGCTCTTGCTAATAAGAACTTCCGTTTAGGTGTTCTTTACGGTGTTGATGTTACTAAGTACTTAGAATCTTATTCAGGTAAGATCAACTACTTAACACGTATTTACACATCTCCTAACTTATGTTCAGCAGATGGTAAAGATTATACAGAATTCGTTCAAGAAATCTTCAACGAAAAGAACGGTACAGATGTTTCATTATTCGGTATTGAAGCTCAACAAGATATCGTTTATAACGCAGAAAAATCAAAAGCATACTTTGCTACTGCTAAAACTGAATTATTAGCTGCTGGCTTAACAGAAAGTGATTTCCCAATTAGAATTGATGCTATTGGTGAATTAAACGCAACATATAGTGCTTATACAACAGCTATGTATGATGCATTAAGAGAAAACGGCAAAGGCGTATGTACAGTTTATGAAAATGTTCCAACTGATTCTAACACAAATATGGTATGGGCTTGGAGTACTTGTAACTATGACCTTCAATTCGGTAATGGTTGGGGACCTGACTATGCTGACCCACAAACATTCTTACACACATTTGCTCTTGGCGGCGAATTATTAGATTACATTGGCTTAGGTGGCAAAAATAATGCTGCTTATGCAGAAGAAATCTTAGGTGATTACGATGCTAAATATCAAAAAGCAGCTGCTATTGTTGATGGTGACAAACTTGCTGAACGTTACAAAGCATTTGCTGAAGCTGAATATTCATTAATTTATGAAGAAGGTATTGTTATTCCATTCTTACAAGCTAACGGCTACTCAGCTGTTGTTTCAAGAACAGTTGCTCATCAAGCTGGTTCTGCAGGCTATGGCTTAACAGGTGACAAATTAAAGAATGTTGTTGTTACAACTGAGGCTATTACAAAAGAACAACGTACAACTATTGACAACTTCTATAAAAATAAAGAAGTAGCTTAGTAGATTTTACAAAATAAGGATAGGTATATATACCTATCCTTTTTTCTATTTATTAATAAAATAAAACTTGTAATATTAATATCATAGTGTATAATAATAATAATATAAGGAGTTGATACATTATGGCAGAAACAAAAGTCAATGAGAGTGACTTATTGGAGGTCAAAAATAATCTAAAAGCTGAATTTAAAAAGCTGAAGGTTAAAAGAAAAGAAGAATTAGCTGCTTTAAAAGCTGAATACAACGCTTTAAGTAAAGAAGAAAAAGCTAATAAAAAAGAAGAGTTCAATGTTAAAGTTGATAATGTAAAAAATTATTATGAGAAAAAGAATGAAGAAATTCATGAGAAATTACATTCTTTAAAAGAAGATCCTACTTTCGTCGAACAAGAGAAACAAAATAATAAAGTAAAGTCTTCTAGAAGATGGAGATCATTTAAGGCGTTTTGGAGAGGACAAAAAGTTCGTTATTTCGTTCGTCGTATTCTCTCAACTTTATTAACTTTGTTATTACTTGTATTTTTAATTAAAGGTTTATTATCACTTTTACCTGATTCAAACTTCTATAGTATACAAGAATATAGCTTACTTAAGAGTAAATATGGTGAAAATGTTGCTAACAACTGGCTTCGTGCTGAATTAATTGAGGCAGGTAGAGTTCACGCAGATGGTACTCGTGTTTCAATATTTGAATCTGTAGGTACTTTCTTATATCGTATTTTACCATTCTATAAAAAAATTGCAGTTGTTACATCAGCAAACAATACTGGTGAAGTTCTTGAATATTGGGAAGGTTTTGTATACTTAGGTATTTCAAATAGATCTAACGAATATATTTCTGATATTTTTAAAGAACGTATGGGTATTTCTTTTGAAATTTCTATAATTTCAATTGTTATTACTTACGCTATTGGATATCCATGGGGCATTGCTATGGCTAAAAAGCCTGGTGGCGTCACTGATAGAATAGGTACTGTATTTATCGTATTAAACTATGCTATTCCATCATTAGTTTTCTACCTATTTATGCAAAGAATATTAGGCGATAATAATGGTCCATTTGCATTCCTTGATTTAGGATTAACATATGATGCAAGTAATCCTAGATTTAAAGATCTTATTCCAGCAATATTCTGTATCTCGTTCTTATCAATTCCTGGTGTTATTATTTGGTTAAGAAGATTTATGGTCGACGAACTTAATTCAGATTATGTTAAATTTGCTCGTTCAAAAGGTCTTTCAGAAAACCGTATTATGTATACTCATGTTTTAAGAAACGCATTTGTTCCACTTGCTCGTAACATTCCTGGAACATTTATTGGTGCTATAGTTGGTTCTTATTTCGTTGAAAAGATTTGGGCTATCCCTGGTACTGGTTTCTTATTAACTAGTAGTTTAAGTGTTAGTAATTTTGATATGCCAGTTGTTGAGAGTGTTACTTTCATCTACGCAGCATTATCAATGGTTGTCTTCTTATTAGGAGACCTTACAACTATCTTGTTTGATCCTCGTATCAAACTTGCAGGCGATTAGGAGGTGTTAAAATGAAGAAAAAATTAATGATGAAACTTGCTTCTGCAAATGAAGCTACAGTTGAAGAAGATAACATTAATGAAGATGAATTATTTTATCACGTCGATATCGATGAAAAAGAATCAGAACATTTAGCTGCTGAACCTTATTCATATTGGAAATCAGTTTTAAGAGTTTTCTTAAAAAAACCTGCTGCACGAGTTGGTTTAGTATCCTTAGTATTATTCTTACTTGCAATATTTATTATTCCGTTATTTACACCTGAAGGATATTTAAATCCTCACGTTACTGAAGAGCAAATTATGAATGCAGGTTATGGTTCACATACTGCTCCTAGCTGGTCACACCTATTTGGTTGTGATAGCATAGGACGTGACTTATTCTTCCTATGCTTTGCATCTGCAAAGAAATCATTAGGTTTAGGTATTTTAGAATCTGTTATTGTTACTGTTGTTGGTACTTTAGTTGGTTTAGCATGGGGCTATTTTAAGAAATTAGATGCAATTTTTATTGAAATCTATAACTTAATTTCTAATGTTCCATCACTATTACTTTACTTAATCTTAGCTACAATTATTCGTGATTCTTTCTCTTGGATTTCAATTGAAGGAAGACTTGTATTATCACTTACAATATTTGGTTGGCTTGGCGTAGCGTTATCTATTCGTAACCTTGTCATTATTATTACAGACCGTGAATACAACGTTGCTTCAAAAACACTTGGTACTCCACCATTTAGAATCATGATTAAAAACTTATTACCATACATCATGTCTGTTATTATTATTAATATTTCATTAACAATTCCAGGTATGATTTCATCAGAAGTCTCAATGTCATATTTCGGCTTTGGTCTTAATGGTATGGACCACTCAATTGGTGCGATTTTAAACTTAGGTATTAAATTCTTTAGTACTTATCCTTGGGAATTGTTAGCTCCAGCATTTGTCTTATTCTGGATTATCTTAACATTCTTCCTCATTGGTAATGCTTTATCGGATGCTCTTGATCCTAAGACACATAGATAAGGAGGTATTTGTATGGCTGAAAAGAAATCAAAATATTATTTACTTGATGAAGCTAATGCTTTAAAAGAAGCTATTGATTCATTAAAGGAAAAACAACAAGAAGAACTTAAAGCTTTAAAAGCTGAATACAATGCATTAACTCCTGAAGATAAAACATCTAAAAAAGAAGAATTTGATGCTCGTAAATATCAAATAGTTGAAACATATACTAAAGATATTGATGAAAAAATGAATAAATTAATTACTTTAAAACAAAATCCTGAATACATTGCTCAAAAGAAGAGTTTACCTGGTGGACGTCGTCATGTTTACGATAACTTAGAAGATCCATCTGAAACTAAAAAAGGTGATGTTCTTATAAGTGTTCAAAACCTTGAAGTTAAATTCTCTGTTCGTAATAAGATCTTAACTGCAATTCGTAATATTTCACTTGACATTTATAAAGGCGAAACAATTGCTGTTGTTGGTGAATCCGGTTCTGGTAAATCAGTTTTTACAAAAACATTAACTGGTATGCTTGAAAGTAACGGTGCAGTTTCTAATGGCAAAATTCTTTATAGCGGCGTTGATTTAGCTCAGTTTGAAGAAAATGAAGAATGGTTAGCAATCCGTGGTAAACGTATTGCAACTATCTTCCAAGATCCTATGACATCTTTAAATCCACTTAGAAGAATTGGTTCTCAAATTACTGAGGTTATTCGTTTACATCGTGGATTTAATAAAGAAGATGCAAAAGCAGAAGCAATTCGTTTACTAAAACGTGTTGGTATTACTGATGCTGAAAAACGTTTTAACGATTATCCATTCCAATATTCTGGTGGTATGAGACAAAGAGTTGTTATCGCAATTGCTTTAGCTTGTGCTCCTGATATTCTTATTTGTGATGAACCTACAACTGCTCTTGATGTTACAATTCAAGCTCAAATTCTTAACTTAATTCAAGAATTAAAACAAGAATATGGTTTTACAGTTATATTTATTACTCACGACTTAGGCGTTGTTGCTGAAGTTGCTGACCGTGTTGCTGTTATGTACGCTGGTCAAATTGTTGAATATGGAACTGTCAATGATATTTATTATGATCCAAGACATCCATATACATGGTCACTTCTTTCATCCTTACCACAATTAGGTGAAAAAGGTGAATCACTTTATGCTATTACAGGTACACCTCCATCATTATTTAATAAAATTAAAGGTGATGCATTTGCACCTCGTAACCCATATGCTTTAGCAATTGACTTTGTTAAAGAACCACCTATGTTTAAAGTTAGTGATACTCACTATGCTAAAACATGGTTATTAGATCCACGTGCACCTAAGACAGAACGTCCTGCTATTATTGGTGAAATTTCAGCACGTGTTGCAAAAATTTATAAAGGAGGTAAGGATGATGAATAATAATGAAAGATTAGAACCTATTACTTCCAAAAATATTGATAACTTTACTACAGCTGATGTAGAAGAAATTTTAAAAAGAACAAAATTAAACAAAGATGGCTACCCATTAATTTGGCCTTCAAAAAACCAAATTGGTAAACGCATTGTTATATCTTTCTATAAAGTCACTATTGATGGTGATGACGAATATAAAGAACCAGTATCATTTGATATTTACGATGATGAAAAATTTGATCGTAATGCTAAAGATGCTGTTGCTAAAGTAAAATTCTTATCAGCTTACTTATCAAACAACAAATCTTTAAGTGGTGCAGTTTATTGGAAAGGAGTTTTATCAAATAAACTCGATTCAAAAACAAAGAAACGTTTCTTTAAAAATTTAATGACTAAATATTTCCACATTGAAGATGCTGATTTAATTGAAAAATATTTTGAACCATTAGAAGGAACTCATATTCCTTATTGGCCAAATTCATATTATGATGGTAAAGAAGTTATCTTTGCTGCAGTACACGCAAATCTTGCTGCAACATCAAATCCAAAAGAATTTGTTGAAAAAGATATAAACTTTACAGTTTGTAAAGGTGATTTATTCGATTTAAAGAAGAGTGAAGACTTACGAAAAGTCAAAATTGTTCACGATATGCTTGATACAAACCGTTTAGTTTATGGCTTCTACTATAAAGGTCAATTATTACCATTATACTTAAATAAGAAATTTAAATTATATCTTGAAAAGTCATTCATTAAAAAGAATTTCTGTGTTGAAGATAAAGAATTCTTATTAACATATATTACACGTGGCACAAAAGAAAACTTACCTTTATATTGGCCTATGAACGATAAGAAAGGTCGTCCAATTGTAGTTTCTGTTTTAAATGCTAACGGTGCTGGAATTGATCCAAAATACGCTAACTTTGATTTATATTCTGACGAACCTTTAAATCTTAATGCTGAAGATGTTAAAGCAAAACTAAGTATCGTTCAAGAATTGCTTTCTGGCAAGAAATTAATTTCAGGTGTTTTATACTTGGATGGTATGCTAATTCCTGGTGTCGAATCAAAATCCGAAATTGAAAGACGTGTTGGAAAAGTTGAAAAAGCTTTAAACGTTTATATTTCTACAAACGAAGACTTTATTCGTATTTCAAATAGCTTTACAATTGAAGATCGTGAAAAATTATTACGTTTAGGTGATCAATATAACGAATATTTTACAGATAACTTTACAAAAGTTCCTGGACGTTATACTCCAGAAAATGGTGAAGTACCTGAATTACATTTTGAAAGAGTTAATGTTTTAGATGAATTAGGCAATTATATTCTTGCTGAAGATTTAACTTTAGATGTAACAGGAGATAAATACAACGACAAAAATGTTGTTGAAGTATTTAAACATATGGCAAATCCTCATACAAAGGTAAGAGGTGGCGTTTACTACAAAGGTAAAAATGTTAACTTCCCAAGTGTTAACTCATTTGGTAGAAAAGTTAATAAAGAATCATTCTTACACTTTGTTTATTCAAAAGTTAACGCAGAAACACTTGAACAAATTAAGAAATTTGCAAGTGAACCTAAATATAAATTCAATATTGATAGTGTTTCAAAATTACCTAAATTCTGGGCAACTAAGAACAAAGATGGACGTGAAGTCTTACTTTCAGTAGTTGATAGTGATATTCACTTTAAAGTTGGACGTTACACAGTTAAAGCTTGTAACAATATTAACTTTGACGTTTATACTGGTGAAACACTTGGTCTTGTTGGTGAATCTGGTTCAGGTAAAACAACAATCACACGTGCTATTTTAGGTATTAACAAACTTACAAAAGGTGGTATTTACTACAAAGGTAAATTAATCTCCGGTAAGATGAAACGTAAAGAAGCACACACAATGAAGAAGAACATTCAAATGGTCTTCCAAGATCCTGCTGCTTCATTAAATGAACGTGCAAATATTGACTATATTGTTTCTGAAGGTTTATATAACTTTAAGTTATTTAAAACAAAAGAAGAAAGAATTGAAAAAGTCACTAATATGATGAGAGAAGTCGGCTTATTACCAGAACACTTATCACGTTATCCACATGAATTCTCTGGTGGTCAACGTCAACGTATTGGTATTGCTCGTGCTCTTATTATTGAACCTCAATTAGTTTTAGCTGATGAACCTATTTCAGCTCTTGACGTTTCTATTCGTGCTCAAATTCTTAACTTATTAAGAAGATTACAAAAAGCTAACGATATTACTTATGTCTTTATTGCTCACGATTTATCTATTATTAGATATATTTCAGATCGTATTGCAGTCATGCACAAAGGTTATATTGTTGAATTAGGACCTGCTGAAGAAATTTATTCTAACCCATTACATCCATATACACGTAGCTTATTAACAGCTATTCCACAACCTGATCCAAAAACAAAGAACGAACGTAAGAAAGTTCCTTATAATCAAGGTGATATTGTTTATGGCGAATGTACTTGGGAAGAATTTAGACCTCAACATTATGTCTTAGTAAACGATCGTTTGAGAGAAGATGTTAAAAAACGTGTTGCAAAGATTAATGATAATGCAGTAACTGAAGTAAAGAAAACTTCTGAAACTAAAAAAACTGCAGCAAAGAAAACTTCAACAAGCAAAGCATCAGCTCCTAAAAAAGAAGCTTCAACAAGTAAGAAAAAAACTACTAAAGAAGAAGCTACAAAATAACAATTAAAGGAAGTGAATAAATCACTTCCTTTTGTTTTGCATTTATATTGTTTTTTTGGTAATATATTTAAATACAAGGGAAGTGAGAATTATGGTACCAGAAATTAATGAATTTGACGAAAACGAAATTGGACCACAAGCAAAGAAACGCCGTTTAATCAAATATATTGTTTATTCATCTATTGATTTAGTAGTAGGAACATTAATTGCTCTTATTTTATCATGGTCATTTAAATCATATCGATATATGGAAGCAGCTTATTTTGTATGGGGTACTCTTAATTATCTTTTCATTGTCGTTCGTAGAAGAGTTCGTGATGGTAAATTAATAAAAGAAAATCATTCTGTTGTTGAAGACAAAGAATCATTAGAATATATCTATTTTAAACGTTCTCAATGGGCTGTATTTATTTTAGGCTCAGTATTTATGTTATTATCACTTATATGCTTCTTTTGTGTCTCATTTGGACAAACTTTTACTTATTAAAGGAAGATGATTTAATTGGATAGCAGGTTTTATTATAAAAACAATATTTTAGATATTTATAAAGTAACATTTGATAACGGTAAACTTACTGTATATATTGCTAATAAAAAAGAGAATAAAGTTGATTCATTAACTTTAAAATTAGATGATAAACTTTATTCCTTTGATGTTTTTACAAGTGAAGGAACTATTGTCGTAGAGCAAATATTAGAAAATAAATATACTGAACCTTCAATAGAATTAGTAAGTTGTAAGATTAATGGCAAAATTGTAAAAATTGAAAATGACGAAGAACAAAAAGAATATTTTGTTTCTCCTCGTCATGTTTCTTTTTTAAGTTATGAAAAGCATTTATATCAACGATATTTAAGCAAAAAATTAGGAAGACCACGTAATTCATTTAAGTTTATTGCAAACGAAAATGAAGATTATTGGAGTTGTGCATGTGGTAACCATAATTTTAATTCCATCAAAACATGTAGTGAATGTGGATTAAATAAAGAAACCTTAATTAAGCACGTTAATGAAGTACCTTTTGATAAGTATCGTTTCCATACTCATCAAAATGTCAGTTTGAATACTCAAATATTAGGTGCAATGACATTATTATATATTGTTTATATTTATGTAATAATGTTCCTATTTAATGGTGATATATTATATTCCAACACTTATATGAATGATGTTTTAGGTGTTTTAAGTAGAGTTATTTTACCTATTGCGTTAATTGGTGTAACTATTGGATTAATATTATCGTATTCTCATTACACAAAAATATTAACTGGTGTATTAAAAGGAATTAGAATAGGATTACTTTTATTTTTTAATATATTGTTTATATTTAAATTTATTAGAACATCTTATAACTATGTTTTAGTATTAGGTTTTGATGTAATTATGATTTATTATTTAATAATGCAAATAAAGAATAATTACTTTAGAATTCATAAGATAGTTGAACTTTCATTAATCGTTGGTTGTTTAATTACAGGATTTGTAGAACAAAAAAATTATTCAAATTATAACTTTACCTATTCTAAAGATGGTATTTATTTAAGAGTAGATTCTATTGATACTGATACATATGAAATACCAAATTATATTGGTGGAGAAAGAGTAACATGTGTTACTTTTACTGGTGAATCGTATAATTTTAATAAATTAATCATTAATAGTAATTTAGAAAGAATAGGATGTACTAATCGTGGCGCATTTAAAAAGTTAACCGATATTGTTGTTAATGACAATGATTTACTTGTTAACAATAATGGGGTATTAATGGATAAAGAAACTAAAAACGTATATTTAGTTGAATCTGATGTTACTTCAGTAACTATTGATTGGAGTGAAGTAATGCCACATTCATTTGATACATATCCAAATATTAAAGAGATTCATCTAACTTCTAATGTTACAAAGATTAATGAATATGCTTTTGCTAACTGTACTAGTTTAACTACTATTGACTATGGTGAAGACTCTAATTTATTAACTATTGAGAATAATGTATTTGAAAATTGTACTTCATTAGTTGATTTTAAAATACCTGATTCAGTTGAAAATATAGGCAATTATATTTTAGGTGGATGTTTAAATTTAAAGACATTAACACTTCCTTTTATCGGAAATAAACGTTATACATCTTTAAATACTTATTCAAGTACAGCTTTAATTAATTTATTTGTTATTGGTCATGATTTTTCTATTTCACTTCCTGAATTACAACTTGATAAAATTATTATTAGAAATCAAGGCTTACTTTATTATTCGTCTTTCTATGGTTTAAATGTAAAAGAAATTGAATTTACTAATTTAACTGGTAAATTAAATGTTAATACATTTGCAAATACTACCCTTGAAAAATTTGTTGTTCCAGAAGGAGTAACAGAAATTAGTAGGATGTGTTTTAAAAAATGTACTAAATTAAAAGAATTAACCTTATCGCCTAACATTACAAAAATTGAAGAAAATGCATTTCAAGATGTTGATTTTACTAATGTAACATTGAATCTAAATGGATTTGATATTTCTAATTGTGATATTAGCGAAACAGGTAATCAATCTTTTATTAGCAAAGTAAATAGTTTGATATAACAATATGACTATTGATGGTATTAACTGACCATTAATAGTCTTTTTATTATAAATTTCTATTTAATATAATAATTAACATTAAGTATTTCTTATTATATAATTATGTGTAAGGAGTTTTAAAATATGGGAAAAATAATCGCACTTACAGGGGCAAGTGGTAATATGGGTATTCAAACACTTCATTTCTTAATGGAATCTAATGAAGTAAGTAAAGTAAAGTGTTTACTTGTTAATGCCAAACGTGAAAGAAAAGATGCTCGTATCTGGAAAAGAAAATATAAAGAAAAAATAGAGATTTTATTTGGTAATATTAAAGACTTAGATGTAGTTAAAAAGTTAGTTGAAGGTACTGACTATGTTTTACATTTAGCAGCTGTTATTCCACCTAAAGCTGACCACGATGCTATAGGAACTGATGAATGTAATAGAATTGGTACTATGAATGTTGTTGATGCTATTACTGCTATAAAAGAAAATCAACCTAAATTAGTTCATATTTCAACAATTGCTGTATATGGGGATCGTAACTATAAACACCCATGGGGAAGAGTCGGAGATCCTTTATTACCTTCAGCATATGATGAATATGCTACTTCAAAGATTAAAGGCGAACGTTATGTTTTAGATAGTGATGTTAAATCATGGGTTATTTTACGTCAATCAGGAATATTACATAATAGAATGTTAACCGATAATATGTCTGATGGTTTAATGTTCCATACTTGTTTTAATGTCCCAATTGAATGGGTTACTGCTCATGATAGTGGCATTTTATTACAACATCTTATTGAAAAAGATGTTGAATGTAAACTAGATGGATTCTGGCAACGTGTTTATAACATTGGTGGAGGCCAAGAGTTTAGAATTACTGGTTTTGATACATTTGATATGGGCTTTAAAATAATTGGTGGTTCTACAGAAAAATTCATGGATCCTAGTTGGAACGCTACTAGAAACTTCCATTGTATGTGGTATTTAGATAGTGATGAACTAAATGATTATTTAGATTTTAGACGTGATACATTACAAGGATATTGGGATGAGGTTGCAAGAACTCATAAATACTTTGCTATTGCAAAGATTATCCCTCCTAAACTAATTTCTAATTTAGCAATTAAACGTTTATTAAAAAATAATAATGCTCCTCGTTATTGGGTTAATCATAATTTAACAGGACGTGTTGTTGCAGCATTTAAAGATAATCCTTTAGTAATGACTCATAAATGGGAAGAATTCCCTTTACTTGCTAAAAACAAACTACCTGATGGTACACCATTCTCATATGATGAAATTCGTGATATTACAAAAGTAAAAGAACATAATTTCTTGATTGAATATGGATATGATCAAAACAAAGATAGTTCTTTATTTGATTTAAAAGATATGGAAAATGCGGCTAAGTTTAGAGGCGGACATTGTGTAAGTAAAGAAATGGAACAAGGTAACTTCTATAAAAAGTTAGAATGGGAATGCCATAACGGTCATAAATTTAGTGCTACACCATACACTATCCTAAAAACTGGTCATTGGTGTCCGATTTGTGCATTACCAGAACCTTGGAAATTTGATGAACTTGCTAAAGTGTCTAAATTCCATGCTCAAATATGGTATGACTCACACGAAAAAGATGAAAACTATGAATATTGGTTTGATGAAAATCACAATCCTCAATATAAGAAAACTAATAAATAATTATTAACTTGTAAGATTATCTTACAAGTTTTAATTTTTCTTTATTATTTATGTTGTTTATTATAAAATATTTGTGATTAAAGGAAGAATGAATATGGGTTTTACTAGTACATTAGATGTTATTATATATATTATTGAAATAATTGGTGTTGTTTCTTTTGCATCTTCAGGTGCAATAACTGCTATTAGAAAAAAGAATGATATACTAGGCGTTTGGTTATCGACGTCTATTGCAATATTTGGTGGAGGATTACTTAGAGATTTAATTATTTCAAATGGTCCACCTCATATTTTTTGGGACTTACAATATTTAGTATTATTAGGAATATCAATATTTATTTCTTCAATATGGTTTATAATTGCTTCAATAAAGAAAACAGCTTCTTTTATTGAAAAGCATCGACATGATTTTTGGATTTATGGATTAGACGCAATTGGTATTGCTGTATTTTGTTGTACTGGTTTACAAGTTGCTTATTCTAACATTCCAGAAAATATTACTACTTTTGGACGATATTTTTATTTGATATCATTAGGTGTTATAAGTGGAGTAGGAGGAGGAATGTTTAGAGATGTTTTCCTTGGCAATATTCCAATGGTATTTACAAAACATTTCTACATGACTCCTTGTATTTTAGGCACTACAATATATGCTTTAATTTATAAACGTTGTGATGACATTTTATCCATTGTTATATGCACTGTTATAATTACAACTTTAAGAGTATTAGCAACTATATACAAATGGAATATGCCACGAGCTAATGCTTATAATGAATTAGTTAATATAGAACATGATTTAAAAGAAGATCCTACAACTTATACTGAAGTTAAAAAAGATGAAGTAGTAGTAGAACCAATTGTTACTCATCATGACTTTAGACATAAAAGAAAAGGTACTGCTTTTAAACATCATAGTGTTGATAAAACATCTATTAATGTATGTGACAATCACGAAGATGGCGCATAATAAAAAGAATGGTTATTCCATTCTTTTTTTAGTTGCTTTGATTTTTTTAAGTTTAGTATAACGAGGTAATCCTTGATTTAATCTTAAAATGTTTTCACCTTGAATTAATGGCAAAGCGTATTCAATAAATTCACTACTAATGTCTGAATTATTAACAATCCAATTTAATGGAAAAGTTTTAACGTTATTAGCAACATCGTTTAACTGAGTTTCATTGTAGCTTACAAGGTAATTAATGCCTGTACTACGGTTCATTGTTACCATTATGCCACTTAAGCCATTTAAAGCTTTTATTACAGCATATTTACCACAATTAACAGCTTCATTTATATCAGTTAATGAAGAAATATGTGACGCACAACGTTGAGGCAAACTTAATTCAACACCTCTAGTTGGTAAATTTAATTCATTTTTTACAAGAGATGATAATACATTACATACGCCACCTAATGCAGCATGACCGAAACTATCATTTTGGTTGTTAGTCAATATTGCATCCTGAATATAATTACCTTGATCGTCTTTAATGCCTTCGCTAACAGCAATTAACGCATAATGCTTTTTTGAATATATTTCGCTTACTTTATTTAAAAAATCTTTCTTATCAAAAGGGACTTCAGGAAGATAAATTAAATCGGGTCCATTTCCATTAATCGAAGCAAGTTTTGATGCTGCTGTTAACCATCCAGCATCACGACCCATAACTTCAACAATAGTAACTTTACCTTTTTGGTAACAACAAATATCGTTTTCTAATTCCGAAAAAGTATTTGCAATAAACTTAGCAGCACTACCATATCCAGGAGTATGGTCAATATTAACTAAGTCATTATCAATAGTTTTAGGAATTCCAATTACTTTACAATCATAATTAACTTTTTTAAAGAAATGAGTTAATTTATTTGCAGTATCCATTGAATCGTTACCACCAATTAAAAAGAGATAACCTAATTCGTATCCTTTACATTGCTCTAATATAATTTGATATTCTTTATCATTCAAATCTAAACTTAATTGATGACGAGCAGTACCAAGTATTGCACCTGGAGTACTTAATAAATATATAAGTTCTTCATCACTTTCACATGATAAATCAATAATGTTATCATTTATTAATCCATCAATTCCGTTTAAAGATCCATATATATTAGTAATATTTTTATAGTGTTTTTTAGCTTCATTTATAATTCCGTAAAGGGAGGAGTTAATAACAACTGTAGGTCCTCCGCTTTGTAATATTAAACAATTCTTATTCATGTATTCCTTTCTAGTTTAATTTTATTTTGTATAAAGTCTATTAGCGTAACTAATAGGCTCTTCTGTTACATCAACACCTAGTTTCTTTAGGGTTGAGAGGTCTGTTTCAGCAAGTATTACTGAACTATGAGCTTGTGCTCCACATAATTTAGGTAATTGTTTTAATGCTAATTCAGTTAAAGTATTTGTTGTTGCTTGAATTGCAAGAGCGATTAAAACTTCAACTATGTGTAAGCGTGGGTTGTGACGGTGTAAATCATCAACTTTTAATTTTTGGATAGGTTCAATTACATTCGGAGAGAGAAGTGTAAGAGAATCATCGATTTTAGCATAATGTTTTAAAGCATTTAGTAAGGCAGCTGCTGGAGCACCAAGAAGTGGGGACTTCTTACCGGTGATAATAGTACCATCATTTAATTCAATAGACATTGCTGGTTGATTTGTTTCTTTTGCTTTTTCTAAACAAGGACGAACGCAGTGTCTATCATTAACAGTTTTACCGATTTGGTTCATTAACATTTCGGCTTTATTAACAGCATCATCGCTAAATTTACCAATAAAGTTATTTTTAAGTGCTTGATAGTAACGTCTAATAATTTCATCATATGAAGCATTACAAGCAATTTCTTCATTAATGATTGCGCTACCTATCATATTAACACCCATGTCAGTTGGGGATTGATATGGACTTTCTCCGTATATCTTTTCAAATATAGCTTTTAATAATGGAAATACTTCAACATCACGGTTGTAATTAATTGCTAGCTTTCCATAAGCTTCTAAATGAAAAGGATCAATCATATTAATATCGTTTAAATCAACAGTAGCAGCTTCATAAGCTAAGTTAACTGGATGCTTTAATGGTAAACTCCAAACTGGAAATGTTTCATATTTTGCATATCCGGCATTAATGTTTCTTTTATGTTCATGATAAAGTTGACTTAAACAAGTAGCCATTTTACCAGAACCTGGGCCAGGTGCAGTAATAACTACTAGTGGTCTAGTTGTTTCAATATATTCATTTTTACCTAGACCTTCATCACTAACAATTAATGGTATATTTTGAGGATATCCATTAATTTTATAATGTTTATATACTTTAATATTGTTAATTCTTAGTTTATTAATAAACTCATTAACAAGAGTAGATTCTTTATAAAAAGATAAAACTACTGAAGAAACATATAAACCACATTCATTGTAAGCATCAATTAATCTTTCAACGTCAGCTTGATATGTAATTCCAATATCGTTACGAACTTTATTAGCGTTAATATCTTCAGCGTTAACAACAATAACTACTTCAACTTTTTCTTTAAAAGAGAGTAGCATTTGAAGTTTAGTATCAGGTTTAAAACCTGGAAGTACTCGAGAGGCATGGAAATCATCAAAAAGCTTACCACCAAATTCTAGATATAATTTATCACCGAATTTTTCTATTCTTTTAAGAATGTTTTCACGTTGAATACGAACATATCGGTCATTGTCAAAAGCTATTTGACTTTTATCCATTTTCTCTTTCCCTCCTTACTATAGCGTCAATTTCATTTAATTCTTTTTCATCAATAATATAGATTTCTTGTTTATTACGTAAATATTCTTGATAATCAAATCCGTAACCAACAATAAATCCTTTTCCAATTTGTTTTCCACAGAAATCTGGTTTAAATGGAATTGTACGTGCTACAGCTTTATCTAATAAAACACATGTTTTAACACTACGAGGGCCTTTTGTTTTAAGATGGTCAACTAACATATTCAATGTTTGTCCACTATCAACAATATCTTCTACAATTAAAACATCACGATTTTTAATATCGTAATCAGTATCTTTTTTCATTACTAATGTATTACTAGAAGTTGTTCCACCATTATATGTTGAACATTGAACGAAATCTAGGACACAATCACATTCAACGTATTTTAGTAAATCCATCATAAAAGGAATAGCCCCTTTTAAGACGCCAACTAATACTGGAGGTAATTTGTTATTTTTATATGCGTTTGTAATTTCTTGACCTAATCTTTGATTTATTAGAAGTAATTCCTCTTGAGTAACAACTATTTTTTTACTCATATAACAAAAAAGAGTAGTAATAAATATTACTAGTTAAAAAGTATTATTTATAAAAGTTCAAGAGCAATCTCAATCATACTAGTGAATGAGTTTTCTCTTTCTTTTGCTGTTGTTACTTTATGAGAAATAAAAGAGTCTGAAACTGTATTAATTGCTAAAGCTTTCTTACCTAATGTAGCAGCAATAGTGTATAAAGCATAAGATTCCATCTCCACGCCTAAAACATTCATTGCAGCCCACTTAGTCCAAGACTTAGGATCGTTTTTATAAAAATGATCACTAGCGATAACGTTTCCAACATGGAAACGTGTTCCTTTTTTACGTGCAATATTAACAGCTTTTTCTAATAAATCAAAAGAACAGATAGCACTATAAGTACCATCAAGATTATATTGTGATGCAAAGTTTGAGTCAGTACAGCATCCTTGAGCAAATATGATATCAAATACATCGATATCTTTTTGATAACTACCACAAGATCCTACTCTAATGATGTTATCGACGCCATAAAATGCAAATAATTCATATGCGTAGATTGCAATTGATGGCATTCCCATACCGGAACCCATGACAGTAACTTCTTTACCGTGATATGAACCTGTGTAGGCTAACATATTACGAATACCATTTACTTGTCTATAGTTTTCTAAATAATGCTCAGCTATAAACTTAGCTCTTAAAGGGTCACCTGGCATTAGGACTGTTTTCGCGAAGTCACCAATTTGACCTTCGTTGTGAGGGGTTGGTGCGAATTTGTCGTTTTCCATATTAATCTCCTTATCAATTTATATCTTATTTTTGCACATAAAATAATTTATGACAACTATTTAACATAATAATAAAGCGTGAAAGCGTTTTAATTATCACTTTACAAAAATATATGTTATTATTAAGAAAATTAAATAGGGAGGGTCACTTTATATGTTGACTATTGTTAAACATCCTTTAATTGATGTGAAGCTCTCAATTATGAGAGATGAAAACACCAAGGCAAAGGAATTCCGTGAAAATCTCAATGAGATTGCTTCATTCATGTGCTTTGAAATCTTCAAAGATCTCAAGACATACGATTCTGATGAAACATTCACAACACCAACTGGCGTTACCTTACCAAAGAAAAAGTTAGAATCGAAAATTATTATTGCACCAATTTTAAGAGCAGGATTAGGTTTATGTGATGGTGTTAAAAACATGATACCAACAGCTCGTATTGGTCACATCGGTTTGTTCCGTGATGAAACAACACTTCAACCTGTTGAATATTACTTCAAATTACCTGAAGTAACTAATCCATTAGTTGTAATTGTTGATCCAATGCTTGCAACTGGTGGCAGTGCAATTGCTGCTATTGATGCATGTAAAAAAAGAGGATATAACAATATCCGTCTTATGTGTTTAGTAGGAGTACCTGAAGGTGTAGCTGCTGTTGAAAAAGCTCATCCAGATGTCCATATCTATTTAGCATCATTAGATGAAAAATTAAACGAAAAAGGATATATTTTACCAGGCTTAGGCGATGCTGGTGATCGTATCTTTGGAACAAAATAAAATATAAAAAATTAAGGAGCAAGAATTTCTTGCTCCTTTTTGTTATTTAATATCTTTGGTAAGTTTATTAACAGCTTTGTTTGGTCCAATAATAATGATATGGTCATCTTTTTCAAATATTGTATCACCAGACGCCATTTTATATTCAGTACCATTTGATTTAATAGCAATAATATTAATACCATATTTTTTTCTAATATCAACTTCAATAACTGTTTTACCAATCCAAGTTTTAGAAATATTTGTTTCGTAGATTGCGTAGTCTTGATTTAATTGGATGTAATCAAATACGTTTTTAGTTGAAAATTTAGTAGCCATTGCTTCAGCTATATCTCTTTCTGGATAAACGATTTCATCTGCACCAATTTGTTTTAAAAATTTTGCTTGCATATCTTGTGTTGCTTTAGAAACAATATATTTTGCTCCTGCTTCTCTTAATAAAGAAGTAATTTCAAGTGAACTTTGAAAGTTTTCACCAATTGTTATAAAACAAACATCAAAGTTTTTAATATGTAAACTTTTAATAATTTCAGGGTTTGTACAATCACCACAATAAGCATTTTGGAAAGTTGTGGATAAGTCTTGAATTATTTTTTCACTTTTATCAATAATAACGACATCATTTCCGAGTTCAACTAATTTAGCAGCTAAGTGACTACCGAATTGACCCATACCAATAATTAACATTGTTTTCATAATAATTTCCTCCTAGAGTTAACCAATTAAGATTTTACCTTCTGGTCTTTCTAATAATTCTTGTTTTATATCTGCTTTGTTTTGGAAAATTGTAATAAGTGTAACAGTACCAATACGTCCGACATACATTAAGATAATTAAGACTATTTGAGATAGATGCGTAAGTGTACTCGTATCTCGTGTTGCTAATCCAGTAGTACCGGATGCACTAACTACTTCAAAGAAGATATCTCCAAATGTCCATACATCAACATTAGATTCAATTCCCATAATAATTAACATAGCAAAGAAATTAAGAATTAAATATGATGTAGTAACTGTTAAAGCTTGGCGAATGACTTGTGGAGTAATTCTTTTTTTACCAATAACAATACTTGGTTTTTTAGATGCAACATTAAATAATCCAAGAATTAAAATAACTAATGTTGTTGTTTTAATACCACCAGCAGTTGAACCTGGAGATCCACCAATAAACATTAAACTACTTGATAAGAGTTTACCACCACTTGTTAAGTTACCTAAATCGACTGTAGTAAAACCAGCAGTACGACAAGTAACAGATAAGAATAATGAGTTAATAACTTTATAGAACGGTGTTAAATCTTTAAAAGCGTGATCTCTTTCAATAAATAGTAATAATAATGCATCTCCAAATATTAACATAATTGTTGAGATAATAACTAATTTTGTATGAATAGATAATTTAGACCAACGACCACGTTGATGGAAAATATCAAACCAAACAACAAAGCCAAGACCACCGATTATAATTAAAAGCATAATAATTGTAAGTACATATGCATTTGATGAGAATAACATTAATGAATTACTTTTTAAACCAAATACATCAAAACCAGCATTACAGAAGGCTGATATAGATGTAAATATTGAATAGTATATTCCGTTTCCCCAACCAAAACGAGGAATAAAATCAAACATTAAAAGTACTGCACCAACTGTTTCTATTAAAAAAGTAAAAATAGTAATGCGTTTAATTAAATCATAAGGTGAATAATTATCAATACTACCACCACCAGAAGATTGGTTAAGTGTCTTTGTTGCTTGTAAATCTAATTTACGTTTGACTAACATTGCTGCAAATGCGAAGAATGTCATGAAGCCAATGCCACCAATTTGAATTAAAAATAAAATTAGTATCTGACCAAACATTGACCAATATGCTCCAGTATTAACAACTGATAAGCCTGTAACACATGTTGCACTTGTAGAAGTGAATAGTGAACTTACAAAATTTGTCCATTGATGATTTTTACTCGCTAAAGGTGTTGATAATAAAAAAGCACCTACAAAAATTATGCCTAGAAAACCTAAACTAATTATCTGCGAGGAATTTAAGCGATGTCTTTTTTTCATAATAACCCCTTTCGCTTAAAAGTATTATAGTATTTTATAGTTTTAAAAGCAAATTGTTAGGTTACTTATAAACTTAATATTAGTGATATAATAAAAACATGGAGGAAATAAAATGAGAAAAAATTTAGGACCAAATACAACTTATTTTCCAATGCCTGTTGCAGTACTTGGTACATACGATAAAGAAGGAAAGCCTAATGCAATGGTAGCAGCATGGACAGGAATTTATGATTCAAATCAAGTTTATGTTTGTATTTCAACCGAACATAAAACTATTAAAAATCTTAAAGAAGGTAGTGATGTAACTATTGCATTTGCTACTAAAGAAACTATTGTGGAAGCAGATTATTTAGGAATTAAATCAGGAAATAGTGAAAGTGACAAAATTAATAAATGTGGATTAACAGTTACTAAGTCAACAAAAGTTAATGCACCTTTAATTAACGAATTTCCATTAATTCTAGAATGTAAAGTTAACAAATTATCTCATGACAAGAATGACGAAACTACTTATGCTATTTTTGATATTGTTGATATTTCAGTAGATGAAAGTGTTTTAGATGAAAAAGGAAAGGTAGATTCTTCTAAAATACATTTAGTAACATATGATTCTATTTCTCACGAATATAAAGAAATTGGCGGAAGTGTTGCAAAAGCATTTGAAGCAGGTAGAAAATATTTCTAAAAAAAAACAAACAGTGATATGAGCTTATAGCTTTAATCACTGTTTTAATTTTGGTTATATTTTTTCGTATGACAATGTGTAATATAAAGTTTTAATTGCGTGCTCAAGATTTGCGTTTGAAATACCTAAGATAATAGAAATTTCTTCATTTGTTTGAGCAATCATTTTTATATTAATATTTTCATTTCCAAGCGTTGAAAGTATTTTACCTGAAATACCAACTTGGTTTTTCATATTATTTCCAACAACTGCAATAAGTGCAATATCGTTATCTTCAGTAATTTTAATAATATTTTTAATTCTATTTAAATCTTCGTAGATACGTTCATAAAAATTATAAAATAGTTTTTTAGATACTATTACTGAAAAGCAATCGATTGAAGTTGGTATATGTTCAACTGGTATATGATAATTTTCAAATACGTTTAATACATCAAGAATAACATGTAATTTATCAGCGCTTTTACGTTTAACAAATGTTAAAGAAATAAAATCTTTTTTACCTGTTACTCCTGTAATTAGATGAGTATGGTCTAATACTTCTTTTTGAATATATGTTCCTTTATCTTCTGGAGCGTTAGTATTTTTAATAACAAGCGGAATAGGATAATCATATAAAGGAAATAAAGCATCTTCGTGGAACATTGATGCTCCTAAATATGATAATTCTCGTAATTCATCGTAACTAATCTTATCAATTCTCCTAGCGTCGTGAATAATTTTAGGGTCACTACGATAGATACCTGAAACATCAGTCCAATTTTCATACATATTAGCTCTAAAGCCTTTTGCAACATAAGAACCAGTTACGTCACTTCCACCACGAGAGAAGACAACAATTGATTTATCCTCTTTCTCGCCATAAAATCCTGGAATAACAATTTTTCTATCACGAATTTTAACATTTTCAATTGCAATTAATGTTGCGTATTCATTAAGAGAACCATCACGATTAAATTTAATTAAGTTTCGAGCGTCTACAAATTCAAACCCAAGATAATTAGCCATTATTTTGGCACTAAAATATTCTCCAAGTGATGCAATCTCATCTTTAGTAATTGCTTTGGTTTTAAATTTATCTTCGTATTTTTTGAATTCATCATTCAAATTTAAATCTAAATGTAAATCATAAATTAAATCTTCATAACGTTCTTTAATTTTATTCCATATTTCTTCATAGTTTTGATCTAATAAAATCAAAGAATAGATAGAATATAAAGAATCAGTAATTTTAATATCATCTTTGTTTCTTTTTCCAGGAGCACTAACAACAATAATTGAACGTTCTTCATCACTTAAAATAATATCTTTTACTTTTTTAAATTGATTAGCGTCAGCAAGAGAGGTACCTCCAAATTTACATACTTTCATAAAATACCTCCTTAGTTATTAGAAATTTTTGCAATGAAGTCATATTGATGTAATTCTTCAATTGTATTAATTTCTTTGATTTCTATAACATTATCTTTAAGAGTTAAGAATTGACCACTTTCCATAAATTTAACGTTCATTTGAGTAGCGTTATCTCTTTTAATATTGAAGTTACCTTCTATTATTGAAAATAAATCTTGTAAAATAGCAGAAGCAGTAGGTTCGCTTCCTGCACCTTTTCCAATAAACGTTAATCTATCGTTTTTAGCACATTCGACAATTAGACCATTAAATTCATTATTAATTGATGCAAGTAAATTTGTTTTAGGAACAATAATAGGTAAAACTATTAATTGATTCCAGTCACCACCTTTAACAATTAATTTTATGACCTTGTTCATTTCTTTTACTTTTTTAACAATATCTTTGTTGATGTTTTTAATACCAAAAATTTCAACATCGTCATAGTTTATTTTCTTATTAAATAGAATAGAAGACAAAATAATACCTTTATGTTTTAAATCATTACCATTAATATCAAACCCTGGATCTTGTTCTGCAAAACCTAATTCTTGAGCTTCTTTAATAGCTTCTTCTAATGAAATATCATCGCTGAAAAGTTTTGTTAATATATAATTACTTGTTCCGTTTAATATACCTTTATAACAAATAAAGCGATCAAAACGTGAAATGTTAATTAGAGGTTTAATAATAGGAATACCTCCACCAACAGCAGCTTCAAATAAAAATTGAACATTGTTTTCGTTTGCAAGTTTTAAATATTCATCAAAATGTTTAGCAATAGTTTCTTTATTTGATGAGATAACATGTTTCTTGTTTTTCAAAGCGCTAGTGATTATTTTGTAAGGTAATTCATCACCACCTAGACATTCTATTACAATATTAATTTCAGGATCGTGAATTATCTTTTCATAATCCGTTTCTAAAAGATTACCTAATATATCCTTCTTATTAGGTTTATCAAAAACATATTTAACTTTAAAATCATATTCAGATTTAATGTTTTTAAGTATTTCAAATGTCCCTTTACCAACAACACCAAATCCAAAAATAGCAATATTATTGTTCATGCTCGATCACCTCGACATTTCGTACATTCGTTAAATTTTTAAGTGTTAAAAATAAATTATTAAAATCGTTATTAATTTGACTAATATCAATTGTTGTTACAATGTTAGCTAAATTATTGAAAGGTTGATTTTGGTTAATTGAAATAATATTACAATTAAATTGGGTGAAAGTACTAATAATAGAATTTAATACACCACTTACATCTTCTACTAAGAAATTAAAGATAGCTTTAGTTTCGTTTAAAGAAGGATAGAAGATTAAATCTTTATATTTATAATATGTTGAACGTGAGATATTAAATTGTTTACATACTTCACTAACCGATTTCTTTTCACCTTCAATTAAATGACGTGCTTTAATAATATCTGGAAAGAATTCAGGTAATATTGATTTATGGACTAAAATATATTCGTTTTCTTTCATATTATTTTTCCTCCTTAATACATGCACCATCAATGTTAAGTGTTACTTCAATAAAACTATATGGTACCACATAATTTTCTTTTTCAAATTCTTTTAAAATATTAGTAGAATTTGATATAACTAGCATTGTTGAACCAGAACCAGAAATTGCAAAAGGTAAATTGTTCCTTCTTGCAATTTCTTGAATTTTCTCACTATCTTTTATTAACTTTAATCTATAAGGAGTATGGAGTTTATCGTTTAAGCATTCTTGGATACTATCTAAGTTTCCATCCTTTAATGCTCTAGGTAAATTCATTAGTCTAGACGCACTATAGATAATATCACTGTAAGATAAAGTAGAAGGTAAGACTTTGCGACAATATTCAGTTGATAATTCTTGTTCAGGAATACATAAAATAAATACTAGTTTTTTGTTAATATCGTATTTATTAAAAATATAATCTTTATTAGTTTTTATTGTACTTACAAATCCACCAAGCATACACGGAACGACATTATCAGGATGACCTTCTAACTCGATTGCGTATTTTAATAATTGTTTTTTAGATAATATATTCCTTAAAACTTTGTTGGCAGCTAACAAACCTCCAACAATACATGAAGATGAACTACCTAATCCACGTGCGATAGGGTAGTTAGCAATATTAGTTATAGAAATAGGTTGATAAGGTTTATCTAATTTTTTGAATAAATATCTATATGATTTCAATACTAGATTATTATCTAAATCATTGTATTCATTAAAATTAAAAAGTTCATCTTTGTCATTTACTTCAAACTTAAATTCATTAAATAAGTTCCAAGCTACTCCAACAATATCAAATCCCGGGCCTAAGTTAGCACTTGTAGCAGGAGCTTCTACATAAAATTTTTTCTTAGTGAATACTTCGTGCTTAAATTCATTAAGATTAATTTCATAAGGTTCAAATGTGGAATTTAATACTTTTTCTAATTGTATTGGAAGACTAAGTTTAGTTTGTTCAACGATATTATTTAAACAAGTAATTTCATTATTTCCTTTACTAATATTTAAAGCAGATGCAATAGTTTCGCTAAATTTAAATGGACTTGCAGTAGAAACAATAAGAGTATATGTATCATCGCTTTTTTTATTTTTATAAGCCCCATATGCAACAGCAGTATGTGGATCAATTAAATAATCATTATTTTTGTAACATTCTTTAATGTTTTCAATAGTCTTATTACTGTCAATAGAATAACTTTCAAATAAAGAATCTAATTTTTCTTTTACTTTACTAGAAACTTTATATTCTTTGTTTTCTTTTAATGAAGACATATAGTTATTAAGTTCGTCAGTAGAATCAGACATTAATGCTAATAAACGTTCAAAGTTTGAAGAAATTAAAATATCCATTGAAGGAGAATTTGTTTTCTTAAATTCGCGTTTAATAGAATAAATACCATTGTTAAATAAATCGGTAAGAACTTTATTTTCATTAGAAGCACAAATTAATTTATTAATAGGTAGTCCCATTTCTTTTGCAAGGTAACATGCAAAGATATTACCAAAATTACCAGTTGGAACAATAACGTTAATTTTTTGATTTAACTTTATTTGATTTGATTTAACTAATTCAATATACGAAGCATAATAATAAACTATTTGTGGTAATAAACGTCCTATGTTAATTGAATTAGCACTTGTTAAAAGATATTCTTCATTTCCGTTATGAATAATATCTTTAACTGCATTTTGACAATCATCAAAGTTTGAATTAATTAAAGAATATGCTCGGCAACTTGAGGAAGTAAAGAAGAGCATTTGCTTTTCTTGAATAGGACTAATACCATCTTTTGGATATAAGATATTAGTTTCAATATTAGTGTTAGAAAAGCCACTTAATGCAGCAGAACCAGTATCACCTGAAGTAGCTGTTAAAATCATTACTTTCTTTTTTATTTGTTGCTTTTCAATTGCTTTAGATAATAAATGTGGTAATAAAGTTAATGCCATGTCTTTGAAAGTAATTGTTGGACCATAAAACAATTCTAAAAAAGAATAATTGTTAAATGATTTTATACCAATTATTTTGTTAGGAAAATTTTTATTATTGTAAGCTTTATCGACACATTCTTTGATTTCGTTTAAATCAAAATCATCTAAATAAAATGAAAGAATTTTGGTGGCGAGTTCATTATAAGTTAAAGATAAAACATCATTATTAATATTGAATTTAATTATTTCTTTAGGTAAATATAAACCATTATCAGGAGCTAAGCCATTTACTATTGCTTTACTTGCTGATACTAAGTGTTCTTTATTACGAGTACTATAGAACATATTATCACTCTCCGTTATAGTATATTTAATAATATATTGTTTTTATTTTAAATACAAGTGTTTTTATTTCACGGACATATTGATAAGCAAAAAAATTGTTTTAAAATATATATATAAGAGGGATTTTTATGTGTAAAAATAGAAAATCAAAAATAGTTAAAGATAAAACAAATGATAAAAAGGATGAGAATAAAACAAAACGAATTCCTTTACCACCTTTTGCAGGGCCTCATAAAAAACCTAATAATCAGTAATAATCAATGTTGATATTAAAAAAGCGTTTTCTATCAAAATTAAACGCTTTTTTAATTATTCATAAAATGTTATTATTTTTATACGACTAAAACGACATTTTGTGTTTGTCATATTAGTTGTGGAAAGGAATACTTTTCACTAAAGTATCGGTTCAAGTTTATGGCTAAACTTAGTGCTAATATTTTAAATAATTTGTTGTCTACATCAAGAAGTGAGATGGAAGATGCTTTTAATGTTGTTTATAATGAATTTTCCTATCTTGTTTATTATGTATCATTTCAAATTGTAAAAGAAAAAACCACAGCTGAAGATATCACAAATGAAACGTTTTTAAGATTTTATAATAATAAAGAAAACGTAACATTAAGTCATCAAAACGTTAAATATTATCTTGTTGAAACTAGTAAGAATCTTTCAATCAACTTTATTAAAGTTAATAAACGTTATGAAGAATATAATGAAGAAATTAGCAACGGTGAGAAAGAAAAATTACTCATTGATGAAGTTAATGACTTTAATGAATATATTGAACGTTTCAGAGAATATCTTAACGAAGAAGAAATCGATTTACTTGTATACCATTTATTATATGATTTCGGTTTTAGAGAAATAGCTGAAATGAAAGGTACTACAGTTAATGTTGTTTCGTCAAAATATAAACGTACAATCGATAAACTAAAAAAATTATATCAGAAAGGAGGAAAATTATAATGAGAAAAAAAGAACTAAAAGAATTAATTAAAAAAGATTTAATCGCTAAATCTGATACATCTTTAAAGTTTGATTTATCTTTATTGTCCTCTAATGTTAATGAATATCCTTATCGTAAAAGAAAGAATCGTATTTTTAATTTAATATATGGAATTAGTATTCCAGCCGTTTCAATCCTTACATGTTTAATTGTTTCAATAGGTATTGTTCCTAAAAAAATTAATAATACAATTGATATTGTTGTTGATGAACAAAATGTTCCATTTGATTATGTTCCACGTTCTTTTGCAAAAAAATACGAAGATAAAAGTGTTAGTTATGTTACGTCATCAACATATTTACAATTAAATACAATTGATAGTGTTTCATCTACAGAATATTTAAAGATTTCACAAGAATACGCTAATAGTGTCCAAGAATTTAGCGCTAAAGTTTTAAAAAATATTGTTAGTAATGAAGGTTACAATAAAGTAAGTAATATTTGTTATTCTCCACTTAGCCTTTATAGTTCATTAAATCTAATTAGTTCAGCTTCAACTGATACGACAATTATTAATGAAATTGATAATGTTCTTGGATTAAATGAAGAGACACGTACTGAAAATTATAATATTGTTTATAATCGTGATAATTACTATAACGAATATAGTGGAGTATATGGAAAATTAAAACTCAACAATGGTTTATTTATTTCACCTCGTTATAGTCTTAAAGAATCTATCAAAGAAAAATTAAGTGATTCATTTACACAAATTTATCAAGCGGATTTTGCTAGTTCAACTGATAAAACCAATATTGTTCGTTGGTACAATGGATCAACAAGTGATAATCAATATATTACTTCTTGTGAAGATTTAGGTATTACTGATTCAACCTCAGTCAGTTTATTATCAACATTTGATTTTGATGCTGGATGGTTTAACCCTTATTTCACCGAAAATATTAACACTAATATATTTAAAGTAGGTCGTGAATCATATCAAATAGACTTTATGCGTCATTTAGCATACAATTGTCACATTCATGATTACGATACGTATTATTCTGTAAGTGATAGTTTAACTTCTGGATTAACAGTAAAATATTTTTTACCAAAATATTCAGACGATAATATTTTTGAAATATTAGATGAAGTTGGATATAAAATATTTGGTGAAGATGATTGTAGTCGCTTACTTTATATTCAGTCAGATAGTATTGTTAAAAAAATACCAAAAGTATTATTAAATGTTCCTATGTTTAATAATTCAACAACTTATGATTTCACTGATATTATTTCAAATATGGGGGCAAGTTCATTATTTGAAGGTAACACGTTAGTTAATTCAATGGCGGTTATTGAATCAAATAATAATTTAAATGTTGGACGAATGAAACAATCATGTAGTGTTGGTTTCAATATTGATGGTAAGAAGTTTGACGCTGATGAAATTATTAACGCAACTAAATTTAAAATTGATTATCCTTATTGCAATATGATTGATCAAAATGGTGTTACATATGTTACAATTAACGACATTGAAACTGTTATTTTAAATCTTAACATTCCATTTGTATATGTGATTTACGATAATAACCAATTACCACTTTATGTTGGTACATATCGTGGCCCAAATAATTAATTACTAAGATGAGTCTTTTACAAAAGATTCATCTTTTCTTTTAAGTTTAGTTAAGAGAAATATATTTTGATATGTTATTATTAAAATATAGTAAGTATTGAGGTGTCTAATAATGAAACTTGTATATATATTATCAACAGGCCAAGATATGCATTATGAAAGAGAGAAGTTACATTCTTTTGTTTCTAGTATTGTTGATGAAAAATTAATTAAATACAATGAGTCTGTTTATTTACATGATTTATCGTGGCAAACCGATAATGAAGGTTTTGATTTAGAAAAAAACGGAAATAAAGTTTTAGATATTGCTCTAGATGAAATTGATAAATGTGATAAGTATATGATTGTTCTTCTTGGTAATAAATATGGTTTTACTCCTGGAACTGACGCTATCAATCGTATACTTACAAAGCGTGGATTAAAATATAAATCTGATATATCCGAAACCGAGTTAGAAATAGCATATGCTTCGTTATTAAATGAAGAGTACAAAGGTAAAGTATTATTTTATTTTAGAGATTTAGATGATCGTGATATGTCTGAAAAAGAAAAATTAATCTATAATTCTCATAACGATTACGAACGCAAAAAAATAGGAACACTAAAAAGAACTTTAATTGACCGTTTTCCAGATAAAGTTAAAACATATCGTTTAAGATTTAATGATAGAAATAAATCTTTTGACGATATTGATAATTTTGGCTATATGGTTGCGCACGATTTAGAAGAAATTTTTGAGCGCGATATACAATTAAGCTTTAAACATTCTTACATTAATGAAATTATTAAACGTAGTAAAAACGAATTTAGAAAAACATATGATTGTTATTATCCAATCAAGTTTAATGAATTACAAGACTTTAAAGGCTTAGATTATGATTTAAACAATCGTGTTAGTGTTATAAGTGGAATACATAGTGCTGGTAAGAGTAGCTTTTTAAGTTATTTATATTTTTCTTTAAAAAATAGAAATGATGATTATTTTAAAGGAGTCCCATTTGTAACAAATTCTAGTAAATATTCTCATATTGGATTTAACGTTTTTAAAGTAATAATTCACGCTTATGAACAAAATCTTAGTTTACCTCATAAACAATTTGATCGTGATGAAGGGTATAATGAGGAAGTTTTAGATTATTTATATTCTTTAGAAAGAGAAGCTATTGAAGAAAGAGAACCATTTATCTCTTGTTTTATTGATGGAGTTACTCCTGATATTATTAAAGGCTTATACTATCTTGAAATATTATCAAAAAAGAAAACACGTGATCCACATAATTTTGAAGGTACACATTATTATTTAGTATTTAATGAGGAACACGAAATTCCTTCTGTTGTTCCTTTTTATGATTATTCAAATAGATATGGTCCACGTAAATTATTAGAAAAAGATATAACTAGTATTGTTGAAACAATATTTAATTTTAAAGGTGTTAATATTTCACCAAATATTGTTAAACAGATAGGAAGCAAAGAAGGTATTAATTCACCTTTTGAAGTGAATTTACTTTGTAATTACTTATGTTTATATGATTACAATAATACTCTACCGGGTGAACATTTAAAATTACTTGCAACTAATATGCAAGATATGGTTGAAGTTCTTGGTGATGATAAACGCAGATTAGTTATTAATTTTGTTGAAGACATAGCTAAATCAATTGATGGTCCAATGGTTATGAGATTATTATCTCTTTTAACGTATTTGAATTATCCTGTTAACCATAAAGAAGTTGAGCAATTTTTTATTCATTTTGGCTGGGAATATTCTACTCTTAACGTTGCTTTAGCATTAAACTTACTTAAACCAATTATTAAAGTTAACGATGAAATGTTTAGTTATTCATTTGTAAGTGATGAAGTAAAAAAATACGTTAAAGAGTTTTTACAAGAACACAATTACTCACTAGTTGTAAATCAATTAGTTGATTATGCTTTTGAGGGTTCAAGTGAAGACAAATTATTCTTAAATGTTTTTAAAATTTCAAGTGAAAAGAATGATTATACTTATTTACTTGAAACATTTAAAAATGTTTTAATTCGAATGAACGATGTTGATAATAAAGAAGAAATTCGTATTAACATTGGAGTGGGTATTAATAAATTAATACTTGAAGGTGAATATGTTTTATTAGTACGTTTCTTCATGGGACTTGCTGAAATGTTTCCAAGTAAAGAATTTAGTTTCTTATATAGTGCCTTACCACAAGAATATCCTTGTGACGCAATTGCTAATAAGTATTTAGAATTCTATACTTCGTTAGAAAATAAATTTGAAAATAAAGTAAATACAGGTATTCACTTTATTGATTTTGCTTTTATTATTTTAATGACAAAATTACTTCTTTATTACGCTGATCGTAATTTTGATAATGGATTTACGCTTTTAAATCGAAACCTTAATAATATTAAAAGTGTAAGAGGAATCGATGCGTGGTTCTTAGATGATTATTTATCGTCAGTTGCACATTTGTTAAATAAATCCGGTGTTCATTCTTTAATTGAAAAACATTTAGGATTAAATCCTTTACAAGCTTTTATTCTTGATAATAAATCGTTAAAAGAATGTAATAAAAAGTTATATTATCAAACTGTATTTAGAGCTCGTATTATGGTTGAAATTGTAGAATTACGAATTCAAGGCGAAATCTTTAATGAATTAACTTGGTCAATGCTTCGTGACGCAATGAATACTTATAAAGAAACTAATTATGAATGGAAAGATATGTGGGAATACGCAACTCCACTTGATTATTATTACCAAGTAAGAGCACAATTCTTAGCATATAAGCATTTAGATTTTTATCGTGTTAATTCATTTGTAAGCTATGATTTTGTAACTGCAATTGACTTTACTAAAAAGAATATGTTTATTTATCCAAGTTTAGTTGATGTTATTAATCAATTTGATCATTTAGATTTAGATGTGTTTAGATTTAATAATGCAAATAATGATTTGGATTTTGGTGATAAACATGATTTATTCTATAAAATGTTAAAACGAGTAGTTATTAGAAATAAAGGTTTGTACGCTACAACATTAAATAATAGTGATTTAGAAAAAGTAATTAATTCAATGACAGAACATCTTTATTATTTATCTGTTAATTATGATGAAAATAATGACTCAGCTAATGTTGCAAAAGAAATATTAAATATAATATTTACTTATTGCAAAAACACTGATTTTAATATCGAATCACTTGCTTTATCTTTTAATAAGATAATTCACTGTTTTGATGTGTTACAAGATAATGAAGAAAATGAAGTAATTATGCTTTATATTGAACAATTACGTAACTATTTTATTGGTGGACATTTGGTTACAGCTTTAACGTCGTATTTATTTAACTGGTATGTTAGAAACGACGATATGTTATATCAAACAGCGTTACTAGAACTAGAAGCTTCACGAAAAGAAAAAGAACTAGATGAACGTTTTATGCTTTATTACGATTATTTTGAACAAATACTTCGAGAATTGCATGAATAATGAGAGAAAAAGGGTAAAATCATACGATTTTTCCTTTTTTTATTACTAAAAAAAGACACTCTGTCTTTTATAGCGTTGACTAACTACTTTTAATGTAGTTAAAATTTAAATAGAAGTATAAAATAGGAGGTATGCGCATGGATGATGTAAAAATTATCGAAATTAAAAAAAGTGTCTTTGCTGCAAATGACAAGGATGCCGATAATTTAAGAAATGAATTACGTCAAAAGAAAACATTCTTAATGAATTTAATGTCATCACCTGGATCTGGTAAGACAACAACCTTAACTTCATTAATTAATATGTTAAAGGATGAGTTAAGAATAGGAGTTATGGAAGCAGATATTGATAGTGACGTTGATGCAATTACAATTGCGAAAAAGACTGGTGTTAAATCAATACAATTACACACTGGTGGTATGTGTCACTTAGATGCTGAAATGACTCGTCAAGGTCTTGAAGGTTTAAAGGAAAATGAATTAGATTTAATCATTTTAGAAAATGTTGGTAATTTGGTGTGTCCAGCTGAATTTGATACAGGCGCATCCAAAAATGTAATGATTTTATCAGTTCCTGAAGGACATGATAAACCATTGAAATATCCACTTATGTTTCAAGTATGTGATGTCGTTTTAGTTAATAAGATTGATGTCATGCCTTATTTCGACTTTGATTTAGAAAAATGTAAAGAATACGTTAAAAGACGAAACCCTAATGCGATTGTTATTCCTATCTGTGCTAAAACAGGTGAAGGAGTAGATATATTTGCAAATTATTTAAAAGAACAAGTAAAACTATGGAAGGACGGTAAATAATATGGCAGAAATGAGTAAAGCTTTTATTCCAGAACACAAAGGTGAACAACCTAGAGAAAAAATTTTAAAACTTGGTCGTAAAATTACAGATGATCTTCATCACAAAATCAAAGGCGTAACAACAGATGACCCAGAATATTGGGGACTTGCTTGTGTTGTCACTGATGAAATGGCTGACATTGCTTTGAAAATGAAGATTAGAAAACATTACTACTTTAAAGATTTATTAAAAATGAATCCAAAATATAAGAAGAATCCTGAAGACTTAGAAAAAGTTTTAACCGAAATGTCTAATATTGGTATTCTTGAATATGATTATGGTAACTACTATACAGATGAAGGACCAATTCCTGGAGCACCTCACGAAAAACGTTATCTATTACCACCATTTGTTCCTGGCAGTGCTGAATTCACAAACATGGTTAAAAAACAATTGGATGATCATCCAGAATTAGCTATGTTCTTTGAAAGAATGACATATAACCCATTAACAGCGGTTACTCCTATGGTTCCACCAGGAGGAGCTGGTATTGGTATGCACGTTATTCCAGTTGAAAAAGCAATTCAAGCAGAATCAACAACAATGGATATTGAAAAGATTTCATATTGGTTAAAGAAATATGAAGGACATATTGGTGTTGGTATTTGTTCTTGCCGTTATGGCCGTTCTAAATTAGGTGAAGGCTGTGGCGATAGTTGTGAAGACTGGTGTCTTGGTATTGGTGATATGGCTGATTATTGTCGTGAAACTGGTAAAGGACATGATGTTACATATGAAGAAGCTATGGAAATTTTAAGAAACGCTGAAAAGAATGGCTTCGTTCACCAAATTACAAACATTGATGGTGAAAATAAGATTTTCGCTATTTGTAACTGTAACGTAAATATTTGTAATGCTTTACGTACTTCACAATTATTTAATACTCCTAATATGAGTAGAAGTGCATTTACTGCTAAAGTTGATCCAAAGAACTGTGTTGCTTGTGGTAAATGTGTTGAATATTGTCCTGCAGGTGCTGTAAAACTTGGTCAAAAATTATGTACTAAGAACGGACCTATTGTTTATCCAAAACATGAATTACCTGATAATTTAAGTTGGGGACCAGATAAATGGGATGAAGACTACCGTGATAATAACCGTATTAATTGTTATGATACAGGTACTGCTCCATGTAAAACAGCATGTCCTGCTCACGTTGCTGTCCAAGGTTACTTAAAGCTTGCTAACCAAGGCCGTTATCAAGATGCATTAGCATTAATTAAAAAAGATAACCCACTACCAGCAATCTGTGGTCGTATTTGTAATAAACGTTGTGAAGCAGCTTGTACACGTGGTAACATTGACAACCCAGTTGCAATTGATGCTGTTAAGAAATTTATTGCTGCACAAGATTTGAATGCTAAGACAAGATACATTCCAGAAAAAGTTATTCCATCAAACGTTGGTGAATGGGATGAAAAGATTGCTATTATTGGTTCTGGTCCAGCTGGTTTAAGCTGTGCTTACTATTTAGCAGTTAAAGGTTACCATCCAGTAATTTTTGAAAAGAATGAACGTCCTGGTGGTATGTTACGTTATGGTATTCCATCATATAAATTAGAAAAAGATATTATCGATGCTGAAATCGAAGTTATTAAAGAACTCGGTGTTGAAATTAGATGTGGTGTTGAAGTCGGTAAAGACGTTACAATTCCTGAATTACGTAAACAAGGATTTAAAGCATTCTATGTAGCTATTGGATGCCAAGGTGGTAAAATGCCTGGAGTTCCTGGTGAAGATGCTAAGGGTGTTGATTATGCAGTTCACTTCTTACATGAAGCAACAGATAATCAAGAACAAAAATTAACTGGTGACGTAGTTGTTATCGGTGGTGGTAACGTTGCTGTAGACTGTGCTCGTACTGCTAAGAGATTCTCAACAAATGGTAAAGTTACAATGCTTTGCTTAGAATCTCGTGAAGAAATGCCTGCATCAGATGAAGAAGTTGCAGAAACTTTAGATGAAGATATTGAAATCCTTAATGGTTGGGGACCAAAAGAATTCCTCAAAGATGCTAAAGGAAACGTCAAAGCTGTTGTATTCAAAAAATGTACAGCTACAAAAGATGAAACAGGTAAATTCAACCCACAATACGACGAAAATGAAACTATTACAGTTCCATGTAAAAATGTCGTATGTGCAATTGGTCAAGCAATTCAATGGGGTGACTTATTAAAAGATACAAAAGTTACTTACTGGCACGGAAATTATCCAATTGCTGATAAGTTAACATATCAAACTGCTGAAGAAGATATCTTCGTCGGTGGTGATGTATATACAGGCCCTAAATTTGCAATTGATGCAATCGAAGCTGGTAAATGTGCAGCTGACTCGTTACATAGATTTGTCCAACCTGGAACTTCAATGACAATTGGTAAGAACAGAAGAGACTTCGTTATGTTAAATAAAGATGACTTAGAAATCCCTGATTATGACCATGCAAAACGTCAAGAAGCTGGTATGGATAAGAATATTGACCATAAAACTTCATTTAGAGATGCTCACTTAACATTAACTGAAAAACAAGTTAAGATTGAAACATCTAGATGTTTAAGCTGTGGTGCTTCAGTTGTTGATCCTAATAAGTGTATTGGTTGTGGTGTCTGTACAACAAAATGTGAATTTGACGCTATCCACTTATTCAGAGACCATCCAGAAAATGGACGTTTAACAAGAACAGAAGATAAATTTAAGAAGATTCTTCCATATGCATTAAAACGTGGTATGAAGATTGTCTTTGGTAAAAAGACTCCTGAAGAAAAAGCTTCACAAAAGAAACATAAGGAATGGAAAAAAGAACAAAAGCAATCAAAGAAAAACGCTAAGAAAGAGGACTAATTATGCACGAACTTTCTATCGTTTTCCATATTGCTAAAACAGTTGAAGAAGTTGCTAAAGAAAATAAAGTTGATCACGTCCGTTCAGTAACTGTAAGAATTGGTGAAGTTTCAACCATTGTTAATCCTTATTTAGAGGATTGTTGGAACTGGAATGCTAATCGTTCGGAAGTGTTAAAAGGCTGTAAACTTAAAATTGAAACAATTAAAGCAGTAACATATTGTGAAGATTGTAAAAAAGAATATCCAACTGTTGAAAACGGAAAAATATGTCCTCATTGTGGATCTGAACACACTTATCTTTTAACTGGTAATGAAATTACTATTAAAGAAATAGAAGTTGTAGATTAAAAAAAACTAAGCCATTCAAATATCATTGAATGGCTTTTAATTTGCCTAAATTATTTATTATACTTATTTATTAGTTCATCAAACAAATACGTAATACTTTTAGATATATCGTTATAAGTTAAATTAAAGTCTCCTGTATACCATGGATCACTAATTTCATCATCCATACAATCAGGCAAATATGATTTTAGTAATTTAAATTTATTGTTTTCACCAAACATATATATTAAATTACGAATATTCCAATTATCCATTGCAATTATATAGTCATATTCTTTAACGTCTAAAGAAGTAATTTGGCGAGCTTTTTTCTTACTATATATTGAATAAGGTATACCAACTTGTTCTAATATTTTGGCTGTACCTCGATGAATTGGATTTCCTATTTCTTCAGTTGATGTTGCCGCGGATTCTATATGAAAAAGAGAAGAATAACCTTTTTCATCTACATATTTTTGAAATAAGAATTCTGCCATTGGAGAACGACATATATTACCGTGACAAACAAATAAAATTTTAATCATTGTTAATCCTCATATGGTGTTAATAATTAGTATGAAAACGAATCTTTAATTACTTCTTTTAAAGTATTTGCGGATTTTATTAGTTTTTCTTTTTCTTCTTCATTTAATTTAATAGGGACAAGAGTTTCAACACCATTTTTGCCAATTACTGCTGGCATACTTAAAGCAACATCGTTAATACCGTAATTTCCGTGTTGAATAGTAGAAACTGGTAGAATAGATTTTTCATCTCTAATTATTGCTTCACATATTCTTTTAACTGTCATTGCAACACCATAATATGTTGCGTGCTTTTTGTTTATGATATCATATGCACTGTTTTTCACATCGTCAGCAATTTTTTGCATTGTATCTTCGTGTTTAAAGTAGCCTCTTAATTCACAAAAATTATTTAAAGGAACACCAGAAACATTAGCACTACTCCAAGCTGCAATTTCACTATCACCATGTTCGCCAATGATAAAAGAGTGAACACTACGTCCATCTACGTTAAGGTGTTGACCTAACAGATATTTGAGCCTAGCAGTATCTAAAACAGTACCCGAACCAAAAACTCTATTTTCAGGAAAACCTGATAACTTTGTTGCAACATAAGTTAAGATATCAACAGGATTAGCAACAATTAATAAAATACCTTGGCAATTACGTTTTGCAATTTCAGGAATAATTGTTTTAAATATAGCAATATTTTTTTTCACTAAATCTAGTCTAGTTTCACCCGGTTTTTGACCTGCACCTGCTGTTACAATAATAATTGAAGCATCAACAATATCGTCATAATTTCCGGCATATATTTGCATAGGTTTTGCAAAAGGTAATCCATGACTTATATCCATTGCTTCACCTTCAGCCTTATTTCTATCGGCGTCAATTAAAACCATTTCTGAAAATAAGCCACTTTGCATTAAAGCAAATGCACTAGATGATCCCACAAAACCACAACCTATTATTGCTACTTTTCTTGTGTTAATTAGTTCCATAATAATTTCTCCCTTCCTCATATTTATTTTACAATAAAAATTATATCTATCGTTAGAATATGCTTTGTATATGTATAATGTAAGCGTTATAAAATGAAAAAAGCAAAGAAGTGTCCCCATTTTAAAAAAATTATTTATATTATTAAATTGATTTGATATACTTAATAATGTAGTAAGTTTAGTAGAAATGGAATAAAGCAATGAAAAATAAAGAAGTAACTTTTAGAAAGAATAGGAAAAAGTGGTGGCGTAATTATATTAATTTTAAACGTCGCAACAAAAAGAAAGAGCCTAAGTTTATTTATTTAGGCGAAGAATTTGTAGATGGTGCAATTATTCTTTGCAACCATGAAGGCACAAATTGCCCTCGTACATTAGAATGGTGGTTCCCAAAAGATTTTAGATTCTGGGGTGCTCACGAAATGAATTCAGGCATGCGTAATATGTCTAGATATTTACGTAAAGTATTTTATCCACAAAAAAAGAAATGGAAAAAATTTCCTTCTGAATTTGTTGGCACAATAGGAACTCCAATTGCAACTGTTGTTTATAAAGGTATACATTTAATTTCATCATATTCTGATATGAGATTTAAAACCACTATTGATGAATCTTTAGAAACATTAAAAAATAATGAAAGTATTATTATATTTCCAGAAGATTCCACAAATGGATATTTAAAACATTTAGAAGGTTTTCATCCTGGATTTGTTGCATTAATGCAAATGTCATTACGTCGACTTAATTATGATGCACCAATATATGTAATGTTCTGGCATAAACAAGAAAATGTATTTGTAGTTGATAAAGCTTACAAAACAAGCGAATTATTAAAAGAATTTAATAATGATCGTGATGCTATTTGTAAGTTCTTATGTGATAGATGTAATGTTTGTAGTGACTACGATGTAAGTAATGTAAAGTAGGATTTTATTCCTACTTTTTCTTTTTATTAATGTAATTATGTAATAATAAATGATTTTTTATACAAATTTATAAGAAGAGAAGAAAGTTTAAAAAAAATAAATACGCATTCAACATACGTATTTATTATTTCTTTTTATTCGTTTGTAATATCGATTAATTCGTATTCTCGACTACCAAATCCTAATTCATTTGCAGCTTCAATAGTATGAACACCATTACGGGATTCTACACGTTCAATAAAGTGAGCTTTTCCAGGATCATTTGATTTATAAACTAAATCAATACAAGCTTGGTCAATTGCAACTGGATCGTTAGAAATTAACATTCCTATATCTTTTAAGCAAGGATCTTCTGCAACTTCACAACAGTCACAATCTACTGACATATTTTTCATGACGTTTATATAGACCAAATTTTCTTTTTTAAAATAGTCAACTACAGAAGAAGCTGCATCTGCCATTGATTCTAAGAATAAATCATGTGGAGCAGACCATATTTCTTCTGGTTTACCAGCACCGTGTATATATGCTTTACCATAACTTGAGGCACAACCTATTGATAATTGTTTTAAAGCTCCTCCATAGCCTCCCATTGGGTGGCCTTTAAAATGTGATAAAACAATCATTGAATCATAATTTTTAATATTTTTACCTAAATAGTTCTTTTTAATTACTTTTCCGTTTGGAATATCTATTTCAAGATCAGGTCCTTCTGCGTCCATTAAATCAACAGTGAAATATTTATTCCATCCATGATCTTTCATTAATTTAAGATGTTTTTCAGTTGTATTACGAGCTCCTTCGTAAGCTGTATTACATTCAACTACCGTACCATTTAAGTGGTCAATAATAAGTTTCCAAAATTCGGGTTTTAAGAAATTTTGATTTCCTTTTTCTCCAGAATGTAATTTAATAGCGACATTACCCTTTAGGGTAATTCCTAATTTCTTATATAATTTAATAACTGATTCTGGAGATAAATCACTTGTAAAATAAACTTTTGATTTCATATTTTTACCTCATATAATTATTATATCAAATTAAAATATTAATCCTTATAAAATATTTTTTAGTATTTTGTTTTTTATTTATAAGTCTATACCTAAAGGTTAGTTTATAGTAAAATAAATTTAGTTGGTGAACATTATGAAAATTGAAAATAATAGTATTATAATATGTCCAAGTGACATTAAACAAAATTTAATAAAATCTCTAACAAAAGAGAATCCTTTTTATAATGTTAAATTTTTAACAAAAGGACAAATTATAAGAGGTTTTACATTTGAATACGATGATAAAGCACTTTATTACGTTCATAATAAACTAGGTTTATCATATGAACTTTGTGATGAATTACTAGAAAATGTTACAAATAAAAAATATGATTCAGAAAAAGTCAAAAGCCTTAATAATCTTTATGATGAACTTTTTAGTCACTATTTATTAGATTTTAATTCTTTTTTCAAACATCTTTTTAATAATAGAAAAGTTTATATAATTGGTTATAGTAAAAACGATAAAGAATTAAATAATATATTAGTCAATCATAATATTAACTTTGAATATATAAATAATAATAAGGAAAATGTGCAGCATACAGTTTATTGTTTTGATAATGCTGAAGATGAAATTAATTATTTATTTAACCAAATAGGAAGTTTAATTGAAAAAGGAGTAGATTTAAACAATATTTATATTTACCCTGTTGAAGACGAATATAAGAAGATATTAGTTAAGTATATGAATTTTCATAATATTCCAATGGAACTAGGTGAAAATTATTATTTAAGTGAATCACCTATATTTAAGTGGTTTATTTCTCGTTATGAAGCTGATGGCTCTAGTGAAGAAATTATTCTAGAAGAAGCAATAAATGCCTTTAACGATAAATATAATGCTTGCAATGCTATAACTGAAATTATTAATCAAGTTAACACTTTAAAAATTTCAAAAAAAGAAAAAATAGAATTAATTAAGTATAAAGCTAGTATTAAAAAATTAGATAATATACATTATAGAAAATCAATTAAAATGACAAATAATACGTATTTTGAAAAAGGCGATTATTTGTTTGTTTTAGGTTTTAATTTAAAATCTTTTCCAATTATTAAGAAAGATAATGATTATTTATCTGATTGTGAAAAAGAAAATCTTGGATTAAATACATCAAGTGATGAAAATATGATTAATAAAGAAAAACTCATTAATTTACTTAATTCATTTGATAAAGATCATTTAATAATTACTTTTGGTGACAGAACCGTAAATACTAAGAATTATAAATCAACTATTATTCAGGATTTAAAGTATGAAGTAAAAAATGGAGTAATTGATAATAGAAGATATTCTACTCGTTTAGCAAGATATGAATGTAGTAAAGAAAAAGAAGAATATTTACTTTATAGGCATAAAGGAAAACATTTAAATGCTTTTTCTGATAAAGAACTAGAATTTAAAGAATACGATAATAATTTTAAATGGGAAGGTACACCTAAATTTGAAATTAAAAAAATAGCATATACTTCTTTAAATGATTATTTTAAATGCCCTTTTATGTATTATTTAAGTTACATGTTAAATGTATCAGATTTTGAAGGTAATTTTAATTCTAATTTAGGTACGTTTGTACATGAAATTCTAGAAAAAAATGTTAAAAATGAAACTTTTGATTTTGATGATTTTAGACAAAAGTATGAAGATTTCTTTAAGACTAATAAAGAAAAATTTCTTGTAAATGAATGTCGTCCTGCTATTTATGCAATGGTTAAATTCAACTACGATTTATCTAAAATTAGTTCCTTCAATGAAATAAAGACAGAACAAGAACTTAATAGTAAATTAAATGATGTAACTATTGAAGGTAAAATAGATAGGCTTTATGTAAATAGTGAGAATAAGTACATTGCAATTGTTGATTTTAAAACAGGTAAAGAAAAATTTGACTACAAAAAAGTTCCTTATAATTTTAGTATGCAATTACCTATTTATTCCTACTTGGTTAATGAAAAATATAAAGACTTTATGTTAATAGGACTTTTTATTCAAAATGTGTTTGACAAATCAAATAATAGATATAGAGGTGTCATATTAAACGATGAAGAAATTGTAAAAAAATTAGATAATACTTATGGGAAAGATCATGATGGAGTATATGTTTCTAATAAAGAATCTGTATCATTATCTAATGATGAAATTGTAGCCTTGGGTAACAATGCAAAACAAAGTATTATTGATGCAATTAATTCCATCAAAAGCGGTGAATTTCCTATTACTCAAAAATATATTGATGGTAAAGATGAATCATGCAAATATTGTAATTTCAAAGATATATGTTTTAAAACAAATAAAAATAAGATTGATTTAGATGAAAAAAAAGATACGGAAGGAGCTGATAATAATGAGTGAAACTAATTTTACTGATGACCAACTTAAAGCACGTGATGACTCAGGTCATAATATTATTGTGTCAGCTGGGGCAGGAAGCGGAAAAACTTTCGTATTAGCACATAGAGTTTTACATTTTATAACAGAAAAAAATTATAAGATTAAAGATTTCTTAATTGTTACTTTTACAGTCGAAGCTGCTGGAGAAATGAAAGAAAGAATAAGAAATTTCTTAACTGATGCTAATTCACCAGAAGCAAATTTAGTTGATGAAGCTGATATTGGAACATTTGATGCTTTAATGTTACAAATTGTTAAACGTTATCATAATTTGATTAATGTATCTAATTCGATATCAATAATTGATAATTCAATTATAAAAACTAAAGTTATTGAATATATTAATGAAGAATTTGAAAGACTTTATGGCGTTGAAGGCAAAACACCTTTTAAAGACGGAGTTAGAAGAATGTCTGTCGAAAAAAAAGATGATAATGTAGTTGATTTAACTTATAAAATATATTCATATTTTGGTGATAAAAGTGATTATGAAATAGCAATTGATGAGTATTTTAATAAAGTTTATAATCCAACATTTATTAAAGATAATATCATTAAGTATTATGTAGATATATTTCTTAATTTCCGTGAAAATCTTAAGGTTGGTATTGAAAGTTCACAATATTGGTCTAGTGCAAAAGGCATTGATTTTTATAATGAATTATACTCGGACTGGGAAAACTTTTTACTGTGTGAGGAAAACTATGATTCTTTAATGAATAATTTTCCTTTAAAATTTAGTTTTACAACCCAGCAATGCGATAATGAGGATGATAAAAAAGCAAGAAACCAATTAAAAGACGATATCAATTTATTTAAAAATGATTATTTTTCAGAATTCAAAATGTTTAAAGATGAACAATCTATCATTGATAGAATACTTGAAGATAAAGAATTTATACATGAACTTTTAAACGTTGTTAAAAATGTTCGTAAACGTATTGATGATTATAAAAAAGAATTAAATTGTTATGAATTTGTTGATATTTCTAATATGGCAATTAATCTTATTAAAAATAATGACGATGTTCGTAATGAACTTAAGAACAAATATAAGATGATTATGGTTGATGAGTATCAAGATACAAGTACTAGTCAAGAAGAATTTGTAAACTTAATTGGTAATAATAATGTTTATATGGTTGGTGATGTTAAACAATCAATTTACGGATTCCGTGGTGCACGACCTGAATTATTTCAAAATAAATACAATTTATATAAGAATGATTCGACTAAAGGAGAAGCAATTGATTTAAGATATAACTTCCGTTCTAGAGGTGAAGTTCTAACTGATATCAATAATATGTTTAAGACATTAATGGTTGAATCATTAGGTGGAATTAATTACACTAGAGATCATATTATCGGTATTGGAAATACTGATTATGCAAAAGTAGGTTCTAATGGACAAGATTGTCATTTTCAAATCCTTCCTTACGATTGTAAAGATAGAAATGGCAATAGTGAAATTGAAGCAAATATTATAGTTAATGACATTATTGATAAAATGAATAGCAAATATCAAGTAATGGAAAAAGACAAATTACGTGATTGTAAGTTGAGCGATTTTTGTATCTTGATAAGTACGACTACTGATTTTGAAACGTTTATTAAAGTATTTGAAGAAAGAGGAGTGCCTCTTAATACTTTATGTGATATTAAAATATCTGAACACTTACAACCAGTTTATATTATTCAAAATATAATAAGAATGATTGATTATATAAAGAGCAATAAAGAAAAAGATTCTTTATTTAATCATTCATATACTTCAATTGCTCGTTCATATATATTTGAATATAGTGACGATAGAATATATCAAGTAATTACTAATCATGATTTTGATAATGATGAACTATACTGTACTTTTAAATCTATCATAGATAATAACTTAGATGAAAAGTTATCTACTATTCTTCAAAAAATTTTATATGAAATTGGTTTATACGATAAACTATCTAAATTAGGTGACATTAAGAGTTTTGAATACTTATATGATAATCTTATTTCAAATGTTGTAATTATGGAAAAGATGAATTATTCAATAACAAACATCATTGATTATTTTGAAGATTTAAAAAACGAAGACAATAAGGCAAAAATTACTGGAATAAAAAAGAATATTGATAGTGTAAATTTAATGACTATTCATAAATCTAAAGGACTAGAATTTAATATTATTTATTATCCTTGTTTAAGTAAAACTAATTTCTTTGGTAGGTCAAAAGGTGATACTAAAATAGATTTGTATGGCGTTTCTTTTAAAAGTAGTAGTGAGAACCCTCTCAGCCCTGTTTTAAAATTTGAAAATAATATTAATACTATCAGTGAAAAGATAAGACTTTGGTATGTTGCGTTAACCCGTGCTAAAGAAAAAATGATATTTATCTATAAAGTTAGTAATGGTGTTAAAAAACTTGAAAAAGCAGGAGCAATGGTGCACTTATTAAAATACTCACTTCAAGATAATTGTTTTCCATCTATTGGAATTTTAGATGTACCAAAGAATAGCACTTTAAATCTTAAAGAAGATAATTCATCTAATAATGAAAAATTCATTATAAAAGATCTTCCTATTAATAAAGAAGAAATCGAAATCAAAAAAGCTAGTAAAGAAATAAAGAGTAATGTTAATTATGATGCATTAACATTTGGTACTCAATTACACTTTATTATGGAAGTATTTGATTTTAAGAAAAAAGATTTTTCTATGTTCGATGAAAAAAATAAAAAATATAAAGATATTGTAGAAAAATTTATTAATTCACCATTACTAAAAGATATTGATAAAAAGAATTGTGAGTTATTCCGTGAATTCTCATTTAATGATGAAAAGAATAACACTCATGGTATTATCGACTTATTTATTAAATATGATGATCATATTGATATTATCGATTATAAAACTAAAGAGATTAGTGATTCTTTATATGATACTCAATTACATGTTTATCGTGATTATTTACAAACAATATCTAATTTGCCAATTAATATGTATTTATATTCTTTAACAACTGGAGAATATAGAAAAGTAGAATAAGATGTAATAATAAAATCATTGTGATAAAATGATATTATAGATTGGGGTGTAAGATAATGAGTGATATGGATTTAGGTGAAACATTTAAACTCGTTGAGTATAAAAATGGTTTATGCCCAATTTGTGGTTCTAAAGTAAATAATGAAGAATATGTGTTATGTGAAATGTGTGTTCATCGTGTAAAAAAAAGTGCTCTTTACACACGTGAAGAGCCAACTATTGCACGTGAATTATCGCGAATTAGTAATCTTGCTAATGGTTTTGACGATAAAGCATTAACACATGAATTATCACTTCATTATTACAAACTTTTAGAAAGTACTGCTAAAGACGCTAATGAATTAGCATATATGCTTGCAACAGTTGTAATATATGTATTACGAGAAATACAAGGTCGAGTTGACGAAGACGATGATAACTTTGCTTGTATAGTTGACTATTTTGGTGAATTATTTCATTTTGCTCAACCAGAAGAACTTGTAAGACAAGTACATCTTGAAAATGATGAATTATATGCAAAGATTATTGATATCTTTGAAAGATTATCAATAAGAGATACGATTTCGTTAATTACTCTTACATGTGCATGTGTATCTCTAGCGTACGAATATGATCTTAATATTAATGCATATGAATTATTAGTAGGAATATTAAGGGATAATTTTTAACAATTAAAGTCAATCGATTGATTGACTTTTTTTATCAAAAAATATAATCTTTATGAACAATGGTATAGATATTTAAGATATAATATTCATATAGAAGGATAATTATGAAACGTATAGGAATTATTGGTTTAGGACACAATGCAAAATACTATAAAGATGGGTTTTATAATTCATGTATGCTAGATTTAGTAGCAGTATGTGATAAAGATAAAAGCTCACCTTCTTTTTTAAGTTTTAAATCTTACGAATTCTATACTGATTACCTTAAAATGATTTCTATTGAAATGCTTGATTATGTATTAATTGCAACTGAACCTTCTAAACATTATGAAATAGCAAAGAAATGTTTAGAAAAAGGAGTAAATGTAATTATTGAAGCTCCCGTTGGCATGTCATATGATGAAACAACATATTTGATTAATTACGCTAAAAAGAATGCATTATTGTTTGATGTTATTAACCATACAGAAAACTATTCGGAAGTATCATATATTAAAGAACACATTAATGAATATGGAACATTAAAAGATATTTATATTACGGTCAATCACCCATTTTCAAAAAATGGTAAAAATATAGATAAAGAATATGCTAATCTTGACGGATGTTATTATTACGATGCATATGAGATATTTGATTTACTTTCTAATTTCTTACCACTTAAGAAGATTATATTAATGGATAAGAATATAAAAAAAGATTCTTCTACAAACGATGATATATATGTTTGTTTAGATTTATATATTGATGGTGTTAATGTACATATAATATTTGACTGGACTAATAATTCGACTTTAATTAATTCTAAATTTGTATTTAGTAAAAATATTGTTAATATTTGTCACTCATCTCAAATAATTACAATTAATGTTCGCGAGCAAGTTAATTGTAAAACTAAAAAAGAAAAATACACCGAATATTATGAAAAATACTTGAGTAATTACATTGGTAAAGTATCATACGATCATATATTAAATATTCATAAGATAATGTTCACAATGAAAGATTTATAACGTTCACAAAAATGTGAACGTTTTTCTTTAATTTACCTATGTTAAGTGATAAAATAAATTGAGGTGTTTTAAATGAACTATAAACAATCTGATTATGATTTACTTTTAGTAACTCGTTCAAAATTACGAATTCGTTATCGTGACGCAAAGGGAAAAGAACCTATTATATGTTCGGATGAAGCTTTAAAAAACTTAGCTATTCGCAAACCATTTTTTAAAAAAGAATTAGCATATATTCCTGGTTTAGGTACTGAGTTTATGAATACTTATGGCGATGAATTTATGAAAGTATTACGTAAAATCAATAACGATAATATGGAAGTAAATACATTAAATGCTGAACATATTAATATTTTAAAAAAATACGAAGCAAGATTAATTAACCTTAATCGTCGTAATAGATTACTTTGTACAAATACAATAAAATCAAAATATGGCTTTGATTTATATGAAGCCCAAGATGCATCTAAAATTGAAGATTTTATATTACGTAAAAACGATACTAATAAAGTTACACTTTTAAGTTATACCTCAAAAAACAATCCAGTTATTAAAGATATTTCTAGAAGATTAAGAACATTATTACGTGAAACAAATAAAGATATAAAGGAAAACGGTACTAACGATTTATATATTGGCTATCCTTTTATTGAAGGTAAAATAGTTAAAGAAGATTTTATTATAAGAGCACCTTTAGTTTTATTCCCAGTTAAAATTAAAGAAACTTCAACAAAAATTGAAATGCTTATTGACGATAAAAGAGATGTCAAATTTAACTCAAATTTATTCTTAGCATTTATGGGCTTTAATAATGTTTCAAATATTGAAATTCCTGAAATGACTTTAGAAAAGATTGAACCATTTAACTTTATTAATCAAGTTGCAGACTTCTACAAACCTACGGGACTTAAGTTTGAAAGAGTATTGGATATTTTTGGAATGTTTCAAAATTATAGCTATGAAATGGCAAATGAATTAGTAAAGCCAAACGAATTTAGATTAATGAATAATGCAATTCTTGGTGATTTTCCATTTTTCTCAAGTTCTATTCAAAGTGATATTAAGCGTTTAATCAATCAAAAATATGTTACAAATATTGTTTATGATTTATTAATTGACACTGATACAGTTGATGTTCTTGATAATAGTAATTCAAGTGTTAACGAGAATTATACATTTAATGAAGATGAACATTGCTATATTAATTCTCTTGATTACGCTCAAGAAGGAGTTTTAGCAAAAGTTGCAAATAATGACCGTTTAGTTATTCAAGGTCCACCAGGAACTGGTAAATCTCAAACAATCACATCTATTGTTACTGATGTTGTTTCTAAAGGTAAAAATGTTTTAGTTGTTTCTCAAAAAAGAGCAGCTTTAGAAGTTATACATAATAGATTAGGCGAATTATCAAAATACGCTGTTATGGTCACTGATTTACAAGATAAACAAGGTTTCTATAATCAAGTTGCGTCTGCTATTATGTGCAAAGAAAAAAATTCATTTGATGAAACTACATATAAAGATATATCATCTAAAGTTAAGTTTTTCTTAAGTGAAGCTGAGGATATTAGAAAAGCACTTATTAATAATGTTAGTGATCCTGATAAAACAGATATGACATATGTTTTTGAAATGAATCACGATAACTTTATTACCAAAGAAAAAGATAAGGAATATGAAAAGTATTTTGAATTTTCAAATAAATTCCATAATCAAACATTAGAATCATTAAAGTTTGAAGACTATGTGAATTTTTATAAAGTATTTAATGAGGGTCATAACTTAGAACTATTTAAGGAATATATTGAATATAAATTAGATAGTGGATGGTTTGTAAGTTTAAAGAAAGATTTACCAGCAAAAGAACTTGCAAAGTTACAACAAGAAGTTACTATCTTTGTTAATAAATCGGAAGAATTACAAAAAGCTCATGGATTGTTTAAAAAATGGCGTTTACGTCGTGGACTTAAAAAAGCATTACAAAATATTATGGCTCAATTCTTTGTTAAGAGCGTAGACTATGATCATTTTGTAACAATCGCTCCTAAACTTCTTGAAGGTTTACCAAAATATCGTGATATTTGTGTAGCGTATGCAGCAATACATAACTTTGACCATAACACAATTATGTATGGTAATATGCTTTTTATGATTGCTAAGCATTATAAAGTTGATCTTACTACAGCTAATAAATATTATTTTGATTATCTTGCATATACTTATATTAATGTATTTGAAGCGAATAATTCATATGTATATGGTTTAATGAAAAACTATAATGAATTAGTAGCAAGTATTAAAGTCACTAATAATAAGAAAATGGAAATGGGTAAAGCTAAATTCGTTGATTATATGAATACTTTAATGACATGGAATTCATGTTACGAAAGTAAATATAATGAAGTTAAACATTTTAAGGATTCAACTAAACAACCTTCTATAGCAAAGGTATTTGAAAAATATGATTTTGAATTATTATCTAATATTCGTATTTGGTTAATGACTCCTGAAGTAGTATCAGAAGTATTACCATTTAAAGCTGGTTTATTTGATTATGTAATATTTGATGAAGCTTCCCAATTATATGTTGAGAAAGGTATTCCTTCAATATATCGTGGTAAAAACGTCATTATTGCTGGTGATAATAAACAACTTCGTCCTTCTAGTTTTGGATTTACTAAGATTGACGATGACGATGAAGAAGATTTAGCAGTATCTCTTGATGAAGAAAGTTTACTTGACCTTGCTAGATTTAAATATCCTCAAACAATGTTAAATTATCATTATCGTTCTTTATATGGTGAACTTATTAACTTCTCAAACTTTGCTTTCTATGATGCAAAACTAAATATTGCACCTAATATAGAAGAATGCAATATTCCCCCAATTGAAACTTTAAAAGTAGAAAATGGTGTTTGGGATAAACGCGCAAATAAAGAAGAAGCATTAAGAGTAGTTGCACTTATAAAAGATTTATTAAATAATCGTAAACATAATGAAACAATAGGAGTTATTACATTTAACTCTACACAAATGAATTTAATTCAAGATATGTTAGAAAATGAATGTAGTAACGATAATGAATTCAATTTATTACTAAACAAAGAATACAATAGAATCGAAGATGGCGAAGATAAATCTATCTTTATTAAAAATATTGAAAATGTTCAAGGTGATGAAAGAGATATTATTATTTTCAGTATTGGATATGCAAAAGATCCTAAAGGAAAAATTATTCATAATTATGGTTGGTTAAATCAATCTGGTGGGGAAAATAGATTAAATGTTGCTATTACTAGAGCTAAACGTAAGATCTATATAGTATATTCATTAGACCCAATTTTATTAAATGTTGATGGCTTAAAAAATAACGGACCAAAGATTTTTAAGAAATATCTAGAATACGCCGAAGCAGTATCAAAAGGTGATAAAGAATTAGCTAGGTCTATTCTTACTTCATTTACAAATGGTAATAATAGATATGATGTTTACAATAATACAGCCTTGAATTTACAACAAGTATTGAAACAAAAAGGAATTGAAAGTGAACTTAATGTTGGAGTAGGTACATACTTTATTGATTTAGCTATTAAAAAGGATAACAAATATATTCTTGGTATTGAATTTGACGATGCATTCTCAAGATTTGAAAATGCACGCGAAAGAGAAATTCATCGCCGAAGATTCCTTGAAAGTAAGGGCTGGAATATAATGAGATTATTCGGTGCTAATTATTGGCGATATCACGAAGATATTATTGAAAATATTATTAAATACGTTGAAAAGAAATAATCAAACAAAAAAAGTATAAGATTTTGGTCTTATACTTTTTCATATTAATTGAGTTTTTGGTCTGATTTATTATCTTCTTTTGGTGGTTCGTAACCATCTTTGTTATATTCTTTAACATACTTTAAGAATTCTTTTTCTGGTAAAGCTTCAGAATAGAAAAATCCTTGATGTCGGTATAAGCCTAAGTTTTCAAGATAAGTTTTGTGTTCTTCAGTTTCAACACCTTCCACAATAGAGGATAAATTAAGAGATTTAATTAAATTAACAATTGTTAAGAAAATTGAATTCTTAAATTCACTAGGGTCTGCATTTACTGCAGTATATAAAACAGTTTTATCAATTTTTACCGTGTTAACAGGTAAATCAAAGATATATGAAAAGTTAGCGTAACCACTACCGAAATCATCAATTGCGATACGGAAACCATTTTCAACAAATCTATTAATAGTTTGTTTAATAGTAGTAATGGATGAAGATTCTTCTGTTTCAGTAATTTCGATAATAATAGCATCAGGATTTACCTTATATTCATTTACAATAGCAAGAAATTTATCAGCAAGAGTAGCATCTTGACATTGACGCATAGAAATATTAATACTTATATGTCTTACTCCTAGTTTTTGAACTTTGCCGGTTGCTAAGAATTTAACTACTCGGCGGAATATTTGTTCACCAAGTTCATGAATAAGACCATTCTTTTCAGCAATTCTAACGAATAAATCAGGAGAAATATATTCTTCGGTAATAGGATCTTTTAATCTACATAATGCTTCACAAGATTTAACAAGATGATGTTGAGCAGAAATAATTGGTTGATAATAAACTTCTATTGTATTATTTTTAACTGCATCAAGTAGTACTCGTTCTGTACGACGTTCTTGATTAATCTTCTTGTAGAATGATTCAGTAGGACAATAAATTGTATTGTGATTTTCATAACGTGATTTAGCAAAATAATGATGTGCTGCTTCAATTGCGTTATTAATACCATCTAAAGTTGTAAGATATGGATTTCTTTCAAGATAACATAATTTAACATTAGTCTTAATTTGAATACCATTAGAGAAAAGATTTTTTTCAAATTTATTAATGTACAATTCAAGCATTTGATCAGTTAACCTTTTGTGTTTGATAACGATAATAAATGTTCCTGAACCATTAGAAAACACAGGATTAGGTTTAAATTCTTTTTTAATTTCAGAGGAAAATTTTCTAGTAAAACTTGATACAATTGTAGCATTGTAGTTTTCGGTAAGCTCATTATATGATTCAAATCTAATAAATAATAACGATATTGGAATACCTTCTTTTAATGCTTCTTCGACATATAATTTAAGTGCTTTACCATAAAATGTATTTGAAATTTTATCAACATAATGATTAGGTAGTTCAATTGAAATAAATAGAACTGCGCAAGCAATAGTAGCAGCTGTCGGGATTAAAACGATATTTTTATTTCTTAATAGTCTATACACAATATTAATAGAAATAGCAATAAGTTCAGCAAGTGCGTAGGAAATATATGCTGTACGTCTTTTTGCATTGAAATGATTATTGAATAATCCAAATAATGCAGCAGTAATAACATAAATGCCTGGAATAATATACATTAGAAGATATAAGGGACCATGCTCAAATACATGAGTTTCTGGATTTACATAGAATAAGCTGTTATTTGTAAATGGAATTGCAAGTAATAAAATAGTCATTACAAATTGTGGTATGTAGAACAACCAACATTTTTTTAGATTTTTATGAGTATAGAATCCTATAGAAGTCATTACGTATAAGAAGAAAAGCATTGTATTAGCACAAGCAATAAAGACATATAAAATACTCATACCGCGAATTAAAAAAATTGGGTATGCTTTAGGATTCCAAGTGAAAATGCCACATATTATACTAAGACATAAACCAGTAATGTTAAAAGTAATTAATAATTTAAAGAATTTACTTCTTAGAATTGGTAAGTGCATCATTCTAGCGTAGTAAATTGAAATAAGAATCATAAAAGCGAGTGAACAAACAGTATAGGAAATTACGTCTGGCAAATGATGGTCTAACATGGTTTCACCTTCTTTCAATTACTGAGGGCTTAAAAATATTTATCATTAATTTAATTCTCGTATATATATTATAAACCAAATATAATATAATTGTGACAATATAAAGTGTAAATAAATGGTAATGTGTTTGAAACATCAAAATATACTAGTTTTAAAAGCAAAAAAAACTTGTTTTTTTAATTTATCAAATAGAAAACAAAAAAATAAAAAAAACGCTAAATTTATGCTATAAAACGATATTTACGATGTTGAAAATTTCTCTTTTTTAATTTAAACTAATTGTAAAGAAAGGTAGGTTTTTTTACAACATGGCAAGAAGAACATTAATCGATATCGATGGTCAAATGATTAGAGCAGCAATTAAAATTGGCGGACGTGATGGTATCGACAACATCACATCAAGAAAAGTTGCTCAAATTTGTGGTGTTACAGATCCTTTAATTTTTGTCCACTATGGTACAATGGACAACCTTATTATTCAATCTATGAGTTATGCAGTTAATGTTATTATGGAAAGCGTTAACAATGTTGCAATAAAAGGTGGAGTTAATAAGTGGGAAGAAAACTGGGACGAATTAGTAAGATGGCACCTTGAAAATGGTGAATTAACACAATTTTTATATAATGCTATCAATTCTAGATTCGGATTTGAAGTACCTGAACGCTTAAAAGAATTTTTTGTTGAATTCTGTAAACCATTAATTGGAGAAAAGAATAAAGACGTAGCTGATGCTGAAATGAATATTTATTATTACATGACATATCAACATTTCTTACACTACGTTACACGTGTTCTCCGTGGTGATTTACAAAATAATGCGCGTAATAATGAATTAGCTAAGAAACTTGTTTTAGGTGGATTCCACTTATAATAGTTATATTATGAAAACTAGAAAAGCTGTACTCGGTACAGCTTTTTTAATGAAACTGGTTACATACGTTTGTAAATTATATAATTTAATTTAAAATATAATTGTAAATAAATGGAGGCGATATGAAATGAGAATAGCATTAATTGCACACGATAAAAAGAAAGACGAAATGATTAAGTTAGCTGTTAAATATAAAGATGTACTTGCTAAACATACTTTATACGCAACAGGAACAACTGGAACACTTGTTATGGGTGAAACTGGTTTAGCAATTAATCGTAAATTAAGTGGACCACTTGGTGGAGACCAACAAATAGGTTCTATGATTGCAACAAATCGTTTGGATTTAGTTATTTTCTTACGTGATCCTTTAACAGCTCAACCACATGAGCCAGATGTAAGTGCATTATTACGTCTTTGTGACGTTACAAATATTCCACTTGCAACTAACATTTCTAGTGCAGAAATTATGTTAAATGCTTTAGTGGATAATCGTATCGAATGTCGTAAGGATTTAGTCAATTCTGACAAATAATATTAAACAAAATCTATAAAATAAAACATGGCTTAGTATAGTAACTAAGCCATTTATTTTTATCTATTTATTTTTATTATTTTAGTTATTGAATTGATGATCTTAAATCAATTTGGGAACTATCATCACATGTAATTGCAGATAAATAAGTTTCATTAATATAAGTTGAAACTGCGTCTGATAATAAAGCATCAGTTAAAACATCAATTTTTGCTTTATATGTTTCGTTATTTAAATAATCTTGTTTACGGACTGCTAAGACATTTGCTTTATTACTTACTTGTTCAGGATCGTCTTCTTTTGCAACTTGTCTTTCACTAGGAACATTACCAGTATAGGCAGTATTACATGGAAGTAATGCAAAATTATAGTCACCCATTGATGAAACTAACAAACTTTCCTCAATTAATGTAACTTTCTTACCATCTTCTGAGTACCATGAGGAACCTTCAAATGTAAGTGCGGTTTTATCCTCGTTAACTGGTATTGTATCTAAAACACCTTTAGCCTTTAATAATTCAAAGGCTCTAATTGCATTTGATGTATCACTACAAATTTCAAATGTAACACCTTCTGTTAAGGCACCAGAAAAATTGCCACGATAAATACCAAGTGGTTCATAGTGAACTTTACATGTAGCGATTAATTCTTTTTCATCAGTTCCTTCATATGTTAATAAATATGGAATGTGTTGAAAATAGTTTGCGTCGTAATCTTTGTTAGCAACAGCGTCGTTTTGTACTGTCCAGTCTAAAACTTTGACGTTTAAAGTATAACCTTGTTCTTTTAAAATACCTTTAACACAATTTGATAGTATTTCTGCGTGTGGAACATCTGATGCACAAACTTTAATAATTTTATCATTGTTACATCCTGTAAAAAATAATGTGAATAAACTTGCACTTGTTAATAATAATTTTGAAAACTTTTTCATTTTAATATTCTCCTTTTATCAATTTTTTTAGCAATAAACAATCCTGATTCTTGAATAATTTGAACTAAAATAATTACTACAATAATTAGGATCCAGAAAGTTGCACTTTCTAAATAGTTACCAGTATGACGAGTATAATATGACCAAATACCACTAATTAAACCACCAGCACCAATGTTATATGCAAATGAAGTATATGTGAGTATTGAAACACTACTGACAGCAAATCCTGAAATTAATGAAGAACGTGCTTCAGGAAGTAATACTTTCATAATAATTTGGAAATTAGAAGCCCCTAATGATTTAATAGCTTCTATTTCTCCAGCTGGTACTTCGTTTAAAGATTGTTCTACCATACGAGCAACAAAACCAAAGGCTGAAACAATTAATGGTAATAAGATTGTGTACCATTCTCCAGTACCAACACCAAAGATTTTACGAGTAGCTGGCATACATAAGACTACTAAAACTAAACATGGAATGGAACGTAAAATATTAACGATTAAACCAATAATAAGATTTAGAGGTCTGTTGGGACATAAACCTTTTTTGGATGTTACATTTAATAAAATACCAATTGGTAAAGCGATAATATAAGAACATATAGAAGAAATGATAGTCATAGCGAGAGTTTGCCAGGTTAGAGTGAATAAATTAGCCCAATCCATTTTGATCTACCTCCTCATATAGAATTTTTTTAAGTTTTAAATACTTTATTAATTTCTTAACTTCTTGTTCATCGGTTGGCTTTTTAATAATAAGTTGTCCATAAACTCTATTATCTACAACTCTTGAATCAGCGTAAACAATAGAAACTTGAATATGACAATCTTCAACAATATTAGCTAATAATGGAGTATCAATTTCACCATTAAAAATTAACTTAATATATTTTGAATTATCTAACTTAGTATTAACGTGACCTGAATAGATGAGCTTTTTAGCTATATCAGTTTTAGGTGATAAGAATACATCATATAATGGACCACATTCAACAATTTTAGAATGATCAATTATTGCAACCTTATTACATATTTCTTCAATTACAGACATTTGATGAGAAATAATAATAATTGTTAAATTAAGTGATTTGTTTAATTCTTTTAATAATTCAAGAATTTGTTTTGTTGTATCAGGATCTAACGCTGATGTTGCTTCATCACATAATAGAATTTTTGGGTTTGTCATTAATGCACGAGCAATTGCGACTCGTTGTTGTTGACCACCCGATAGTTGACTTGGATAAGAATCAAGTTTATCACTAAGACCAACTCTATTTAATAAATCAATAGCTTTTTGATGACTTTCATTATCGTGAACAATTTCACCAGCCAATTCAACATTTTTTAAGACTGTACGTTGTTGTAATAAATTGAATTGTTGAAAAATCATTGCTACATTACGACGGTATTCTCTTGTAAATGTTACTTTTTCACCTTTGTAATAAATAGAACCTAAGTCATAATTTTCAAGTCCATTAATACAACGCACAAGAGTTGATTTACCAGCGCCGGATAATCCTAAAATTCCATAGATATCACCTTCGTTAATGGATAAACTAACGTTATCTAACACAAGATGTTCACCAAAGACTTTAGAAAGATTCTTGATTTCTAATATATTCATTTTTTGCTCCTTTCTGCTAGGGAAAGAAAAAAATCTCGCCCTATTGCTATTTCAGCTAAGGACGAGATATAAATAATAATATCACGTGTTACCACCTTAATTCACTTACTTAATCACTTAAGTAAGCCTCAAAGAGTACCAACATACTCATTTGCTATAACGGGCATACCCGATAAAGATTACATATCACCTTTATAGCTCCAAGGCCATGTTCAGTTCGTTTCTGTTATCTTCTTTCACCAAACGAAGACTCTCTATAAACATAATTAAGAACTTACTCATCCTTTTCAACGCTTATGACTATATTTTAATGAAAAAAGATTTTTTGTAAATAGGTAAAATAAAAAATGTCAAGCATTGACTTAATATACTTAATTCTTTAATCTAATAATTAGAAGGTGAGAATATGGCAAAAAATACTGTAGAGATAAAAGTTGTTGATGATGTAACATTAAGAGATGATATTGAATATTATTTAAAAAAGACTACTCCTGCTTACGCGCATAAATGGGCAGAAGATATTATTGTACATATTGCTACAATTACTGATAAATCATCTAAAAAAGATTATCCGTTTTTACATAAATGTTTAATTCCTTTAAAATATTATGATGAGGATCCTAATGGTAAAAACTTAAAAAAACTTAAAGCTGCATGCAAAGAACTAGCAGAACATATTTTAACAATTAGTGACGAGTTTGATAAAGCATTCTTAAATATGTCTCTTTCATGTATGAAGTCATGTTTTTCTAAACCTGATGCAATGAATACAAGTACGTATGCTATTCAAGTAATCAACTATGTAACAGAAAATAATATTAGTAATGCTAGATCAGAACGTGAATGGCAATTTGAAAAAATCCGTACATACGCAAAATTTTAATCTATTTTAAGCACCTTAATAGGGTGCTTTTATTTATTGAAAAAAAATCCTAATAATTTGTCTAAATTTAAATTAAGAAGAATAATTACGATTTTATCGATGGTTTTCGAAAATTTTACAATTTGTTGTAAAAACAATGTCTAAATTTTTGAATTGTAATGTTAAAACAAATATATAAAAATATTGTTATAAGGCTTAACGGAGTAAGCTTTCATAAAGGAGGAAATATGAAAAAATTACATTTCGGAAGACTATTATGCTTAAGCATGACCTTCCTATCCGTTGCTTCACTTTTATCTTCTCATACTGCTAATCAAGAAACACAACTTCCAGTAGCAGTAAAAGAAGAGGCAGCTTCATCAAGTTATTACGAGAGCTGTCGTGGACTTTCTGGTAGTGCATTATTAAGTGCATTAACCACTCTTACAACCAATAAGCACACAACAAGTGTATCTTATTCTGGTTTAAGAAATTATTACTTAACCACTGATGTATCACCATCAAACTCTTCTAAAGTCCTGGCGTATTACACTGGTTCAGCATTCTCATTTTCCGGTTCATTCGGCTCTTCTGGAGGTGGAATTAACCGTGAACATGTTTGGCCTCAATCATACTTAGGAAATTACACAACATCCTATGCTGGTTCAGATTTATTCAACGTTCACCCATGTGAAGTTCGTTTAAATTCAACAAGAGGCAATTTATATTTTGACGAAGTTAATAGTGGCTCTGTAGCTTACGAATATACTTCATCATCATCAAAGACTGCTACTAGTGCTAGATATAGTTCTGTAGCATTTGACCCAAATAACTCATATTGTGGTGACGTAGCAAGATCACTATTCTACGTTGCAACACGTTATGCATCAATGGGTTACACACTTGGTGAAACACCTAATGCTTCAAATAAGATAATGGGTAAATTATCCACATTACTTGCTTGGAATAAGACATATGGTGTAACAACAGCTGAAACAACTCGTAATGATGCAACTGAAAAAGTTCAAGGTAACCGTAATCCATTTATTGATCACCCTGAATTTGCAACAATGATTTGGGATTCTTCATATTCTGGTTCTGGTGCTTTAAATGACACAACTGGTACATCTTCAGGAAGTAGTAGTTCAAGTGGTTCATCTACAGAAGTAGAACAAGAAAAAGAAGAAACAACAACAACCACATCAACTTCTTATAAATTAACAGCTTCAGGCTTAGGTTTAAGTACTTCTTATGCATCTGGTAGCCATACTGTAAATAGTATTAAATATTACACATCTAATATCTTAAAAAATTCTTCTTATGGTATGCAATTTAAAAAATCAAGTGGTTATATTTATAACTCAACTGCATATGGAAGTTCAATTACTAAGATAGTTGTTACATTAAGTAAGTCATTTAGTGGTTCGTTCTATGTCTACGGTGCATCATCTGCTGGAGGCACAACAAAATCATTCTCAGGAACAAAATCAAATTTAACTTATACATTTACTTTTAGTGGAAGTTATAAGTATTTTAAATTAGGTACACCTTCAAAAGCGATGTATGTATCTAGTATTGTTGTCACATTATAATTAATAATTCAAACACAACATGCGGTCGTCTATTGTAGAGAAATAGACGACTTTTATTTATAAAAGTTTGTGTTATAATAATTATGTATATATAAATTAAGGAGGATTTTATATGCATTTAAAAAAAGCATTATCGGCTTCTTTATTTGCAGCAGCATTATTACTTGGCTCATCAGGCTTAGCAGGTAACAATGATACAGTTGTACATTTAGAAACTGAAAAGAAATCAGCAGCAGTTGCATCAATGGCTAGTTCATTTGATGGTCAAACAGCAACTTCTGGTTTATCTGAAAGCGATCCATTACGTATTAGCGATACAGGAGTTTATTTACTTTTCTTAAATAAACTTGCAAATTGCCCAAAAGAACCTTTAAATAGTGGAACAACTGTTACTTGGGCAACAGCTTATTATCAATTAACTGATGATATTGATTTGTCATTAACTACATCAATTATTTCACCTATTTTCAATGAAGATGTTATTAATAATCCAACAGCTTATAATCTAAAACTTGATGGTTGTAACCATATTATTAAAAACATTTCATTAAAAACAGATTCTATTAAATATAGTAATGATGCTTTATTAGCTGGTTCTGGTGTATTTGCTGCATTCCGTGGAACATTAAAGAATATTACATTTGAATATTCATATTATGATGTAGCATTCTCTGGTTTAAATGAAGGATTTGCTACTAGTATCGGTGGTGTAGCTGGTCTTACATTACAATCAACATTAAATAACGTTCACGTTACATACAATTGCCATGTCACTGTTAACGCAAATAACGAATCTCATTTAAGTAGAACATATTATTATTTTGGTGGCTTAGTTGGCTTTGCTGGAATACAAACAAATATTATTAACTGTAGTGTTACTTCAAAAGCACATTCATTATCTATTAAATCTAATGCTATTCAAGGCTATTTCGGTACTTTATGTGGTGCTTTAAAACAATCTACAATTTTTAACTCATTTGCTTATATTAACAGAGCTTCATTACAATCATCATATACTGGTTCTAGTGAAACTTATTTAGGTTTAACATGTGGTTTAGTCCACAACTCAATTGTTAAATGCGTCTACTCTTATTGTGGAAGTAAAGAATATGTAAACGATTCTAGTTCTTCCCGTGGCCGTGTTTCATACTTAGGAATTATCTTTGGTAACTTATCAACTTTTGAAAACGTATATATTTACGATTTAACTGGTAAAGATGCAAGCGGTAACGCAATTGCTGAATATGTTTTATTCAGTGATTTATCTGGCACTATAGGTCATCCAGTAACACTTGATAATCCAATTCCATATGATACTTCAATAGCTTGTAAAGCTAACCATGGCTTCGTAGCAACTTCTGATGAAACATTAACAGAAGGTAAAACATATTACACAAGAACTAGTGTTAGTACATATCCTGCAGTAGATGAAATTGATTATGCTTATACTGAAGTTACTTCACCAACTGTAGAAAATTTAAATAATTACTATGAAAGTAAAAGTGAAACAGTTAATAAGTTTACAAGCTTTACAACTCCATTTGATTTTGATGGTGAAGGTACTTTAAGAACTCTTACAGCTGCTTTAACTTCTATTTCAAATACAACACCTCACGTTGAATATGTTCACCAAGGCGTTGCATCTACAGGTACATTAAACGAATGGTATTATAGTGCTACATCAAACGATGGTGTTCCTTATATGCCAGCTCGTTATAAAGATCGTGTTTTCTCAATTTCATACAATGGTTGGAAAAAAGATCGTTCAGATAATGAATATGCAATTAATGATGCTGCAAAACCTGAATCATATGTTTATGGTACAGGTGTCGATGAATTACCATCTATCGTTTTAAAGAAAGGTTATATCTTTAAAGGATGGTACGATAACCAAAGTTTAGCAGGTAAAGCTTTAACTAGCATTGCTGCTGATAGAATTGGTGATGTCACATTATACGCATCATTTGAAAAAGAACCTGTTACAATTCCTACAACAATTTGGATTGTTATTGGTGTATTAGGTGCAGCTATTATTGGTGGTGGTATCTTTACAGGTCTTAAGATTAAGAAATACAAGAACACATACCATAAAGCAAAGAAGAAAAATACTAATAGCCCATTCTAAAAAATATTAAGGAAAGTCGAAAGGCTTTCCTTTTTTATTGCTATTTATAGAATAAACTTAATTGTTATGATAAAATAACTACGAAGAAAGAGGTTGATCGATAAATGGCAGATAAAATTAGACCACTTCCTCCGGCTGTACAAAAACAAATTTATTATTACATGAATGAAATTAAAAAATTTGATCCGGAGATTATTACCAAAACTGAAGAATGGTGTATGTATTTTGAGAACAAATTCAATGTTCCTCTTTTTTATTTTACTTTCACAGAACCTTTATCATTTAGAATTAAAGAACATTCTGAAGATAATACATATGACTTTATTACTGAAGATAGTCCACGTAACCGTAAAGTTATTTTAGACCATATTCGTACTTTAATATTTGAATCATATATGAATAGTAATGGTTTAATTGCTAAAATGAGTTCAAATATGAGATCGTATCTATTAAGAACATTAGATAAAAATGATATTAATCGTTACGATGATAATGACGATTCCTTTGTTGCTTATATTAAAGATATTGAAATATTTAGAATTACTGAAACTAAAGACCCCGAACATAAGTTTCAAATTACTATTCCTCAAAATGTATTTAGAACTAATCCTGAGGAAATTCCTAATACATTATTATTTGAAAGTGAAAACTATCGTGAAATTACAGAGCACATATATGCTTCGTGCTCATTCTATAGTAACTATGAATATAAAAAAGTTATTATGGAATTAAATAAAATTCGTAATTTTATTAATATTACTTATGGAGCTGAAAATGTATCTGAATTGAATAGTAACGTTAATGTTATTTTGAGTGCTGGATTTACTAAAGTTGTTCAAATAGAAGAAAAACAAAATGGTAAATTATATATGTCTTATCATTTGAGTAAAGACTTTATTGAAAAAGAATGGAACAATACTAATTTAATAAAGTTATTTGCTTTAATGGATGATAAGTTTTATATAGAAGGTAAAAAGTTGATTGATTCATTTACTGATGATCAAGTTGTTTTACTTGCCAACTTTAGTGGTGACTTACTTGACTATAACCCTGAAATTATTACTGAATATCCAGAAAGAATCATTCAATTTAAAACTCCATATAACTTAGAAAATCCTTTTGCAAAGATTAGTAGAAACGATAAACTTGAATTATCAATATTTATTAATGGTAGAACTATTGATTTTAAATTAGATAACCAAGATCAAATGATTGATTTAGCTAATAGTTATTTGGTTGCTACCGATCCTAGAATTGCAATTACACGTCGTGAAATTGAACGCTTACGTGAATTAGAAGATTATACTGATGAGTCTTTAGAAGAAGCAAAGAAATTAATTGATGAGTTTGCTACTTATCCAGATTTATTACGTGAACGTAATGAATATATTAAAATTGAATTAGGTGACTTAGTTACTGCAATTGAGAATGCTTTAGAAGAAAAACGTCGTGCTGAAGCATCTATGTCTATTACTTCTGAAGCTTATCAGAAGTTAGCTGAAAAATTAACAAGTTTACTTGATAGGATTGATGCGTTAGAAGTGCGTGTAAGGTTCTTAGAAGATAAGAACGAACAATTAGAAGAAGAGCTTCAAAAAGCAACAAAGAAACATTAAAAATTCGCCCATAAGTATAATACTTATGGGATTTTTTTATATAATTAAACGCTTTCATAAAAGTTCCAAGATTAAATACCTTTATTTTTATAAAAAATATAGTAAAATATAGTTGTTGAAAAACAAGTTACAAAACTAACAGGAGGAAAAATATTATGTCAGTAAAAGTAGCTATTAATGGTTTCGGACGTATTGGCCGTTTAGCATTCAGACAAATGTTTGGTGCAGAAGGTTACGAAGTCGTCGCTATTAACGATTTAACAAGCCCAACAATGCTTGCTCATTTATTAAAGTACGATTCAGCTCAAAAGAGATATGAATTAGCTGATAAAGTTACTTCATCAGCAGAAGGCGATGCAGAAGGCTGGATTGCTGTCGATGGCAAAAAAATCAGAATCTATGCAGAAAAAGATGCATCTAACTGTCCATGGGGAGAATTAGGTGTAGATGTCGTCTTAGAATGTACAGGTTTCTACTGCTCAAAAGAAAAATCAATGGCTCACATTAATGCTGGTGCTAAGAAAGTTGTTATTAGTGCTCCAGCAGGTAAAGATTTAAAGACAATCGTTTACAATGTTAACCACGAAACATTAACAAAAGAAGATCAAGTTATTTCAGCTGCTTCTTGTACAACAAACTGCTTAGCTCCTATGGCTAAAGCATTAAATGATGCATTCCCAGTTGAATCAGGTATCATGTTAACAGTTCACGCTTATACTGGTGACCAAATGGTTCTTGATGGACCACACCGTAAAGGCGATTTACGTAGAGCACGTGCTGCTGCAGTCAACATTGTTCCTAACTCAACAGGTGCTGCTAAAGCAATCGGCTTAGTTATCCCAGAATTAAATGGTAAATTAATCGGTTCAGCTCAACGTGTACCAGTTCCTACAGGTTCAACAACATTATTATTTGCTGTTGTTAAATCTGATAAAGAAGTTACAGTTGATACAGTCAACGCAGCTATGAAAGCTCAAGCTAATGAATCATTCGGTTACAATGAAGATTTAATCGTTTCATCTGATATCGTTGGTATGAGATATGGTTCATTATTTGACGCAACTCAAACAATGGTTGCTAAAGTTGATGAAAACACATACGAAGTCCAAGTTGTTTCATGGTATGATAACGAAAACTCATACACATCACAAATGGTTCGTACAATTAAGTACTTCGCAGAAATCAAGTAGTAATAAATTAATCATGATTGACGAGAAAACGCACCCGGAAGGATGCGTTTTTTTGATGTTATTCTTTTAATACTAATTCATTATCGTAATACGTTAATGTATATTTTGTATCTGTTTTAATGTTGTTTCGTAAGATTGCATCTGCAATAAATGTTTCAATTTTATTTTGAATGAATCTTTTAATTGGTCTAGCACCAAAGTCTTCATTATAGGAAGAATCAATAATATATTTTTTAACACTTTCATCAAATGAAATATAATAATAATTTTCATTTAAACGTTTTGACAATTCGTTAAGCATTTTATCAACAATCTTAATTTGCATGTCTTTTGTTAAAGGATTAAAGTATACAATTTCATCAATTCTATTTAAAAATTCTGGTTTAAATGTTTTACGTAATAAAACATCTACGTCATTTAATCTACCATTTAAGATTTCTTGAGAACCTAAATTCGAAGTCATAATAATAATTGTATTTTTAAAATCTACAACTACACCTTGAGAATCAGTTAATCTGCCATCATCAAGTATTTGTAATAAAAGGTTAAAAATTTGTGGGTGAGCTTTTTCAATCTCATCGAATAAGATAATAGAATAAGGATTACGTTTTACAGGCTCGGTTAATTGACCACCATCTTCAAATCCAACATATCCTGGTGGAGAACCAATTAAACGAGTAAATGTAAAGTCTTCCATATACTCAGACATATCTAATCTAATAATATGAGATTCACTATCAAATAATGCTTCTGCAAGAGCTTTAGCAACTTCGGTTTTACCAACACCAGTTGGACCCATAAATAAGAATGAACCAATTGGTCTATGTTGATCTTTAATGCCTGCACGTTGACGTAATATTGCATCATTTACTAGATTAATAGCGTTATCTTGACCAATAACACGTTTTTCTAATGCTTCTTTTAAATTCAATACTTTTTCAGTATCACCTTTCATAATACGTGAGACAGGAATATTTGTATTTTTTGCAACAATTTTTGCTATTTCGTCATTATCAACAACTTCACTTATAATTTCGTTATTCTTATTTTTAAGATCTATTTGTTCTAATGCTTTTTGTAGTTCAGGAATATCTTTATATTGTATTTCAGATGCTTTTTGATAATTTTGAGAATTAATAGCCTTTTCAAGCTCGAACTTCTTTTTATCCAAAGAGACTTTTAAATCTTTTTCTTTTTTAATAGATAGTTTTTCTTCGTTCCATTTTTTGACTAATTCTTCTTGTTTTTGATTTACGTCTGATAATTCGTTTTCTAATTGAATTAATCTTTTCTTGCTTGAATTATCGTCTTCTTTTTCTAAGGCTGCCTTTTCAATTTGTAATTGTCTAATCTTACGATTTAATTCTTCAATATCAAATGGACTTGATTCCATATCAACTCGAATAGAAGCACAAGCTTGGTCAACTAAATCAATAGCTTTATCAGGCAAATAACGATTTGTTATATATCTATTAGATAATGTAGCTGCCGCAACTAATGCGTCATCAGTAATTTTAACACCATGGTGAGCTTCAAATCTTTCTTTAATACCACGTAAGATAGAAATAGTATCAGCAACCGAAGGTTCACCAATCATGACAGGTTGGAAACGTCTTTCTAAAGCACGATCTTTTTCTATATATTTTTTATATTCTTGAAGAGTAGTAGCACCAATACAGTTAATATCTCCACGAGCTAACATAGGTTTTAATATATTTGCTGCGTCCATAGCACCACTTGTTCTACCTGCACCAACAATTAAATGAATTTCATCAATAAATAAGATAATATTGTTTTCACTTTCTTTTAATTTGTTTAAAACATCTTTTAATCTTTCTTCGAATTCACCTTGATATTTTGCACCAGCAATTAATGCTCCCATATCAAGTTCAAATATTTTTTTGTTCTTTAATGAAGTAGGAACGTCATCTTTTTCAATTCTTTGAGCAAGGCCCTCAATAATTGCTGTTTTACCAACACCAGGTTCGCCTAATAAAACAACATTATTTTTTGTTTTACGTGCTAAAACTTCTATGACTTTACGAATTTCTTCATCACGACCTATTACAGGATCAATTTTGTTTTTTGCAACATCTTCGTTAACGATACGACCGTATTTATGGAAAACATCATCTTTTTGATTGGTAGAGTTACTATATGCGTTATTCATAATATCGCCTCCTCATAACTCTATTATAGGTCAGTTTTAGCACTTGTCAAGTAAGAGTGCTAAAAAAATAATAAAAATAAAAACTAGTTGAGTTTTAATCCAACTAGTCCATATTTTTTAATATCATCTTGGGTATAAAAACTTAAATAAGTATTTTTAATTTCGTTATTAGCTTTTCCTTCAAAACCAATTTCACGTGGAGTTAATTGATTTAACATCTCATCGAGATTTCTAAATCTTTTAACCTCTGTTACTGTATATGTTGCTTCTTGATGTGTCTCTTCATTTACTAATATAACTTCATCGTTAGGACAAATAATATTACGACATTTATTTGCGAGTCTTATTTCGTATTTCTTAATGCCACTTTTAATTAAATTATAGTATTCATCTTTTATTCTTAATTTAAATTTCATATTTTTTTACCTTAAAGAAGAGAATAGCTGCTATTGTTAATGGAATACCTATCAAGAAGATATACCATAATCTAGACCATGAATTAGGAATAGCTAAGCATAATTGTAAATATAAACAAGCAAGTAATGTCCAAGAAAGTGCAGAAACAATAAAAGACATATAATGACGTTTACCCCATATTGAATTAAATACTAATAAAACTATACAAGTAACAGGAACTGCCCAACAGAACGTCATCCATATTGGTAAACTAGTATGACCTTGGTAAGAAATCATAATGCAGGAAAAAATGATTGTTGCAACAATCCAAACGAGAGCACTAGCTAGTAATGTAATAATTATATGTTTACGACGAACAATGTCATCGTTTTTTAACATCTTCTTCTCGTGAGAGTCTCCTTCCTTTACTAAGTAATCTAGTGTTACACCGTAATAATTTGCTAACTCTACTAAGACATCAATTGGTGGTAAAGTAAGACCTTTTTCCCATTTTGATACTGCTGTATCGCTGTAATTGAACATCTCAGCAAGGCTAATTTGAGTAATACCTTTCTTTTTTCTTAATTCGGTTAGGTTTTCACCGATAATCTCTTTTATTTCTTTCATACCTATATATTACATTGTAAATAGGCCTATTACAAGGAAAAAGCAGTCTAAAAAAGCTAAAATTCCCCTATTTGGCAAGTCTTTTTGTGGTGACTTGCCAAATTTTCAACCCTACTTTCCAGATTGGCAGCCATACTTGAAAAACTTTATCAGTCACTTTCAAGAACATTTTATCCATTTTGCTAATATAATAAAGGTGACAAAAGGGAGAAACCTTTTGGGAGGTAATTATTATGACATGGAATCGTTTAGTTTTAATATTCTTAATTATATATATTATTGTTCTTGGTATTCAATTACTTTGCTATGCACCAAGAATGAGAGCATGGGGAGCTGCTTTTCATAAGCAAGAGCATCTTATTAATAATAAAAAGAATAAGATTGCTATCATTGTTCCTGCACGTAACGAAAGTAAAGTTATTGGCGAATTGTTTGAATCTTTAGAAAATCAAACATACGATCGTAATTACTTTGATGTTCACGTTATTGTTAAGGAAGATACAGATCCTACAATCGAAATGGCAAAAAAGCTTGGTCATGAAGTTCATATTATTAAAGAACAAACATGTAAAGGTGACGCAATGGAAGGTACTTTACAAGATATTTTAAATAAGACACCTAACAAATATGATCAATTTTTATTAATTGACGCTGACTGTATCTTAGATTCTAACTACTTAGAAGAAATTAATAACGCAGTTGCATCTGGTAGAGATGTTATAACAACTAAGAAGATTGTTAAAAACTATTGGTTTGGTGATACAAAGAAAAATAGTACTTGGGCATGTGCATGTAATGGTTTGATTTGGCCATTAATGGATGACTTAGGTAACAAATATAAATCAGAACATAACTACTTCCAATTCACTGTTGGTACTGGTGTTATGTTCTCAGCTAGAGTTATTAAAGAAATTGGTGGTTGGCCATATCGTGAAACTTTAACTGAAGATGGTGAATTTGCTTTAGATGCAATTTTAAGAGGTTATACTTGTTACTATGCAGAATATGCTCGTATTTATGTTGAAGAAGCTACTTCACTTTCAATGACTGATAAACGTAGAACACGTTGGTTCCAAGGTGTTACTGATACATATCGTATTTACGGTCATAGATTAAAAGAATTTGATAAAGAAAAAAATGATGAAAATGTTCATAAATCAATATATTATGGCTTAAATGTTCAAATCTTATATCATTATTTCGGAACCTTATTATCGTTAATATTATTATCAGCTATTGGTACTATATTATTTGCTATATTTGGAATTAGTACTTGGTTATTAACATTAATAATTTGTTGTTCTTCAATCTTTGCATTCTACTTAAGTGCTTTCGTATCCGGCTTATTAGCTGTGATTGTTGATAGAAAGAATATTAATTTAAAATGGTATAAGAAAGTTTGGATTGTAATTACTTACCCATTCTTCTTTGTTCCATATGTTGGTATTATAGCTAAAGCTCTTTTCAGTAAAAAGAATAAAGGCTGGGAAGTTATTGAACGTAATGTTAATTTCTCAGAAAATACTTCTAAATTAAAATAATTATTATGTTAACAACTAAAGAGTTATATGAAAAAGAAAAAGAGCTAGAAAGCAAAGGTATATTCGATGTTCACATCGATGAACCTGATCTTAAAAATGTGTATCCGGTCGATGAGAAATTCCCTTATATCAGAAAGGGTTCTCTAAAATTTAAAGATTTCTTTACTAAGTTATTTGTTATTAAACCTTTTATAAGATATATTAATAAAAAAGAACGTCATACTATTGTTAAAGGACGTGAAAACTTAAAAGGAATCGATTCTGCTATTGTTACATGTAATCACGTTTATATGTTTGATTGCATTGCAGCAATGTATGCCTTAAGAGGGCATAGACTTAATATTACAGCTGCTGAGTTTAATAACCGTGCTGATAAATTAGGTCATTATATGCGTGTTGGTGGAGTTTTACCAATGAGTTCTAACCTTAGAGCTATGAAAAACTTTAACAATGCAATTAGTTATTTTTTAAAGCACAATGGATATGTTATGTTTTATCCTGAACAAGCAATGTGGTATATGTATGAAAAACCACGTCCTAATAAACAAGGAGCTTTCCATTATGCTGTTAAAAATAAAGTACCTGTTATTCCAATGTTTATTACATTTAGAAAAAACGGTACAAAAGACAAAGATGGTTTTGACCACAAAGATTTTACGGTCAACATCTGTAAACCTATTTTTGCTAGAGATGATCTAGACGAAAAACAAAATATGGAATATTTACGTATAGAAAATGAAAAAGCTTGGAAAGAAGTATACGAGAGTACTTATCAAAAAGAACTTGTATACGATATAGAAAAGTAATATTCCGATTTATTATTTGTTCAATTATTTTAAATATTAGTTACCCCCTAATATTTAAAAAGTTGATATATAAGTGGATTATTAAACTCGAGAATCTAAACTACTTACTACTAAAAATAGTCCACTTTCTAAATTGATTACTACCTTGTTTTGAATGTACCCCCTAGACTTTTATTCAACGATTTACCAAACCTAGAACTCAACAGGAATAAATAGTTGGTACAAAGAGAAATGTTCAAAATAGGGTTTTAATAAAGTTGAGTGAGGAGCTTGACATGTGAGCGGTTAGCGAGGAGCTAATCGCTTTTTCTTTTATTAATACTTTATATATAGATATGAATAAAATATATTTTTTTAATATACTTTAATGTTATACTAAATATAATCTAAAAAATTGTGAGGAGAAAATTATGAGAGCTTTTTTAGAAAAATGGTTTCAGTCTGGTGAGATAAAACCATGGGCAGAAATTAAGTGCTTTAACGTTTATCATTTCTTGTATTTAATTTTAATCGTTGGCCTTATTTTCTTTGGATTATTCTTTTTTAAGAATAAGAGTGATAAAACTAAGAAAATTGTCTTAGATGTATTAGTTTATTGTTTCTTAATAAGTTACATCTTAGATATCTTATTTATTACTCCAATTATAAGTGGTATTGAAAATAATGTTGATTTGGATAAACTTCCATTCCATTTCTGTACATTTGTAAGTATCCTAGTACCTTTTGTACATTTCAATAAGAAGTTTGGCTTTGCTAAACAAGCAGTTGTTGCAATGGCAATTACTTCATCAATGATGTATATGACTTATCCAGGTTCAGCATTAGGCGGCCTTAACTTTTATAGTTATAAAGTTAGACAAACATTCTTCTTTCATGGATGTTTAATGGCTTGGGGTTGCTTAACTATTGGTTATGGATATGAAAAACTTACATTTAAGAAATATTGGCAACCTATTTGTCTATTAGTAATTAATATCTTATGGGCATATTTAGGTAACATTATTTATAATGTTGGAGGAATTTATAATTACAATCCTGGTAGTGGAATACACCACTATGACTGGGCATTTATTACAGGTTCATTTATTCCTGCTTTAGGAAAAGTTGGAATGCCATTTGGTGTTCTTGGTGCCGTAGGTGGTACTTGTGCTTTATTATATTTAACAGTTTTTATTGTTGAATTAGTTCAAAAGAAAATTGCTGCAAAAAAAGCAGTAGTTATTGAAGAACCTGTAACAACAGAACAAGAATAATTATTTTATATTTTATAGGAGGCGTTTTGAAATATGAAAATAGTTAGTTTACAAGATGTCTCATGTTATGGACAATGTTCATTAACAGTTGCATTACCAATTTTATCAAGTTACGGCATTGAGACAGCTATATTACCATCTGCTATTTTAAGTACACATACTGGTGGATTTAAAAATTTTACAGTTCATGATTTAAGTGATGAATTACCTAAAATCATTAGTCATTGGAAACAAGAAAATATTAAATTTGATGGTATTTATACTGGCTATATTGGAAATAAAGAACAATTTGATTATGTACTAGATTTACAAAAAAACTTATTAAACAAAAACGGTTTATTATTTGTAGATCCTGCAATGGCTGACCATGGCTCTATGTATTATGGACTAGGAGAAGACATTGTTAAAGGAATGAGAAAAATTTGTTCATTTGCAGATTACATATTTCCAAATATTACTGAGGCATGTTTTTTAACTAATAATGAATATAAAGAAGAATATGACGAAAACTATATTCATAACTTATTAAATGATTTATACAAATTAGGTGCAAAGAATGTTATCTTAACTGGTGTTTCTCTAGAAAAAGATAAACTTGGTGCTATTTGGTTTAATGGTACAACAACACACTCATATTATGGACAATGGATTAGTAAATCTTATCACGGTACTGGAGATATTTTCTCAAGTGTATTAATAGCAAGTATTTTGAATGGTAAATCTGAAAATGATTCATTAAAAGAAGCTGTTGATTTTGTTATTAATTCTATTAATGAAACGTTAGATGATAATACCCATAATTATGGTGTTAAATTTGAACGTGTTCTTGCTAAAAAGTAAAATTAAACGAGAAGTTTTAAATCAAAACTTCCCGTTTTTATTTTCTAAGCTTCTTTTTCTTTACGTTGTTTACATTCATTAATGACTACATCAATTTCATCATTAGATTCACGTAATGCTGATTCAAGAATTTCTTTATTTGCTTCTTCTGGATTTGTTAAGTATTGTTGAATATTATATTCTTCATATAAGTATTTACGAGTTAAGATACCTATTCGTAATGTTAGTAAAGCATTAGCACTACCTTGAGCAATTCCGGCTGTAATTTCACCTAGAGCAGGAATAGACGATAATAGACCTTTGGTAAGTTTATTAATACCACCGACAACAATATCTTCTAAATGTAATGATTGAATTGTATATGCAATTAATGCATTACGTAATACTTTCCACATAAGTTTTCCAAGTTGAGCGTATGAAGGATGATAACCACAACGAACAACTATTTGCATAATCATACGGATATTAACAAGAATAACTGTTAAACTATCGAACTTACTATTTTGAGAAATAGCAGTAGCTAATAAGACTTCAGTAGATTTAATACTAATTAAACGATTAATGTCTTTTAAGATTTCAGTATCGTAAACTTTCTTTAATGCTTCATTTAATTCTTTATGACTATGCATTGCTTTACGAATAGCTTCTTTAGATTCTTCTGAGACATTTTTATTAGTTTTAATAATATTAAGAGCTACTCTTTTTAATTTACGGTAATTAGTACGAGAGACACGATGTTTTGATTTTTCACTATTAACATCTAATGTAAAACAAGGAGTTGCTAATGCAACAAATATTGGTCTAATTACTAGTAATAATATTAAGACAATTACGAGAGCAAGAACTCCAAATGCAATGTAATACCAATAAATTGAAGAAGGTACTTCAGGATCATATTTACTATAAAAGAAATCAAAGATATCAATAACAGCACCAACAACTAAAATAATTAATATAATTGATGCAATAATACCAATTAATTTCCATAAACGATGGGAAGCTTTATTAATTTGTTTAACTTCTTCATCACCATTTTCTTTTTTAACAACCATTTGATTTTTTTCATCTTTTTTCTTTTTAAATAACATAATATCACCTACTCAGTTCTATAGTACGATTATAATATAATTTATAAATAAAAGAAACAAACACAATGTATAGAAACTTTATTAATCAATTATATTTGTAAATATTTTATAAATGTTTCTTTATTAAATTTGTTTATTTTAAAAAAAATCTAACTATAATTATAAATAGAGGAAAAAAGAATATGTGGGTAAAAAAAAGACATAAATTTTTTACTGGATTATTGAGACCTTTTTTTAGGTTACATTTTCATCATAAATATAATTTAAAATCAACTTATCATAAAGAATTAAAAGGTCGTCAATTTCTTGTTATTGCAAATCATTCAACCACAATGGATCCATTTCTTGTTGGAGGTCTTTTTCCTTTTCCGCTTTATTACCTTGCAAGTAGTGATTTATTTATAAAACCATTAGTTGGAGGATTTATTAAACATTTAGTTAATCCAATTCCAATTAATAAATCAAGACAAGATATGAAACCTATTTTGAATGCAATACAAGTTGCACGTGAAGGTGGTTCAATATGTGTATTTCCCGAAGGTAATAGAACTTATAGTGGAAAGCTTGGACATATGGATAAATCAATAACTAAGTTTATAAAATTTTTAAAATTAGATGTTGCTATTGTTAATATTGTTGGAGGATACGGAACTGATCCTAGATGGTCTTATGATGGTAATATACGAAAAGGGCAAATGTCCATTGATATAAAAAAAATAGTTAAATATGATGAAGTAAAAAATATAGATAATGAAGATTTATTTAAAATGATTAGAGATGAACTATCGTGTGATCCTATACCTTCAACTAATCATTACAGAAGTAAACGTTGTGCTGAAGGATTAGAAAGAATTTTATATAAATGTCCTAATTGTTTAAAATGGGAATCCATATTTACAAAAGGTCAACATGTTTATTGTAAATATTGTGATTTAGATGTTACTTATAACGATAATCTAACTTTTACATCCAATGGTGAATTATATAAACTAAATACAGTTTCCTCATGGTATGATTGGCAATTAAATGAGTTAGATAAAACAAATTTAGAAAAAGATGAAACTATGTTTAGTGCAAAAGATGTTAATTTATTTACATGTCGAATTGGTAAAGGTCGTAAAAGAATTTTTAAAAAAGGTTATTTAGGTATATCTCAAGAAGAAATTGCTTTTAGAAACAAAAAAGATTCAATTGATATAAAAATAGATGACATTCAGGCGTTTACTTGTATGGGACGTAAAAAATTTAATTTTTATATCGATGATGTCATATATCAAGTAAAAGGAAAGAAAGACTTAGCTACTTTAAAATTTATGCATTATTTCTATTTAGCAAAACACAAAGGAGGAAAAGATAATGAATTCTGGGGAATTTAGAATGTTGACCGATAATGGTGGAGACTTATCTGGTCAATTATTATTTGCTAACAATGCTGCATGGCGTTTTATTGTAATGATGGGCGTATTGTGCTTAACATTACTAATAGCAAATATTTTACGTAAGAAAATTAAATTTATTAAAAATAGTTTATTACCAGTTTCTGTTATTGCAGGTATTTTAATTATTGTCTTAAAAGCTATTCAATATATTCCAGGTTTAAATAACTACTTTGATAATTTTATGAATTTGTTCTTTGAAAATACTGAAGAAATGAATTATATGGATTATATGAGTATTGTCACTTATCATTGTTTAGGATTAAGCTTTATTGCTATTGCTCTTAAGACAACTAATAAAAAAGAAAAAGATCGTAAGAAAGCATTAATTATTACAAAAACAGGTGCAATGGATGTTGCAACATATTTAATTCAAGCTATCGTCGGTCTTATAATTACTGGTCTAGTTGCTGTTATTGCAAAAGGTGATATTGTTGAAGCTGCGTCCGGTGTTTTATTACCAATGGGATATGGACAAGGCCCAGGTCAAGCATTAAACTTCGGTGCTCAATATGAATTCGCAAGTACTCAAAAAGGTGGTACATTTGATGGAACTAACTTTGGTTTATCAATTGCATCTATTGGATTTATTGTTGCATGTTTGTTCGGTGTTGTTTATCTTAATATTTTAAAGCGTAAAGGTAAGATTCAAATAAAACAAAAAGCTGATGTGGATTTTTCAAAATCATCTGATGTATTAGTAGAAGAACCTGACTCAGTTGCACTTAATGAATCAATTGATCGTTTAACTATTCAAATTATATTAATCTTATTTGTTTATTTAGTAACTTATGGATTTATTTATGGTACTACATATCTATGTAATAATTTCCTAGGTAATTTTGGTAATAATACTTTGACTCCTTTATTATGGGGATTTAACTTCTTATTTGGTACTATCTTTGCAATTGTACTAAAAGTTGCATTAAAAGGATTAAGAAAGAAAAACGTTATGACAAAAGTTTACCCAAATAACTTCTTATTAAATCGTTTATCTGGTGTATTCTGTGACATTATGATTGTTAGTGCTATGGCTGCTATTGATTTAAAATCATTTGCTAATGTTTCATTTATTGTACCTCTTACTCTTGTATGTGTTGTTGGTGCATTTGCGACATTCTACTATCTATTATGGATTAGTAAGAAAACATTTAAAGGATATGAATACGAAGGATTCTTCTCAATGTTTGGTATGTTAACTGGTACTGCTTCAACAGGTATGATTTTACTTCGTGAAGTAGATCCTAACTATGAAACTCCCGCTGCTAATAACTTAGTTATGCAAGCAGTTCCAGCAATTTTATTTGGTTTCCCATTATTACTTCTTGTTCCACTTGCGAAAAACTCATGGACAATGTGGTGGATTACTCTAGGAGCATCTGTTGTTATGTTTGTAGCATATAACTGCTTTATTATATTCTTTAAAGGTTTTAGAAAAAAAGATTATATTGAGGAAGAAAAAATTAGTGATGAAGTAGTTGAAGAAGAAATTGCAAATAATACAAATAATGAAATTCAATAATTATAAAAATTAAAAGCTATGAAATATATGTGAATATTAGTTACATATTACTTTATAGTTATATGGTTTACCTTCTTGGTAAACCTTTTTCTTTTCTTTGAAAATATAAGGTTATAAAATAAAGATAGAGGGAAAGAAATATGGAAAAAATGAAATCCACAAAATTAGGTGGCAAAACCTGGACAGCTATTGTTATAATTGCTTTATTTGGACAAGTAGCATGGGCAATTGAAAACAATTTCTTTAATTTATTTATTCAAGATGTTTTTAATGCTTCATTTGTTCAAATTGCTATAATGGTTGCATCTAGTGCTATTGCTGCTACTTTAACAACATTATTAATAGGCGCTTTATCTGATAAAATTGGTAAACGAAAATTGTTTATTTGTATCGGTTATATCTTGTGGGGTATTACAATTATTGTGTTTGCAATAATGCAAAAATGGGCCGATCATTTAGGAATGTTACTTGGTGTATCTAGTGCGACAGTAGGTGTAGCGTTAGTTATAATCTTTGATTGTATTATGACTTTCTTTGGAAGTTCAGCTAATGATGCATGCTTTAATGCATGGTTAACAGATATTACTGATGAAACAAATAGAGGAAAAGCAGAAGGCGTTAATAGTGCAATGCCTTTACTTGCAATGCTTCTTGTATTTGGTGGAGCAATGCTAATTCCTAATAATACTGGATATACTCATAACTATAATGTAATATTCTTATCAATTGGTATTGCTGTTATAGTAATTGGCATAATATGCTTTTTCTTAATGAAAGATAGTCCTAAAGAAAAGACTAGTGATTCTTATTTTAAAAATATAATTTATGGATTTAGACCATCTGTTATTAAATCAAATAAGATTCTTTATTTAGTATTTGGCGGATTTGCAATATTTAGTATCGCTACACAAGTATATATGCCATATTATGTTATTTATCTAAGTAAAATAGTTGGTGAATCTTATGTATTAATTATGGCCCCTGCAATTGTTGTTGCTGCTATAGTTACTGTTTTATATGGACGTGTTATTGATAAATACGGTTTTATTAAAGCATTTATTCCATCTTTTATTAGTTTTATAGTTGGTCTTATTTTATTAACTGTATCTAATCATACAGCTATTATCTTTATTGGTTCCTTATTTATGCTTATTGGTTTTTTAATTGGAAATGCTTGTTTTGGAACAATGATGAGAAATTATATGCCGAAAGAAAAAGTAGGTTCATTCCAAGGAATTAAAATTACAGTTCAAGTTTTAATTCCTATGTTAATTGGGCCATTTATTGGCGCAGCTGTATGTAGTGGTGAATCTTATGGATTCGGTATTGTTGCAGATGGTTATACTCCTTCACCATTTATTTATTTAGTTGGAGCAGGAGTTGCACTATTATTAATACCTATTCTTGTTTATATTAATCATTTATTAAAGAAAGAAACTAATAATGATGAAACTAGTAAAATTATTGAAAGTGAAGAGATAGATAATGAATCTAAATAAATTTGTAAATTTAAAAACAGAATACGCTGATACTTTTGATAAAACAAAACCTTTACCTGAATATCCTCGTCCTAATTTAAGAAGAGAAAGTTATTTAAATCTTAATGGTGAATGGGACTATGTTATATGTAAAGATAATGGATTAAAGCCAACTAAATATGAAGGTAAGATCGTTGTGCCATATCCTCTTGAAAGTGAATTATCTGGAGTAAAAAGAACATTAAAACGAAATGAAGTTTTATATTATCATTTATCTTTTAATATTGAAAAAGAATTTATTAAAGATATTGTATTTCTTAATATTGATGCTTGTGATCAATTAACAGAAGTATATTTTAATGACGTATTTGTGGGCTCTTCAAAAAACGGATATTTGCCAATAAAATGTGACGTTACTCCTTTTATTCACAGTGGAAAAAATGAAATTGTAGTAAAAGTAAAAGATAATTTATCCCATCGCTATCCATATGGAAAGCAACGTAAAAATAGAGGTGGTATGTGGTATACACCTTGTAGTGGTATTTGGAAAACAGTATGGATGGAGTCAGTACCAGAAGATTATATTAAAAATATTGAAATTACTCCTTTAGATGTAATTAATGGTGTTCATATTCATTTAGACACTGATGCAGCAGTTAAACGTATAATGGTTTTTAATAATAAAGAAATGTTAAAAAAATATGAAATAACTGAAAACGATATTGATATTACATTTGACCACCCAATGCTTTGGAGTGTTGACGCACCATTTTTATATGACTTGCATATTGAAACTGAAAATGATGATGTCTATTCTTATTTTGCTTTAAGAAAAATTGAATTAATAAATGGTAAAATACACCTTAATGGGAAAGAAATATTTTGTAATGGAGTATTAGATCAAGGCTATTTTCCTGACGGACTTTTTACTCCTGCATCCTATAAAGCATATGCTTACGATATTTTACACATGAAAAACCTAGGCTTTAATACATTACGTAAACATATAAAAATTGAACCTTTATATTTTTATTATTTATGTGATTGCTATGGCATGTTAGTTTTCCAAGATATGGTTAATAATGGACATTATTCGTTTATGCACGATACTGCATTACCAACTGTTTTTAAAGGATTAAAGATTAAAGATAATATTTTACATAAAAAAGATAATAAAGTTTTTACAAATAGTATGATTGAAACAGTTAATTATCTTAAATTTTTCCCATCTATTATTTTGTGGACAATCTACAATGAAGGCTGGGGACAATATAAAGCTGACGATATGCATAAATTACTTATGTTATACGATAATACAAGGTTAATTGACGATACGTCCGGGTGGTTTTCACAAAAAGAAAATATGTTTAATAGTAAACATGTATATTTTAAGAAAGTTTCATTTGATAACGAAAAAGACAACAAACCTATATTATTAAGTGAATTTGGTGGGTATTCTTATAGAATAAAAGATCATATTTTTAATCCACATAATGAATATGGATATAAAAAATATAAAGATCAAAAAGAATTTGAACAGGGAATTATTGACTTATATGAAAATGAAATAATACCTAATAAAGATAAAATGGTTGGATGTATTTATACTCAATTAAGTGATGTAGAAGATGAAACCAATGGACTTGTAACTTATGATAGAAAAGTTATTAAAGTTGACATTAAACGTATTTCAGAATTAATGAAAAAACTAAATTCCAATGAATAAAAAAAGAAACAACAAGAGAATTAAAATTAATATTACTCTTGTTGTTTTTATATTTTATAATAATTGATATAATATGACACAAAGAGGTGCTAATATGTATTCGCTAATTGGTTTTGATCAAAACATTTTATTTATATTATTATTTGGAGTTGTTCTTGTTGTAGTAATTCTATTACTTAATATGGTTATTAGTCCTGCTATGCAAGCTAATTACCTTGTTAATTATATGTTTAAAAGAACAGACGTAGAAGGTGCATATCAAGACGCAAGTGAACATTCATCCTGGAAGCAAAATATAGCTGTTATAAAGAAAGCTACTAAAGAAGTCGAAAAACTTGGATATCAAAAAGTTACAATTACTTCATTTGATAATTTGAAATTAGTTGGTTATGTTTTAAGTAAGAAAACACATGCAAAAGGAACAATAATTTTAGTTCACTCCTGTCGTTCATATGCATTACGCGAGTTTGCATGTTTAGCATTAGAATATTATAAAGAAAATTATAATGTTTTAATTATTGACGGTCGTGCTCACAATCAAAGTGAAGGCGATTTTATGACTTATGGCGTTTATGAACATAAAGATTTATTAATGTGGATTGATTTTATAGATAATTATTTTGAAAAACAATATAACATTTATTTGCACGGAAGTGATATGGGAGCAATCGTAGTTTCAATGGTTGCTGATAAAGTTGATCCTTCAAAAGTAAAAGGATTAATACTTGAATCTCCATTTACTAATGGTAGATCGTTATTTTCTAAATTCGTTTTCCAAAATGGTAAGTTTAAAAATATTGCTCAAGTCTTAAAATTCACTTATCGTAAAGCTAAAAGAAAATATGGTATTAATTTAGATGATATTAATCCTGAAGACTGTCTTATAAATACAAGTATTCCGTCATTGTTTATAATTGGTTCTGCTGACCAATACGGAAATAATGATTGTGATGCTCTATACCAAGAATGTTCTTCCGAATACAAAAAAATGCTTGTAATTAATGGTGCCACACACGGCGAATCTTATTATCGTGATAACAAAAAATATATGGAATATGTTAATGAATTATTGAAAGAAGGTAATTAAAATGGATTTATTAGAAAAATTTTTAAAATATGTTTCATTTGATACACAAAGTGATGAAGTAAGTACTACATCACCTTCAACTTTAAAACAAAAAAAGTTAGCAGAATTTTTGACAAACGAACTTAAAGAACTTGGCGTTGATAATGCATTTATGACTGAATATGGATATGTATATGCATCTATTCCCGCAAATATCGAAAGTGACAACGCATTAGGACTTATTGCTCATATGGATACATCACCAGATGCATCTGGTGCAAATATTAAACCTAGTATTGAAATATATAATGGTGGAGATTTATTAATTAATAAAGATTTAAAAATGTTTATTAGTGAAAAAGCATTACGTAATCATTTAGGACATCAAATAATTCATACAGATGGAACTACTTTATTAGGTGCTGATGATAAAGCTGGTGTTGCTATTATTATGGAAGTAGTAGAAACATTAATGAAAAATAAAGATATAAAACATCCACTTATTAAAATAGCTTTTACCCCTGATGAAGAAGTAGGAAGAGGCACAGAACATTTTGATGTTGATTATTTTAAAAAGGATACAAAGAACTTATTAAGTTATACTTTAGACGGTGATGAAATTAATATTATTGCATATGAAAACTTTAATGCTGCAAGTGCATCTGTAAAGGTTAATGGTGTTTCCATTCACCCTGGTAGTGCTAAAGGTGTTATGGTTAATTCTCAAATAGTTGCAATGGAATATTTTAATTTATTACCTCCAGCCCGTCCTGAGAATACCGAAAAATATGAAGGCTTTATTCATTTACACGGTATTGAAGGTGATGTTACAACTACAAATATGTATTTCATTATTCGTAACCACGATGCTATTTTATTTGAAAAAGCTAAACTTGATATGATTAATGCTTGTGAATCAATTAATAAAAAATATGGTGAAGGTACAATTGAAATATCAATTAAAGACTCATATCGTAATATGAAAGAAATTGTTATGGAACACCAAGATGCTATTGAATTACCAATTAAAGCTTTAGAAGAATGTGGACTAAAGCCATCTTCAGAACCTATTAGAGGTGGAACAGATGGTGCTACTTTATCATTTAAAGGAATAGTATGTCCAAACCTTGGAACAGGTTGTGGTAATTTCCATGGACCATATGAATTTGCAGATTTTACTGATATGAAACGTATGGTTGAAGTAGTTTTAAAAATGATTTATCTATTAAAATAGATAGAAAAAAATTACAAAACTTTCAATTTATTTAATTATTAAAAGGGTGAAAATATTATATGTCGCCCTTTTTTATTGTTTTATATGAACTGATTCATTAAAATAAAAGCAGGGTGATAATATGAAAAATTATTTTTTAGACGAGATAACAGAACAAATTAGTTTACCAATGGCTCTTGTAGATTATATTCCGGTAATACTATTTGTTTGCACATGTGTTATCTTACTTCTTCATTTCTTTAGAAAAATGAAGCTATGGAACTACATCATAATGGTTGTAGGATGTGCAGGCGTTTCCATTGCTGGTTTAGGAAAAGCAATTTGGAAAACTTTATGTGTATTTGGCATTAATATTAAATGGATTAATGATTCATTCTTCCCAGTTCAATCTATGTCATTTTTAATCTTAGCTATAGCATTATTGATTTATGGTGCTATGATTTCAAAAGATAAAAAGAATAATATTGAAACAACATATGCTATGGCACCATTAACACTTGTATCAATTTTATTACAAGTTGTAGGTTTCGCATTACTTGTTGTTGCATTAATTGTTATTACAGTTAAAAGTTGTGAAAAGAAGGTATTACCTATTGTTTTATTCGCTTTATCCTTCGTCTTTATGATGGGTATGGGTTACTTAGGTGTTAAATTTGATGATTCTTCTTCAATGCACTGGATTGCACAAGTTACTAATATTATTGGTCAAACATCATTATTCACTGGTACTTTATTAATTTATGTTGACGCAAAGAAACATAACAAATTACCTCAATAATTGATAAAATGAGTATTTCTTAGTGAACGAATTTTTAAAACTAAGATATTATAAAAATGAAGTAAAACCAAAAAGTTGAAATGAGGTTTTAAGATTTATTAAATCATAAACTATTAAAGGATTATTGTCTACATTGTGTATGTGATAATCCTTTTTAATTTTACTGTAATTCTATCCTTATTATAATATTCTATATATTTCTCCATTGCTTTCTTTAACTCTTCTAAAGATTAAACTCATATTTATGATTATAAAAAATTAAAGTGAACCATAAAGTCTGACTAAGAGACTTGAATAACTTAGAGGCTTATTTAAAAAATCAATTTAATTAACCTTTTGTAGTATATCATGACAAGCACGTGTTTTAATGCCTTTTTGTTAAATTTAATTTTAATTAAATAAATCAATGTTAATTTTTAGATTATATGATAAAAAAAATTACGAAGAAAATATTATGTCAAATATAAAAGTCTTTGAAAATAAAAAAATTAGAACTAAGTGGAATGAACAAGAAGAAGATTGGTATTTCTCGTTAGTGGATATTGTTGCTGTACTAGCTGATACAACAAATCCTACTGAATATCTTAAAAAAATGAGAAAAAGAGATGTAGAACTAGGAACTTACCTAGGGACAAATTGTCCCCTGGTAGAAATGGTTGGACTAAATGGTTTAAAACGTAAAGTTTTGGCTGGTAATACTAAAATAGTATTGCGTCTTATTCAATCAATTCCAAGCAAAAAGGCTGAACCTTTTAAGATTTGGCTAGCTCAAGTCGGAAGCGAAAGATTAGATGAAATTGCAGATCCACAAATTGCAATAGATAGGGCCATTGCTATATATAGAGAAAAGGGCTATTCAGAAGAATGGATAACTCAAAGAATGATGACTATTAAAATGCGTAAAGAACTTACTGCCGAATGGCAAAAAAGGGTATAACACAAGAAAAAGGCAATGCAATTTTAACCAATGAAATGACTAAGGCTTGGAGCGGATTATCTGTGCAAGAATATAAAAAGTTCAAAGGTTTGAAAAAGGAAAATTTGCGTGATAACATGACCAACATTGAACTTGTACTTAATATGCTTGCGGAAGTAACCACAACCGAATTATCCGTCTAGTACAAAAAAGAACCTAACTCAAAGTAGTTAGATTCTTTTTTCTTTTGTTCTGCAATTATCTAATGTGTTATCCTATAGGACTTTTGTTTGTAATTTATTTAAAAAAGTGATATTATCTATCACGCTAAGGAGGTTTTTAGTATGAAGTTCAATGAATTAAATATTGATGTTAATATTATAAAAGCAATTGAAGAAATTGGTTATACTGAACTTACTCCAATTCAAGAAAAAACTATTCCGTTAATTTTAGAAGGAAAAGATGTTTTAGCAGAAGCACCTACGGGAACAGGTAAAACATGTGCTTTCGCATTACCGTTAATTGATAAAATAAATACTTCTCTAGATAAAGTTCAAGCATTAGTATTAGTTCCTACCCGTGAACTTGCTATTCAAGTAACTAAAGAAATTAGAGATTATTATAAATATAAAGAAGGTTGTTCTTCATTACCAATTTATGGTGGTCAAATGATTAGCCGTCAAATTATGTTATTAAAGAAACATCCGAATATTATTGTTTCAACACCAGGACGTTTATTAGATCATCTTGAAAGAAAAACTATTAAATTACAACATCTTAAGTATTTAGTATTAGATGAATGTGATGAAATGCTTGATATGGGATTTAAACCTGATATTGAAAAAGTATTAAGTTATTGTAAAACCGAACATCAAACTTTATTATTTAGTGCAACTATTAGTGAAGAAATCAAAAAGATTTCTAAAGAATTTCAAAGTGACGAAAAAGTATTTGTTAAAACAGAACGAGAGAATAAATTTAATGATTACATTAAACAATATTTTCTAAGAGTTGCTGAAAATGAAAAAAAGCGTAATTTAGTTAATATCTTAAATGGTAGTGAATTTAATCAATGTTTTGTCTTCGTTAGAACTAAAACTAAAGTCGACCATTTAACAAATATATTACGTTTAATGAATTATAGCGTTACATCTATTCACGGTGATATGAATCAACATCAACGTGATGAAGCAATGAAGTCATTTAGAAATAAAGAAAAGAAGATTTTAATTGCAACTGATATGGCAGCCCGTGGGCTTGATATTCCTGCGGTTGATATGGTTATTAATTACGATATACCAGATGAACATGAATATTATTTGCATCGTATTGGTCGAACAGGCCGTGCTAATGGATATGGTATAGCAATTACATTTTTTATGAAAAATCAAATGGTTCTAAAATCGAAATTTGAATCTATGACTCAAGATAAAATTGAAGAATTTAAATTATTTACTAAGAAGGAGGAAACAAGAACTATGGCAGAAAAAGCATTACAAGAAATTAAAAATGAAGTAGTAAACGGAAATGCTGATGAATATGAAGCAATTGTTAAAGAATATCTTCAAGATATTAATAGTGAAGGCAATAATATCTCACCTGTAAAACTTGCTGCAGTATTATTAAAACAATATATTAAAAAACCTTCTTTAGAAATAATAGCAGGTAATGAGAAAAATAAAATAAGAGAAGAAAATAACGCTAAAGCAACTAAAGAAAATAGCAATAACGAAAATACAATTCGTTTCTTTGTTAATATTGGTTTACAAGATGGTATTAAAGAAAAAAGCTTAAAAGATTTAGTTATTCAAAAATGCAATATTCCTAATTCAAAGATTGTTGATGTTTATTGTAAAAAGTCATTTTCATTTGTTGAAGTTAATAAAGAATGTAAGAAAGACCTTATGCAAAACTTAATCGGTTCTTCTTATAATGGTCGTAAAATAAACGTTGAAGTTAGTGAAGGCAAAAAGAATTGTAAATCAAAACATAAATAAAACTTTAAAAGAATAGAACTTTAATCTATTCTTTTTTAATAATTTATTATTTGTTAATGACATATATAATATAGTAAAATATGAGGGCAAGGAGATGATTTTATGAAATACGTTATAGTAGGTTCTGGCGCAACAGGATTATTACTTTCAATTCTTCTTAAAAGAAATAATGTTTCTTGTGAAGTTATTGTCCTTGATAAAAATAAAAAAGTAGCTAAAAAGTTATACGCTACTGGAAATGGTAAATGTAATCTAGGTAATACCTTAATAAATGATTATGTTTATAATGATAAGATTGCTTTATCTTACCTTAATAATTTTCCATTAGGAGAACAACGTAAATTATTAAATGAATTAGGTTTATTAACTAAAATGAATAATAATTTATGTTATCCATTTAGTGAAAGTGCTCGTATGTTTGTAGATTCTTTAATTGCAAAAGCAACTTCCTTAGGTGTTAAATTTTTAGTTGAAAAAGAAGTAACAGATTATGATTTAACGAAAGTATTTCTATCTAATGGTGAAACTATTACTTACGATAAATTATTTATAACTGTTGGAGGACATTCTTCTCCAATATATGGTACTGATGGTAATTTTAATAAAGTTTTATTAAACCATAATTATAAAATTAGTAATGTTTATCCAGGCCTTTGTCCATTAAGAACAGTTGAAAAAACTAAAGAAGTTAATGGTCAAAGAATAAAAGCTAATGTAACTTTATTAAAAAATGATAAAGAAATATATAGTGATAAAGGTGAAGTATTATTTAAAAATGATGGATTAAGTGGAATTGTAATTATGAATGTTTCTTCAATGATTGCTCGTACATTTAATTCTAATAATAAATATAAAATTATTCTTGATGTTATTCCTAATTTAAATAAAGATGATTTGATTTTAAATATAGAAAATAATCGTAAAAACAATAATATACTTGATGGTTTATTCACCGTAGAACTTTCTAATTTTATTAGTAAATTACTAGGAGTAAATAATAAATCTAGTAACGATGAGATTATAAATAAATTAAAATCATTAACTTTTAATTTTAAAGAATTATATGATTTTAAAGATTCTCAAGTTACTGTTGGAGGATTGCTTTTAGAAAATATTAATGTTAGTACATTAGAATCTAAGATTGAATCAAATATTTATTTTGGTGGCGAAATATTAAATTTAGATGGTTTATGTGGTGGCTATAACTTAATGTTATGTTTTGCAATTGCATATACATTATCTAAGAATTGTTGAGGTATAAATCAATGTTATCGATTAAAAGTTTATATAAAATAGGACCAGGGCCTTCTAGTTCTCACACTATGGGACCTGCAAGTGCTGTCCGCTATTGCTTAGATAAATATAAAAATATTACCAATATAGAGTTGACTTTATATTGTTCTTTAGCTTTAACCGGAAAAGGACACTTAACTGATTATATTGCTGATAAAGAAATGAAAGATATTCCTCACCAAATTATTTTTGATGTTAAGACTAAAACTAAACATCCAAATACAATGAAGTTTGTTATTACTACAACAGAAGGTATATTTGAGGAAACTATTATTTCTGTTGGCGGTGGACTTATAAAAGTAGAGGGTTCTAATTATGATAAACTTTATGACGACAAATATGAACTAAGTACTTTTAATAAAATAAAAGATTATTGCTTAAATAATAATTTAACTTTAATTGATTTTATTCATAAATACGATGACGATGATATTAATTCATACTTAGAAATGATTTATTCTAAAATGGTTAATCTTGTCGATAATGGTCTTACTAAAGAAGGTTTATTACCTGGTAAGCTAAAAGTTGAACGTAAAGCTAAAAAAATTTTAAATTCTATTCCTAGTTATGAAACTGAAAGTTTAAAGGAACGTCGTTTAATTATGGCTTATGCTTTTGCTGCAAGTGAAGAGAATGCAGCTGGAGAAGAAATTGTTACTGCTCCTACTTGTGGTTCATGTGGAGTATTACCGTCTTTAGTTAAATATTATAGTGCAACTTATCCACATCAAAAAATGATTGATGGACTTGCAGTTGCAGGATTAATTGGATTATTAGTAAAAACAAATGCTTCGATATCAGGTGCTGAATGTGGCTGCCAAGCAGAAATTGGTACGGCTTCTTCTATGGGTGCAGCTTTAATAACTTTTTTAAACGATGGTTCAATTGAACAAATTGGTCGTGCTAGTGAAATCGCAATGGAACATTCTTTGGGTTTAACATGTGATCCAGTTGGAGGATATGTTCAAATTCCTTGTATTGAACGTAACGCAATTTATGCTCTTAGATCGATTGAAAGTGCAACTTTAGCAATGATGATTGAACCAACAAATAACAAAATATCATTTGATGAAGTTGTAAAGACAATGTATAAGACAGGTTTAGATTTACAAAAAGCATATCGAGAAACGGCTAAGGGTGGTCTAGCTAAGATGTACCGTAAAACACATCTAAAATAAAAAGCATCCCACATTTTGAAATGTGGGATTTTGTTTTACTTAGATTGTTGTTTTATTAATTCATATATTGCTATTCCAACAGCTGATGGTAAATTTAGTGAATCAATGTTTTTAGTGTGTTTAATAATAACACTATTATTAGTTAAATATTTAATATCTAATCCAGTAGCTTCATTGCCAAATACAAGTGTTACTGGTGATTTAGGAAATATAGTTTCTTGTAAAGTTTTAGATGCTTGTAACATAAATGAATATGGAATATTAGCATTGTATTTTTCTTTATATTCTTCATATGAATTAAAATATTCAATATTTACATTAAATATAGCACCCATTGAAGCACGGACTACTTTAGGATTAAAAATATCAACACCAGGTCTAATAATACCTATATTTTGAATACCAAAGCCAAGAGAAGAACGAATAATTGTTCCTAAATTGCCCATATCACTTGGGTTATCTAATAATACATGATTTACATTTGCATTAAGTTCATTACTGTATTTTTTAAATACTCCTATAATATAACAGTTTTCTTTAGGGGATAATTTATTAATAAGTTTATCGTTATTAACTATATTTATATTATTTTTACTACATATTGCTTTAATTTTATCTAACACTTCTTTATTAGTAAAAGATGAATGAATTAATACCATTAAAACTTTTTGAGGTTTATGAGTTAATAATTCAATAGTAGGAAATGCTCCTAAAGCATAAGAATATTCATATTCTTTTTTATATGGTTTTAATTCCATTTATATCAATCCTTTCTAATATAAAGTAATTATAAACTAATTTAGATTAAACTTTAACAATAAAAGCAAAATGAAAAGGGTTCTATTGAACCCTTATGCAATTAAATATTTTCGACGTTGTGATAAACGTTTTGAACATCTTCAACTTCATCTAATGTATCAAGAAGTTGGTGCATTCTTTCAAGATGTTCATCATCTAATGTAATCCATTCATTTGGAATAGGTGCTTTTTCACATTTTTCAAATTCAGTAATTCCATTATCGTTTAATACTTTCTTAGCATTTTCAAATGCTTCTGGAGTTACATAAACAATTGCGAATTCTTCATCTTTTTCAACTGAAGTAACATCAACATCTGACATAATTAATAATTCTTCTAATTCAGCTGCTGATTGTTCTGTTTTGAAAATAAATTCACCTTTTAATTCAAAGTTAAATGAAACAGAACCTTCGTGTCCACCTTTTTTAAGAACTGCAGTTCTAACATTAACTAAAGCACGGTTTGTATTACTAGTTAATGTATCAACGATTAAGTAACAGTTGCCAGGTCCGAAGAATTCATAACGACCTTCAATATAGTTTTCACCTGTGCCACCTTTTGCTTTTTCAATAGCTCTTTCAATGACATCTTTTGAAAGGTTTTGTCCTCTATATTTTTCGATAACTGCTCTTAAAGCTAAGTTACTATTTGGATCTGGCTCACCAGATTTTGCAGCCATATAAATTTCTTTAGAAGCTCTCATACCAAGAGCTGATTTTTTAGCTGCAGTTGCTGCCATAGAAGCTGCTCTAACTTCGTGTGCTCTTCCCATAAATAAAATCTCCTTTTTTCAATTTTCGATTTATTATAGCACTTTTTAATGTAGGCTGTTTAGTAGTTTTTTAGACTTTTCCACAAAAAAAGTAAAAAAATTAATAATTTTTTAAAGTTATTATTAAAAAATGATATATTTTAATTATCTATTGAGGTGGTATGTTATGTATAACAAGGGACTTATTATAACAAATGGGTTCGTTTTGTGGTCAGGAACCAAGCATATGGTTTTAAGATTAATTGAAGAATTTAAGAAATTAAATATTGAAATCGACCATAAAATGAATAATGAAATTTTTACTTTTATTGATAGTGACGGGAATATTAAAACTAGTGATTTACCATATGATTTTATTATTTTCTTGGACAAAGATTTATATGTTTCTACTTTACTTGAAAAAAGTGGATATCGTTTATTTAATAAAGCCGAACCTATTAGATTTTGTGATGATAAGATGTTAACTCATATGCTACTTGCAAACAATAATATAAAAATGCCAAAAACAATTTCTTGTCCACTTCAATATGCTCCAGGTGATAAAAAAGAATTTTTAGATTGCTTATGTAATACACTTACATTTCCTTTTGTAGTAAAAGAAATATATGGATCTTCTGGCAAACAAGTTCATTTAGTTTATACACGAACTCAATTAAATGAATTAGAGAAAACATTAGGTTATAAGCCTCATATTTACCAAGAATATATTAAAGAGTCTAGTGGTACAGATTATAGAATTATTGTTATCGGTCATAAAGTTGTTGCTCATATGCGTAGACAAAGTACCGACGATAATGAATTTAGAAGTAATATTGAAACTGGTGGAATAGGAATAATTGATGAATTAGATCCAAAATTTGCGAAAGTAGCAATTAAAGTTTCTGAACTTTTAGATTTAGATTATTGTGGTGTTGATTTACTTATTGGTAATGATAATGAACCAATTTTATGTGAAGTTAATTCTAATGCATTTATATCTGGAATAGAAAAATATAGTGGTTTAAATGTTGCTAAAGAATATGCTTTATACATCCAAAAAAATATATATAAATAAAAAGAAATATGTTTTTAATTTATATTTAACAAAATATATTTTGAAAATTTATTGATTTTATAGTAAAAATAGTTTAAATTAGTTTTATGCTAGTAGAAGGGAATATATGATACAAAGAAACACACCTCAACGCGTCCTTATACTAGATGCGTTTGAAAAATTAAAACACGCCGAATTGGCAGATATTATTAATTACTTAAGAGAAAACAATGCCAAAGTCTCGCTTGCAACTATTTATCGTAATATTGATGCATTATTATCTAGTGGTCTAATAAAATCATTTTCTGTTAATGGGAAAATTTACTACGAAAAAGTTAGTAAAAAGAAACATGCATATTTTTATTGTAGAAAATGTCAAAAAATCACTAATATTGATTTAAATGATAACTTTGCTTTTATGAAATATACACCAAGCAAAGTTGAAAATAATATGGTATATAATTACGATTTAATACTTCAAGGAGTATGTCATAAATGTTTAAAGAAAGATTAATAATAACTAGTATAATTAAACGCTAGCAAAAGCTAGCTTTTTTTGTTTAAATATAATACATAGGTAAATTTTAATTTTATGCTTAATATGTTAAAATAAAAACAAGGAGGTATGCATATGTTTAATAAAGGTTTAATTATAGTAAATGCGTATTGTGTATATGCGTCAGTAGAACATCAAGCTCGTCGTTTAGTTGATGAATTTAATAAACTTGGTGTTACTATTGATATTAAAGAAAATAATTTTGGAGCTTGTTTCATTTCACGTGGAACAATTGAAACAAATATAAGTGGATATGATTTTGTTATCTATTTAGACAAAGATGCATACCAAGCAGAATTAATTGAGAAATTTGGTTTCCCAGTTTTTAATAATTCAACTGCATTAGCAAATTGTGATGATAAAATGAGAACTAATATTCTTCTTGCAAGTAAAGGTATTGAAACTCCTAAAACTATTAGTGCACCATTCTGCGCTCGTAATGTTAACGACTTTGACTTCAGTGAAGTTGTTCGTAAAACATTAAATTATCCTATTATGTGTAAAGAATGTTATGCATCTTTTAGTGCACAACCTTACTTAATTAAAAACGATAAAGAATTACGTTTAATCGAAGAAAAAATGATTTATAAAAAACATTATTATCAGGAATATCTTCCTTCTTCTAGAGATGTTGATTACCACATACTTTTAATTAATAAGAAGGTAGTTGCAGCTGTTAATCGTCATACTGATGATCAGCATAAGACAAGTATGAATCAAAATAGTTTTGGTGACACCATTTGTGAATTGCCAAAACAATATGTTGAATGTGCTGAAAAAGTAGCTGAATATTTAGATTTGGATTATTGCGGTGTTGTCCTTTTAATCGGGGATAAATCTCAACCTGTCGTTTGTGATGTTGACGCTAATGCTTTCTTTGCAGGAATTGAAAATTCTAGTGGATTAAACATTGCAAAAATGTATGCTGAATACATTATTTCACGTGTTTATCCTACACGTTAATTGATAAAATCAATTTAATAACTAGTCATTGTGTGCTAATATAAATTTAAGGGTGTACTTACTTATCTACTAAAATAATACCTACTAATCTTTTCTAACAAAAGGAGGCTTCTTCTTATGAGAATGGGCTATGGATATGCACGTGACATGTTATTAGAAGGTAATATTTCTAATCTTTCTAATTACGGGGATGAAATTGGTAAGACTATTGCCAATTGTTTTAAGCATGAGGAATTTGATCGTACTAAAGAATTATTAGATTTGTGTTATAGATATGATTTTTTAGATAATGGAATTAAATATGAAGAATTATTAGAACAAGCTAATGATTATAATTCCGAAGATGTTGATGAAGTTTATGAAATTTTAATTCGTTATTGTGAAAGACATAAACTACCTAATTTAGGTTTGAAATTCTTAGTGCATGCAGAATCAGCTTTATTTAAATTTAAATGTCCATATATTGCTCGTAAATATTTAAATAAAACAATTGAATTTGGGCTTGAAGATGAAAGAGTTTATGAATTATTAATATATGCAAAAACTAATTGTGTCGATAAAGCTTTATTTTATCGTAATGTCGGTAAATTAGAAAACTTTGAATATGTAAAAAAATTAATTGATTTTGGAACTAACCCTGAAGATAAATTGTTAAATATACGTTTTATTGTTGAAGCGTGTTACGAAGCAATTGAAAAGAAAGATGAAGTTATTGATTATTTAGATACAATTGATATTATTGGAATGGTAGTTGGCTTATTAGATGAATCAATAGAAAATAGACTTGATATTTTACTAGAAATGGCTCATAAATTACGCTTATCTTCGTGCTTTAAAGAAGCAACTAAAATATATCAAACTTTAATTCAATATGAATATCGTAAATCAGTTTGTTATTGGGGAATACTTCTTTGTAAATTAAAAATTACAAATAATGAGGCATTAATTAAAACTGGTAAGCCATTTGATAATATAGATGAATATAGATACGCTATTGAAGAAGCTCCAGGTGATCACATCGATGCTAATGAATATATTAAAGTATTAAAAGATACAAAGAAGCGTCGCCGTAAACTTATCGGTAGTTTAATTGGACTTCTAATAATTCTTGCATTTATAATAGGTGTTATTTTTGTAATCGTTTATTTATATTCTCACGGATATCAAGATTTTAAATTTTTTAATAATCAAAAATAAAGGAAGGACAGTTTATCTGTTCTTTTTTTGATGAGAAAGATTTTTTATTAATGTTAATATGATATAATAAATACGCTTTAGAAGGAGATTTTTTATGACTATTAGAAATAAATCACGTTTAACAAAACAAATGCAAATGGAATTTTCACGCCGTTTATTTATTAACGGTACAAGAAAGACTTTAATATTTGCTGAACTTGCTGGTGCAATTGGTATTGCTTTATGTCTTTCTTTCTATATTGAAAAATATTGGGTTGCTATTGCTTTAGGTGTATTAATGATAGCTTTCCCTATTGTTTCAATTGTATTATTTAATAACGGGTTAAAGAAGCAAGAAAAAGATCCACAAAGTACTTTTGAAGAATTAGATGTGGATTTTGAGATTGAAGAAACAATTATTACTGCTGATATTAAATGGAATGGACAATCCAATAAAATGTCAATGGCTCTTAATACATTTACTCAAATTTTTGAAACAAAAGAATTATTCGTTTTGATTCTTGAAAATCAACAAGGTTTCTTTATCGAAAAAAGTGGATTTGAAAGTATCGAAGATTGTCAAAAAGTTGCCCAAATTTTAAAATTATTACCTTGTTATAAAAAGATTTAGAGTTTATATTAATAAAGTAAAACGAATCTGAAAGGAGGGTTTTAAATGGAAGACGAAGAAATGGAAAAAGTAGAAAATGAAATTGTTAGTATTATTAGGTCTAATGAAAAGCCGAAAGAAATACGAGAAAAATTAGAAGACTACCATGAATCCGATATTGCAAATACCTTACATTTATTAACTCCTGAAGAGCGTAAAAAATTATATGCGATTTTAGAAAAAGAAAAAGTTTCTGAAATTTTTACTTATCTTGATGATGTTGATGAATATATTAATGAATTAGAAGATGAAACAGCAGCTGATTTAATTGAATTAATGGATGCTGATGATGCTTTAGATGTCTTACAAGAATTAGATGATGAAGATAAAAAATCCATTGTTTCATTAATGGACAAAGAAGCTGTTGAAGACGTTAAACTTCTTTCTTCTTTTGACGATAATCAAATAGGTAGCAAAATGACTACTAACTATATTATTGTTAAACGTAACAATACAGTTAAAGAAGCAATGAAACATCTTATTAAATATTCAGAAGAAAATGATAATATTCAAACGTTGTTTGTTAAAGATGAAAATGGTAAATTTTATGGTTCTATTGAATTAACTGATTTAATTAGAGCTCGCGATACTACACCACTTGAAGATATTATTCATACTTCATATCCTTATGTTCATTCAACTGAAACTATTGAAGACTGTATTAATGATTTAAGAGATGCAGCATTAAATTTATACCCAGTATTAAATGAAAACGATGAATTAACTGGCGTTATTACTCAAGATGACTTAGTTGAAGTAGTTCACGAAGAAATGGCTGAAGATTATGCAAAATTAGCCGGTTTAAGTGAAGCTGAAGAATTAGATGAATCAGTTGGTAAATCAGTAAAAAAACGTATTGTTTGGTTAATTATTCTTCTTTTAGTTGGTATGGTTGTGTCAATTATTACTTCTAATTTTGAACACGTATTCGTTGTTTTACCTGGTATTGTTGCTTACCAATCTGTAATTTTAGATATGAGCGGTAATGCTGGTACTCAATCTTTAGGTATTACATTAAGAGCAATTACTGATGATGAGTTACCTAAGAAAAAAGTAGCTAAAATGGTACTTAAAGAAGTATGTGTTGGTATAGTTAACGCCACAATATTAGCATTTATTACTACTGCAGTTGTATTTGGATTTATTATTTTAAGACATTCAATACATCCAGATACATTCCAAATTATTAGCGATGTTGAATTTAGTATAAAAGATGCTTTACTTGTATCTACTTGTGTTGGAGGAGCATTGATTCCAGCTCTTACTTTATCAACATTATGTGGATGTTTAGTACCTTTAGTGTTTAAAGCATTACATATGGACTCTGCTATTGCTAGTGGACCACTTATTACAACTATTAACGATATTGTTGGCATTTTAACATATTATGGCTTAGCTATGGTTATGTTTAATTCCTTTCTATTTGGTTAAATTTCAAAGTGCTTTGGTTAATTACTAAAGCACTTTTTATATTTCATAAATATTTGTTTGGTTATATTTTAATAATCGTGTAAAATACTAACGAGGTGTTATTATGTCAAATAGATTTAAAGATAAGAGTAAAAATATAGATAAAAAAGAAAATGTTAAAAAAGATCAAAATATTCTTTATTCTTTTAACATTAAAGAAAATACAACTTTAATGGAATTTTTACTTACTCACTTAAATGGTATGTCCCGTAATAACATTAAATCGTTATTAAGCCGTAAACAAGTTGCAGTTAATGGCGCTGCAATTTCACAATTTGATTATGAAATAGTAAAAGGTGATGAACTTTTAATTGGAAAAAAATCTTTTAGAGTTCCTCAAGAAAAACGTAAAGTATTAGATATTATTTACGAAGATAAAGAATTTATTGTTATTAATAAACCATCTGGATTATTAAGCATTGCTAGTGATAACGAAAAGGGATTAACTGCATATCGTTTATTAATGGATTATTATCGTCGTGAAGATAAACATAATAGAATATATGTTGTTCACCGTATTGATAAAGATACTAGTGGCGTTTTAATGGTTGCAAAGAACGAGGAAATACGTGATAAATTACAAAATAGTTGGAATGATATTGTAACTAAAAGAGGCTATTATGCATTAGTAGAAGGTAAAGTAGAAGAAGATAATAAGACAATAAAATCATGGCTTCGTCAATCATCCACAAATTTAATGTACTCATCCCGTAAACCTGGAGATGGACAAGAAAGTATTACTCATTATAAGACTATTATTAAAAATGATAATTACTCATTATTAGATGTTAATATTGATACGGGTAGAAAAAATCAAATTAGAGTTCATATGAAAGAAATGGGACACCCAGTAGTAGGTGATGAAAAATATGAATCTAGTAAAAATCCAATTAAAAGATTAGGTCTACACGCATATGAATTAAATTTCATTCATCCAGTCAATAAAAAGACCTATAAATTTGTAGCACCCATGCCAGAACAATTTAATAATCCTTTTAAAGATGGTTTTGTAGAGCCTAAGAAAGAAATTAAAAATAACAAGAAAAATAGTAAGAATAAGAAACGTAAATAAAAAATAGAAAAGTTCAAAAATATACATTAATGAGATAAAAAGAGGGCACATATGTTGAGTTTTTTGCAAAAAATCGCAAAAAAATGTAAATATTAGCCTTCTTTTATTTGTTTTAAAAAATATATGTGTTAAATTTAAAATGAGGCTAACTAGCATAGTCGTCTTTTTTGACGTTCTCTTATGAGAGCATTAAAAATGAATTAAATTTTAATAGAAGGAGGTCTGACCATATGGAGTTTAAACAATACGTTAAACGTAATTATAGTAAAGCTGTACGTCCGATTATAGGTTTAGCTATTATAATGCTTGCTGGTATTGGTGCATATTTATACTTTAAAATTGATTATATTTTATATGGATTGTTGGCTGTTCCATTAATATTCCTTTTAATTATGCTTTTGACTTTTAAGAAATCAAATAAGAAAGTTGGAGCTATGATTAAAAAAGAATTTGAAGTTGTAAACCACTCGGTTCAAGATTTATCAAACAACGAATTTTCACCTATTTCAGAGAAATCACCATTAGACGAAATGGAAGATTTACATAAATACATTAATGATACAATTGATGCTTTCCGTCAAAGACATTATAGTGCTGTTGATAAATCTATCTCACTTGTTAATGTTAAATACGCTCGTGAAAATGTCTTAACTTTTGATTCATTTAGTGAAAATTTAGTTCGTTTAACTTCACGTCAATACTTATATCATTCGGCTGTTGTTGCAGTTCAAATGATTGGTTCAGAAAAGCCTGATTACTTAAACGAATTAGTTAATAAATGTAAAGAAGTTTTAAATCCAGCTTTAATTGGTGAATTTGATCACGAAACTGTTATTTTATATATCTCGTATGTTACTAATACTAGTATTCTTATGTCACAATTAAGAACACTTATGTCAGAATATCATAAGATTGAAATATTAAGAGATGGTACTCAACAATTATATTCTTGTAAATGTGGTGTTGCTATCTTCCCATATTCTGCAGTTGATAAACTAGTTAATGACGCTATTGAAGCACTTGATGAAACTAAAAATGTTGGTTTACAAGATTATGGTATCTTTGAACCTTCAGATGATGTTGTTCTAGATACAAATGAAAAATTCCGTCGTTCAATTCTTTATCTAGAAACTATTAATAAAAACCTTGAGCGTTGTACAACATTTAAGGAATTAAATAAACAAATCCATGAAGGTATTAAATTATATTGTCGTATGATGGGATTTGATAATGCAGGTATTATGCTTGTTCAAGATGGTGGACGTCGTTTAGTTCCTTGGTTTGAATATAGTGTTTCACCTGACCAATCTGGCTTTGTTTCTTATGATTCACTTCAAGTATCTCGTTTAAACGAATACTTAAACTTATTTGATAACTCATCTTCATTATTTGGTACTAACATTGAAGATTTACCTTTCTCAGTTAGAAGTATTTTCTATAACTTACAAATCGAACGTTATTACCACTTTAAAATGTTAAAAGGCCCTCAACTTAAAGGTGTAATTTATTTTAACAATACTGAAGAACAACCAGAGTTTACTATTATTGACCGTGAAATTATGATTTGTGCTTGTAACATTTTACATTCAATGGTTAATATGTACATGGCTCAAAAGAATGTTGAAAGACAAGAACTTATTTTATCAACACTTTTAAAACGTGATGATAAATATATTTATGGTATTAACAATAAGACTAACGAATTAACATATGTTAGTACTCAATTACAAAAAATTTATCCAAACGCTCGTGTTGGTGTTAAATGTTTCAATATTTTTAACACTGAACAAAACAAGATTTGTGATTGCTGTCCATTAAAAATTGGTAATGGTATGGCATATCGTCCAAAACTTGGTGAAGAAATCATTATTTCTACTTTAGCTGCGTTACCATCAGAAGAAAATGAAGTATTAATCTTACTTGAAAATAACGAAGCTAAACGTCGTCTTGATAATGAATTATATGATCCATTACTACACGTATTTAACTACAAGAAGTTACAAATGGACTATGAACGTGAACTTGCAACTAAAGGTATGGGTTATATCTTCTTCATTGAAATTCATGAATTTGAAAAACACATTCCTATGTATGCAATGGAAGGTGAAAAGAAGATTCTTCAAGAATTATTAAGGCGTTTTGAAATCTTAAACTTCCAAGATGAAGTTTATCGTTATAATAAATCAACTCTTGGTATTATCTTAAAACGTTATACTCGTAAAGAAGTATTAAACATTGTTGAAAACATCTTCAATGAAATGATTAAACCTATTCAAGGTGAAAAAGAATCATTCTCAATTGAATTTAATGCTTCACTTTTACCTTATCCTGGCGACTTATTTGATGTTAAACAATTAGATAGTGCTGTTGAATCTACATTACAAGATGCTAGAGATGTTGGATTAAATAACTTATATATTTATGGTGAAAAAGGCGCTCGTAAACTTAATCGTGAAGATTACATTCTTGATATTGTTAAAGATGCTATTGCTAACTCTAAGTTTGAAGTGTTCTTACAACCTATCGTATCTGTTAATGATAAAAAACCAATTAGTGCTGAAGCGTTATTACGTTTAAACGATCCAACTCGTGGATATATTCCACCTAGTGAATTCGTTCCAATTGCTACTAGAAATAATTTAATGTTTGAAATCGAACAATATATTATTGATTCTATTGGTGATTTATGGAAAGCACATGGTTACGAAATTTTCCAACAAATCGGTGTTACAAGTATGTCAATTAACATTTCTTCAAACTCAATTTGCAACCCTACATTTGTAGATAGAGTTAGTGCTTTATTAAACAAGCATAGATTCCCAACAGGGTTCTTAAAATTTGAAGTTAATGAAACTATCGTTCTTGAACATTTTGACACTGTTAGAAGCGTAATGTCTACATTACACGATAAAGGTGTAACATGGGCGATTGATAACTACGGTATGGCAGTTTCATCAAATAAAACTTTCCAAAACTTAGCTATTTCAGAAATTAAAGTTGACCGTTCTTGTATTATGGATATTGAAAGATCTCAACGTTCTAAAGTTGCTTTATCTTATATTGTTGACTTTGCAAAAGAAGCACATATTAGTTTAGTTGCTGAAGGTGTTGAAACAGAAGGACAATTTGAAATCTTAAAAGATATGAAGTTTGAAAACGCGCAAGGTTATTTATTCTCTAAACCTATTCCAATTAGAGAATACTTAAAATACTTAAATTTCAACTCTTAATTGCATTAAAAGCACTTGCTCCGGCAAGTGTTTTTTTGTTAGTTTTGTAATCAAGTAAATACAATAAAAAAAACGACAAAATCATCATATTTAATTAAACTAGCGATAAAAATAACTCGAGTGAAGATAGAAAAAAATTTTTTTCTATCATAAGTGATAATTGTTTGGTAATGAAAAGGTATTAAAAGTGTAAAATTAACGTTTTTATCGTTATTTTTTGCCTTTGCTTCGTTGCATAACTTAATTTTATATTATAAAATAAGATTGCTAGATTATCGGTTTTTCGATTTGCCCTGATCGATAGTAAATCCGTTAATGTAGTTTTTCGTTAAAGTCATGATGACTTAGAAAACAAAATCCATTAGAGAATTTTATAGAAAAGGAGATTAAAATTATGAAAATTAACAATAGACTCTTAATTACATCAGGCTTATTGTTAGGTCTTTCAACTGTAGCTATGTCAACTGCAACTTATGCATGGTTTACAGTTAACAAAACGGCTAGTATGACAGCTACTGGTTCAATTAAAGCTGAAGCTGGTGTTGAACTTGGCTTAATTGCAAGTGGTGGCCACGAAGCTGTTGAATATAAAGAAAGTCAAACAATTAATTTAGGTGACCATTCAATGACAGATATTTCTGGTAATGGTGCATCTTTATTCAAACCTGTTTTTGCTTCTAACAATACATCATTCTCAAGTGTTAGAACTATTACAAATAATGGTTTAACAGGGTATGAAGATACATTTATCGTAGCTCAATTAAAATTCCGTTCCGATAAAGCTTATAATGTATATGTTGGTCAAAGTGCTGATATTTTAAGTGGTGAATTAGCTGTTGCAGCTCGTTTAGCTATTTTTGATAGCGGAAAAGTTTCAACTGCAACTGCCCCAAGTGCTGCTACTTTGAAACAATTCATTTATAGCGGAACAATTGAAAATGAATACTATATTAGTGCAGATACTGCTACCAGTACAGCTACAACAGGTGAGGGTGGTACTGCAGCTACAGGATATACAGCAATTAGTGATTTCACAGGTAATACAGTTGTTTCAGATGTTGTAAATGAATATACTTCAATCGCTGATGCTGACGCTCACTTAAATCCTTTAACAACCTTAGTTGAAGATGGTACTTATTCTGATGGTGACCATAAAGGTGAAAAAGCTTTTACAGGTGCTTTGACAGTTGTAATTTGGATTGATGGTGCTGACACAGATTGTGGTAACGAAATTGTTGATGGCAGTTTAACCGTTACACTTCCATTTGCTTTCTTAGCTGCTTAGGTTTTGGAGGTATTGAATATGAAATTGAATAAAAAAATATTTGTTACTTCATTATTATTAATGGGACTTTCAACTGTAGCTATGTCAACTGCAACTTATGCATGGTTTACAGTTAACAAAACAGCTAGTATGACAGCTTCTGCAACAATTAAATCAGAAGCTGGTGTCGAAGTCGGTTTAGTTGCAAGTGGTGGTCACGAAGCTAAAGATTATGAAGAAGAAGCTACTATTGATTTAGGCAGCCATTCAATGACAGATATATCTGGTAATGGTGCGTCTTTATTTAGACCTATTTTCGCATCAAATAACAATGACTTCTCAAGCGTTACAACTATTACAGAAAATGGTTTATCAGGCTACGAAGATACATTTATCGTAGCTCAATTAAAATTCCGTTCCGATAAAGCTTATAATGTATATGTTGGTCAAAGTGCTGATATTTTAAGTGGTGAATTAGCTGTTGCAGCTCGTTTAGCTATTTTTGATAGCGGAAAAGTTTCAACTGCAACTGCCCCAAGTGCTGCTACTTTGAAACAATTCATTTATAGTGGATCAATCGAAAATGAATACTATATTAGTGCAAATACTGCAACTAGTGTTACTACTAATAATGATGGAGTTGCAGCTACAGGATATACAGCAGTTTCTAATTTTGATACACTTGATGCTGCAAGTGAAAACGACAGATTATATCATACAGTAATTAGCGATGTTGTAAGTGAATATACAACACTTGACGATGCTAACGCTCATTTAAATCCATTAACAACATTAACTAAGGACGGAAAATACCCAACAGGTCATAAATTTGCAGATCAAGATGCTTTTACCGGTTGTATAACTGTTGTAATTTGGGTTGAAGGCGCTGATAAAGATTGTATAAATGATAATATTAATAAATCATTAACTGTTGACCTTCCATTTGCATTCTTATTAGCTTAATCAACTAAATGAAATTCAATAGAAGAATATTAATTTCTTCAATTGTATTATTTTCATTATCAACAGCATCTGTGGCTTCGGCTACTTATGCATGGTTTACGGTAAATAAAACTGCATCTATGTCCATTGGTGCTACTTTTGACACTGATGCTGACATTGACATTGGATTGCTTAAATCTGGTGGATTTGATGCAGTTGATTATCGTGCAACTAGTGATAGTAAAATAGTTCTATCAAATAGATCATTAACGGATGTTTCTGGTCAAGGAACAACGTTCTATAAACCAATTTTCGCTTCAAATAATGTTGATTTTTCATGCATTGAAGTAATTGACTTCAAAAACGAGGCTTCTAAATCTGATAATTTCTATTTCGTAACGGCTGCTTTAAAGTTCCGTTCAAACGAGGAATATCGAGTTTATATAGGAGAAACTAATCATGAGGGGGTTATTTCTGGAGCTTTAGCTCCATGTGTGAAAATAGCTTTCTTTGATGGTGGTTCATATAGTGCAAATCCAGAGGTCTTACCTGATGGAAATCAATTGAAGCAAATCATTTATGATGGTGACGCTGATGATTATTATCTAGATAGTACTAGTGCTAAAAGTATTCATACTGAAAACGAAGGAGTAATTAGTAAAGGATATGGTAGATATAGTGATCTTTCTACTGGAAATGTAGATGATGCACCTATATATCGTTCTGATGTTGTCAAAAAATACACATCAGATGAAGCAGCTTTAAGCGATGGACTTAATACCTTAACAACTCTTACCGATTCAGGTACTACCTATAATGTAGTTGAAGATGGTATGGTTAAAACATACCAACTATATGAAGCTTATGTTATTGTAGTTATATGGATTGAAGGGGTTGATCCTCAATGTACAACAGCTATTTCTAATGGCTCATTGAACTTAAAACTTGGTTTTCAATTTATGAATAACATTAAGTAATGATTAAGAGGCTCTATATTAAGTAGAGCCTCTTTTATTATTATTAAATCAAAAATTTTCTTTTTTTTTGACATAAAAATGGAATATTACTATTGTAATAGTAATAAAAAAATGTAAAAATAATTATGATAGGGGTGGTGTAAATGCCAGAAGAAAAAATTGAAAATGATGAAAAAATGGCTAACACACAAGAAACAAGTGAATCCGCTCCTGTTTTAACTAAAAAAGAAAAAGTTAAAAAGGGATTAAGTATTGGATTTACAGTTGTAGAAGTAATTGTTGTTGTATTTCTATTAATCGTATCTTTATTAAGTATGGCTAGTACAACTACAAATGCTAGTGGCGTTTCGAGTAATCCAATTACTGGAACATCATTATTTCCAGTATTAACAGATTCTATGTCTCCAACATTTAGTGCTGGTGACTTAGTATACGGTAAGCAATTTAAAGATGCTGAAAAAGATCCTGATGGCCGTTTAATTGAACTTTCTAAACTTGAAGGTGACGATACTAAAGGGGAAAATCAAGGGGATATTATTATTTACTGGGCTAAAATCCATGGTGATAATGTTATTGTTACTCACCGTATTCGTAGAGTTGAGTATGTTTATAAAGACGCAGCAAAAACAATTATAAGTACAAGAACTATTAATGGTGAAGAAATTCCAATTAAATGTTTCTATACTCGTGGTGATGCTGAAACTTGGAAAGATGAAGCAGAAAAAGAAAGTATTACATTAGCTGTTAGTAGTTCAGATATTATTGGTTACTACCAAGGACATGTTAAATACGTAGGTGCAATTATCAATGGTTTACAAAATAATAAGACAGTAATGTTCTTTGCGTTAGTATTCCCACTTATTGCTCTATTTATTTGGAATGGTTATTCGTTTATCCGTATTATATTCATTAACAAAAAAGAAACTGCTATTGAAAAAATTAATACCGAGCATGAAGAAGAAAAGGCTAAACTTCTTGAAGAAGCTAAACGTCTAGCGATGGAAGAACTTCGAAAAGAAATGGAAGCAAATAAAGAAAAAGACGATAAATAACTTATAAAAGCGACAAAAAAGTCGCTTTTTTTAATCTTTTTAATGAAAAGTAACGATTTTATGGTTTCTTTTCTTTTTTTGTATGGTATTATAAAAATGTAGATTTGGTAAGGATAATATATTTATATATTATTTAAAAGTCTACTAATCTTGGTTTAGGGCACTAAGATTATTAACAATTTAAAAGCAATTTTATATATTGCAGAACAAGTTGATGAACATGAATTTTGATTGTTTAGACTTGATGTATTGCTTATTCTCTAATGGTCATTTTAAATAATGCGAGTAATACAAAAAGTTAAAAATGAGAAAAAGGAAAGTCATTTGCTCTTTTTTGCATTTACACATTAAGAAAGGAGAATGCGTATGGTAGACGATAAGGATTCTATTTCTACTGAGGATTTAAATATTAATCTTGATAATCCTTCTGGTGTAGAAAAATCTAAGAAAAGATCAATATATGATACTACGAATCCATATGAGAAATATAAGAAGTATAAAGATCCTGTAGCTGCACGTTACAGAAAAAAGATGCTTGCAAATTTCTTTGTATCGGCTTCTATTATCGCAATCATCATTATTGTGTTTATTGCATATATCGGTTCAATGGTTGGTAACTACACTATTGAATTACAAAGAGATCAAAAATCATTAACACTTAGTGATGAAGATCCATTCTTCAACAATTCTACTACAAGACTAAATGCTGAGTCAGTTCAATCATCATATTGTATTGGTTATCATGAAATTTTAGCAGAAGGTGACGAAATACTTGATTATGCTGGTGGTGCTCATAATGAATATACAGGTTCTACTGGCAAGTATATGGCATACACATTCTTTTTAAAGAACGGTTCCCTTAGACCAGTTAATTTCTGTTATGACATTAATATTGATGGCATAAAAAGGTCTAATGAAATATCATCTGAGTACAGACTTTACGAAGCTATTCGCTATAGACTCTATGTTAATAATGTTAAGTTTGACTCTGAAGGTAATTATAACCCAGAAGATCAAGATCATAATTGTGTCACATATGCTTACAAATCTACATATCAAGATCATCATTCCGTAACCGTTCCATATGTTCCACGTATGGATTCAAAAGGAAAAGTTCACGATGACGACCGTGAATTTATTGGTGAAACAAAATACGTTGATGGTTATGATGCTAGAGTTGCTCAACCCCAAAAAGGTTATGAGGATTATGCAAATGATGTCGCTACTAATTTTCTTGATTTAGATCATGTTTCGTATAGAAACCTTTGTTCTATTGAAAGCGAAGCAGTAATGCGATTTTCAATAATTATCTGGGTAGAGGGTGGAGACCTTGAATGCCAAGGAAAACTTCCAGCAGGTGATGGAATACAATTTAGTATGTCTATTTATATACCATCAGAGGAAGCTACTATAGTTATTGTTGGTAAAAACGAAATTGAAGTTGATGAAAAAACACAATTAACTGTTAATTGCTATAACACAGACAATAACAATGTTATTTGGTCTTCAAGTAATGAAGATGTTGCTACTGTAGATAGTAATGGTTTAGTAACTGGATTAAAAGAAGGCGAAGCAATTATTAAAGCTGTATTGCAAGATGATTCTTCAGTTTTCTATGAAAAAGTAATAAATGTTACTAAAAAACAAGAAAGTAATGGATTGATTAAAAACTTTTATAAAAACAAAATATTTGATGATAATCCTATAGGATTAGATATGAATATTAATTTGAATTAAAAATTTGAAAGGAGGAACTTTCGTGAAAAACACAAAAAAATTAGCTATTTCAATTGCATCATTCGGAGCTGCTGCTATGTGTTTAGTAGGTGGAACATTTGCTTGGTATGTTGTTTCAAATACCGGTACTGCTAATATCAGTGGTACTACAGCTAATGCAGAAGGTAGTTTAAATATTGGTATTAAAGCTACAAACGAAAATGCAATTGCTGCACTTCATGCTGCTGGTTATTATCGTGATCCAGTTAATGTTACAGATACTGGTGATGATGTAGTTGGCACTGATATTTATTGGGCACCAGCTAGTGTTAACAATAGTATCGCTGCTGATTTATTAGAATCAGTTTATCATGCAGAAGGTTATGCAACTTATCAAACAGGTAAATCACATTTAAAGCCTATTACTACAGGACGTTATCCTGCAGCTGATGATGGCGATGAATCAACTGATGAAAATGCAATTTCATTAATTAAAAAGCCTTCAGATTCAGATAAAAGTGATGTATCCGATTTAGATACTGCTTATATTAATGATTCTGCTGCTGATACTGCTAACTATATTAAATTTACTTTAGCATTCTATACTGAAGGTCAAGAAAATATTGACATTTACTTAAATGCAGAAAACTGTTCATTTGATGGTACTGTTGGTTCAGTACAAGAAACTAAAATTGTTAGAACTTTAAGATTTGGTTTTAGTTCTGAAATTAATTCTGACATTTTATCACCTATTTATGCTGACTCATCTTCACATACAACAAATGTTGGTGGTGAACTTGACTTAAATGGTGATGGTCTTTATGATTACGTTTCTGAATATGAATTAAATAATGATGACACTACTTATTCATATAGATATTATAACAATTGGTATGGTGAATATGACCTTGCTGATGGTGTAACAAAATTAAGTGATGCTTATCGTGCACTTGAATATGAAAAAGACGATGGCGAAGGCAATATGATTGATGGTGCTGATAAAGATCATATGGCTGGTCCTGTTTCTGCATCAAACAATAACCCATGGGTTGCAAAAGATTTATATGATCCTGGTAACACAACAGTTACAAGTACAACAACATATAAATTTGATTCTTCAAAAGTTACTGCAGCAACTCAAACAACAAAAGGTTTACGTTATTTCACTGCTGACGGTGGTAATCAACCATTAACAAAATCAGGTAGTGATAATATTGCTTTATTGGATGTTTATGTCTGGTTCGAAGGCTGGGAATCTGCTACTGGTTCAATTCCAAATGGTGGCGATTTCACTGCTTCTCTAAGTTTCGTTGCACCTGCATTATCTGTTGATTAATACTCATTCTATTTAATATCGGGCGTTTATAATTTGCCTAGTAACGGAAAACTACATTACTTAAGTGTAATAGGAAGGAGAAAGTAATATGGAAAAAAACAATAATAATAAATTAAAAATTGCTGTTGCTTTCTCCTCTTTTACACTTTTTACTATTAGTTTAGGTGGAGTTACTTTAGCATGGTTCTCATATGGTAATGAAACTTCTATTTCTAATTTAAGTTATAGTTTAGAATCCGATACTGGTACATTAAATTTTGGTCTAAGATTGCCGGATAGTTATTGCATAGATAGTAACGAAGACGGCACTATAAGTTTAGAAGAAGAAGAAAACGGCAAAGCAAGGTTTATTGAAGAGCATACAGATTATGTTACTAAAAGTGAAAAAGATACTACAGATGAAAAAGATGCTACAAATGATAAAGATGCTACAAATGATAAAGAAATTTATGTTGAACCAAAATGGATGTATGATAAAAATTATGGTTTTATCTATTACTTTGGATCTAAAAAAATTAGCGATATAGATTTAATTGCTTTTGAACAATTACCTGGTGAGGGAAGCAAAATAAGTAGTAAATTACAACCTTGTAGTGCGGCTTATAAAGATAATTGGTTTAATAAAAGTGTATCGATTGATACGTTTAATGAAACTAAACCTGTTTTTACTAAAATGCCTACTTTAAAAAATATTAAAGGTGGTACTAGTATTACTAGTAATGAGGTTAATAATTATTTACAACAATTTGAAATATATATTATTTCTACTGACCCTGAGGCTTATGTCTTTTTAACGCCTGGAACATCATCGTTTAATACTAATAATGAATGTTCTTTTACAGCTACTTCTTCAAGTACTAAAGGTAATAATGGTAAATATACAAATAAAGAATTAGAAAACGTTGCTAATTCAGGAAGAATAAGTTTTTACTCTTACAATAAAGATAACGAAGAAGCAACATATAAAATTTATGATCCTAATTATGATATTACAGATAAATATCCAGACACTACATATTTCGGCCCTGCTGATATAATTCATGATGGTATTTATGATGTTAATTATAATGATACATCTGGAAATATTAATTTGTTTAAATATAATGAAACATTTAAACGCGACGGCAGTGGTAATCCAGTAGTTGACGATTATGGAAACATGATTGTTGATAATCGTAAATATTCGTTAGATACAATAGCAAACACTGGAAATTATTTTGAAACTATGTTTGGAAATTATAATAATGATTCTTTCTCATTATTCTATAATTCACCAACAGGAACTACTCCTGAACATTCAATGTTAAATGGTAGTTTCAACGCTGTTTCATATGGTAATGCTTATTCAATTGATTACGATGCTTTATATTATTCAAATTTTTCTGAGAATGAATGGAAAAAAGTTAAATCATTTATTGATAATAAAGATATGCTAATAGATTATTTTGTTAATAATCAAAATCTAACAGATGGTAAAAATAGCAAAATAAAATCTGATTATTATAACGTTATTAAGAATAATTGCGAAGTAAATTTGAAAAATATAGCTAACAAGATTATAAATGGTGAAATAAATAATTATGATTATTTATATCTAGAATCATTATATGAAAATCGTGAATTATTAAAATCATTTAATGGAGAATTTGAAGAAGCTGAGAATAGATATGATATGACTGATTATCATAATTTCTATAACGATGATAATTTTAATGGCATATCATATACAACAAAACTTAATAATAATTATTATGTTAAAGAAAATGCACTTGCTCATACCTCTCAAGTTGATGCGACTAGATTTGTTGTTTCAGTTTGGTTAGAAGGTTGGGATCGTGATTGTGATTTATCGTCTGATAGTTGGGGGTTAATTAGTAATATTGAATTTGGAATAAACTTTACTTTAAAAGGAATTGACGAATCTGATCTTACTGTTATTCCAGTATAATTAATTTATTTATTTAAAAATGGGAGCTCAAAAAATGGCAAACGATGAAAATGAAATAAAGGAAGAAAAAGAAAATACGAAAAAGAAAAGCAAAAAAAGCACGATTGTATTAAACGCAATTACAAATGCTTTAAGTATAATTTTTGTAGCTTTTTCAGTTTTCATTATGATTGTTTCAATTTCTTCAAAAAACAATAAAGGAGTTCCAACATTTGGAAATAAATCATATTTATACGTTACTTCTGAATCTATGACTGGTACAATTAATAAAGGCGATTTGATTGTTGTTGACCACTTAAATTTTAAATACGATAATGAAACTGAACAAATTGAACCTAGTATAGAATTAAAAGAAAATGAATCAATTATTTCATTCTTTATGGATATTAATGGTGATGGTAAAAATGAAATTGTTACTCACCAATTAATTGATATACAAGAAAATGGTACTTTTTATCAATGTAAAGGTACATATGTTGCAAACGAAGGTGATGTACTTGCAACGCAAACAATTCATTATAGTAAAGTAATTGGAGTTTATGCTGGAAAGCGAATTCCTTATATAGGATCTATATATGCTTTTATGTTTGATACTCCATCCGCATGGGGCTTTGCAGTTGTAGTTGTTGCTCCAATGTTTATATTCTTCTGTTTTAAAGCTTATCAATTAATAGCAACTATTATTGAGACAAAAGAAGAAAATGCTAAAGTAAGAGCTGTTGAAATGGCAACTATTACAGAAGAAGAGAAAGAAAAACAAAAAGCTGCTATGAGAGCTGAAATTCTAAAAGAATTAGGGCTTGAAGAAAATAAAAAAGAATCTTCTGATGATAAAACAAAAGAAGATAAAAAAGAATAACTTTTCCTTGATTTGAATTTTGATTAATCAAACAAATTAGAAAGGAGATTTACGATGACATATTTTTGGAATTATGTTCGTGATATGTGGGAAGCATTTGGAAAATACTTCATTAAGTTTTTTAAAGATGTATCTACATTTAAAGAAGGTCTAGAAGAATATGGTGCTATCTATCAATATTACAGCCCACATTTTGGTGTTGGTGGATGGATAATGTTTGTTCTTTATTATTTAGTTATAGTCTTTGCTATTGCTGGATTTATAACTTTAATACGTATGTTAATTCGTAAATTAAGAAAAAAAGGTAAAAATAAAGAAGAAAAAGATAACTAATATAAATTTATTTATATTAAGATTAGATTGAATATGTTTTTCTACCCATATTTGGTCTATAATTTATTTAATAACTAAAAAAAGTAGAAAATTTTTCACGAGGAGTGTGAGATTAATGAAGGATTTTTTCAATTATGTCCAAAAAATGTGGCAAGTCTTTCTTAATAATTTATGGACATTTTTAAAGGATACCTTTGGTACACCATGGTCTAAAGTTCCTGATGAATTTAGAGACTATCATGATATTTTTAGATTGTACAAAGATGGCTTTGGCGCCGGTGGTTGGATATTATTTGTTATATATTATATCTTAATTGCTGCTATTATCTTTGGTATTTTATTCTTGTTCTTTTTACTATTTAGAAAACTCTTTAGAGTTTCAAAAAAAGCTCAAGAACAACAAGAATTAGTTGAACAAGTTGAAAGACTTAACTATGAACTTTATAAAGCAATTGATGAAAAGAATAAAATTCTTAATCTTAAAGTTAACGCTCTTGGTGGAAAATTACCTGAAGAAGAAGATGAAGAAAATGAAGAAACTTCAACTATTAATAGTGAATGTCGTTTTACAAAATTAGCTTTAGTTGATGAGAAATACAAAAACTACAATGCTCATATTGAAATGGATGAAGCTGATATGCTTAATCTAGAACAAATTTGTGATCGTTTCAGATTATTCTCAGCTTCACAATTAGGACTTTATTATAATATCCATATCGTTAGAGTTTTCTTTGCTGGTATGGGTGTTGGTAAGCTTCTTATTCTAGAAGGTATTTCTGGTACTGGTAAAACTTCCCTTCCTTATGCAATGGGTAAGTTCTTCCAAAATGGTGCTAAGATTTGTTCTGTTCAACCATCTTGGCGTGACCGTTCAGAATTAATTGGTTATTACAATGAATTTACTAAGAAATTTAACGAAACTGAATTTTTAAAAGTTGTTTATGAATGTACATTCCGTGAAGACTGTAACATTTGTATTCTCGACGAAATGAACTTAGCTCGTATTGAATATTATTTTGCTGAATTCCTATCTATTATGGAAATGCCAAACGCAAACGAATGGAATGTTGAATTAATTCAATCACCAGATCCAAAGACAGACCCTGTTCATATTACTGATGGTAAGATGTTAATTCCTCAAAACATTTGGTTCATTGGTACAGCTAACAACGATGACTCTACATTTACAATTTCCGATAAGGTTTATGACCGTGCTATTGTTATTTTCTTAAATAACAAGGCTGTTGCATTTGATGCTGAACGTACAGATCCAGTTAATGTTTCATATGCATATATGGATAAGCTTTATCAAGAAGCTTTAACAAACTACCCAATTTCAAATAAAATGATTGAAAAATTTGCTAAGCTTGACGAATTCGTCATTGCAAACTTCAAGTTGGCTTTTGGTAACCGTATTATGAAACAATTAAAACGTTTCGTTCCTATGTATGTTGCTTGTGGTGGTACAGAACTTGAAGCATTTGACTATATTTTCTCAACAAAAATCTTAAAGAAGTTTGAATCACTTAATATCGGTTTCTTAAAAGATGAATTACGTGAATTATGTGATCAACTTGATAAATTATTTGGTAAAGGTACATTCCCTGAATCAAAGAAATATATTGAAGGCTTCATGAAGATGGGTGAATAATACTCATCTTTTTGAAGGTTTAAAGGAAGGAGGTTAAATTATGGCTAAAAAGAAACAAGAAGATGTTGGTGCTCAATATGAATTAACAGAAGCTGAAAAAGCCGGTATTGAAAGAGTTCATGAAAACTACGCAAACGCTATTAATACTGTTGTTGATAGTGACCAATACGCTCGTGAGTTTTTAGTTGCAATTAAATCCTCCCAAGACCAAGAAATTACTCAAATCTCTCGTACCGAAACAAAACGTTACGATATGATTTGGATTGATAACTTTGAAAACGCTATTGGTGCTTTAGAAAATATTGCTAAAGACCCTAAAAAACACATTCGATTAGAACGTTATATTACTCCAATTGAACTTGCAAAAAAGATTTCAAGTGAATCAGTTATTCACTTATCATCCCACTCCCAATATGTTAAAGATATTGATAAAAATGGTAACGTTATTCCTAATAAGATTCTTACAGTTTCGGCTGAAGATGAATACGCAATTTACGAAAACCGTTTTATTAAAACACTTGTTGATCGTGCATTAAACTTTATTAATAAACGTTATGACTATATTACTAAGCACGCTGATACACGTGACTCTGACGTTGTTGTTATAAAAAACGTGGTTACAATTGGTGACGTTAAATACGAATATGAATCAAAAATTAAGATTTCAGTTCCTTCAGCTGATGAAGGTATGAAAGAAAAAAATGAACATATTTTTAAGAAAATTGAACTTATTAGACGCCGTTTAATGTTCATGGCACAAGGGTGGTTTATGGAACAATTAAAAGATTGTAAACCTGTTAACTCACCTATTATGCAAACTAACATTATTGTTAAAAACCCTAACTATAAAAAATGCCATATATTATGGAAATTTTTAGAGCGTTATGACAAACTTGGTATTTCAATTCATGTTAAAGAAGTTAATGCAAAGTTTGATCAAGCATATGTTGATGAACTTCAAAAAAATATGTTTGGTTCAATTATTTCATTACAAACAAATAAGACACGTGTTATTGACTTAGCAAAAGTTAAAGCATATCGTATTCAACCTAAGATTGGTAATAAGGTTATCGATAAAGACTTCCTTGATAGTAAGTTTGATATTGATGGACATTATTATGGTTCAAGTGTTATAACTCCTAAAATGCAAGCTTTACGTAAAAAACAAGAAGCTGCTAAGAAAGCTAAACTTAGAGCAATTGAACTTAAGAAAGCTGAAAGAGAAAAAGCACGTATTATTGCTAAATCTAAAGAAGAAGAAAGAATTAAGAAATTACGTGAAGAACAAGCTGAAGCTGCTGAAAGAGCACGTATTGCTGCTGAAAAAGCTGAAGCAAAACGCCGTGAAGAAGAACGTATTGCACAAGAAAAAGCTCGTGAAAAAGCAATTCTTGACGCTGAACACGAAGCATTATTACGTGCTCGTGAAGCTTCTCGTCGTTTAGCTGAAGAAGACCGTATTAAAGAATTACGTATCTTGCGTCCTTCGGGTTTAACTGTTGAAGAAGAACAACAACTCGCTATCTTTGAAGAAGCAAAACTTGCTATGGAAGAGATGGAAAAAGCACGTATCAAACGTATGGAAGAAATTAAAGGTCGTGAAGAATCTCGTAAACAACAACTCGAAGATAAGATTAAAGCTCGTAAAGCTGCTCAAGAAGCACGTCTTCAACATCACCGTGATATGCTTGTTAAAGAACAAGAAGCAAAGAAAAATAAATTACGTGATGTTCTTATGGCTCAAGCCCAAGCTCGTCTTGCTGCCTTAAGAGCTGCTGAAGAAGCTTTACGTCGTACTCAACAAGCTGAAGAAGAAGCATTCGAAGCTGAAGAGGATGAAGACTTTACATTTAGTGATGCATATGATGAAAATACAAATGAAGAATCTTCTATAGAAGAAGAAAATAAAGTTAATGAGCAACCTTCACTTAATGAAGAAGTTAACTTAAATACAAAAGGAGAATCTTCATCATCAGAAGCACAAAGTGATGATTCATATTATTATGAAGAGGATGAAGATTACGAAGATGATGACGACTTCGAATATGCAACTATTGATGAATTAAATGAATCAGTTAATGAAGAAAATGAAACAATTGAAGAATCGTTTGATGAACAAGAAACTTTTTCTTCAGAAGACCATATTGAAGAACAAAAAATAGTTGATTCTAATGAACAAAGTTCATTAGAAAACACTGAAGAATTTGTTTCGAAATCTTATGACGATATTAATGAAAAGTTACAAGAAGACGCTCAAGATATTAAGGAAGAAAATGACGAAACAATTGTTCCAGATGAAGTTATTAATCCTATGGATGACGTAATAGAAGATAACAACTTTGAATCTACTTTCGATGATGAAAGTAAAGATGATGATGTTGAACCAATCGATGATAACTTTGCTTAAAAATCATCTAAACTTATTAAACTATTATTTAACGAAAGGCAGGCTTATAAAATATGAAAAGAGTTCTTAAAAAGACTATATCAATGTTTTTGACTGTATTTATCGTTTTATTAGTAGCATTAAATATTATTGGACTTGCAACGAAAAAGAATAATTATGGAGCTCCAAAGTTCTTTAATTTAACTGTTCTTAATGTTGCAACAGATTCAATGGAACCAACTTTAAGAGTTGGAACACTAGTATTTGTTAAATCGGTTACTGCTGAAGAGTTAGTCGCTCAAGAGAAGGATGCTGATGGAAACATTACAGTTGAAGGCGATATTATCACTTTCTATCGTAATAGTGATGAAAGAATTATTACTCATAGATTACTTAAGAAAACACTTAATAGTGATAAGACATATACTTTAGAGTGTTTCGGGGATAATATGACGTCTAGCCAATGTGTCAATAACGATTGTAGTGATTATCCTCATGACTTTATCAATTCTAAATATCTTATTGGTAAAGTTGTGTATGCCTCATATGGGTTAGGTTGTATCTACACCTTTATGTCAAATCGTTTTGTATCATTCATTCTTATTATTGTTCCAGGCCTTTATGTTATGATAACAGCACTTGCAGATTTTATTGCACAAGTTAAAGAAGTTAAGCTAGAAAAAGAAGCAAATGAAAAAACTTTACTAGAAAATGGTGGTTTAACTCGCGAACAAGAATTAGAAAAACTCAAAGAAGAATTAAAGAAACAGTATCGAAAAGATGTTGTTAATAAAGAAAAAAAGAAAGAAGAAAAGGAGGACTAACAAATGGAAAAATTTAGTCTTAAGAAGATTAATGCATGGATTGCTACATTAACTATTATTGGAATTTTATTGTTCGTAGCAATCGGTTTGTACTATGGTATTGTTGTTATTAGAATGCCTGATTTTACAACAAAAGAAAATGTTCGTTTGCTTTCGATTGTTGGTTCCTTGCTTCTATCATTTAACTGTTTCGTTGGTGCCTTAGTTTTAAGAGCAACAAAAGCAAGACGTAAAGAATATCGTACAGCTTATATTGATCGTAACTATAAAATTTATAATGAAAACTATTTCTTAGTTATTATTGGTCGTAAACGTGGTAGAAATAATAAACCTGGTTTCTTCTGTACACTGGATATTGATAGATCTAAAGAAGTTGCAACTACTGTTAATACTGCTACTCTTGAAGTTACAAAACAATTAACAAGTATTTGTGCGAAAACTCTTCAATCCCGTTATAACGCAATGAACCGTGTTGTTACTTATGCATACCGTTCATCAGGTGCATTCTTACTTTATTTTGAAACTGATGATCAAAAGAAATTAATTGAAGAATTAGAAGGCTTAAATAAAGCTATTTCATTTAATATTGTTAAAGAAAATATTGCTTCAACACTTGGTTTCCGTGCTTGTGTTATTCAAGATGATAACAAGAGTGATATTGAAGAATTACTTTCTAAATGTGAAATTGCTCGTAACTCTTCTTATTTACCACTTGAAGGTAATATCATTATCTTTGAAGAAACTATGATTCAAAAGACACTTGATGAAATGACTCTTGCTAAAGATATTGAAAAAGCTATTAGAAATCGTGAATTTGAAGTTTATTATCAACCTAAATTTGATATTAAAAATGAACGTTTCGTCGGTGCCGAGGCTCTTGTTAGATGGCGCCACCCTGAAAAAGGACTTGTATCTCCTGCAACATTTATCCCTTTTGCTGAACGTAATGACCAAATTATCGATATTGATAGATACTGTTTTGATCGTGTATGTCAAGATATTGCATACTGGAAGAAAAGAGGTACTCGTTTATTAAATATTTCTGTTAACTTATCTCGTAATGGTATTTACCGTACAGATATTATCGATTTCTTAACAGATACAATGGCTAAATTCCAAGTATCACCACTTTTAATTGAACTTGAATTAACCGAATCTTCAGGTCAACGTGATATGTTATATATGTTATCGGTCATTAAACAATTAAAAGCTTTAAAAATTAAATTATCCGTTGATGATTTTGGTACTGGTTATTCATCATTATCTAATTTGCGTAAATTACCAATGGATACTTTGAAGATCGATAAATCATTCTTTGATGCTATTGAAGTTGATAAAAAAGCTCGTGATATTGTTAAAACAACAATTGCTATGGCTAAGGCTCTTGAAATGAAAGTTGTTGCTGAAGGTATTCAAACTGCAAAACAATACGCATTCTTAAAAGGCACTGATTGTGATATGATTCAAGGATATTATTTCTCTAAGCCTTTAAGTAGAGAAGAATTTGAAATTTTCTTAAAGAATAATGAATTCGAACATACAAAGAAATAGGAGGAATGAAAGATGATTTTAGTTTTAGGCTCCCGTCTTGACGATGTCGAATATGTCCAAAAAAGAATTATTGACCCACGTATAGAAGTTATTGCTAATAGATACGAAGTTTATATTGGTATTTATGGTGGTAAAGAAATTGCTTGTACTATGATTGGATATGGTCAAGAAATGGCTAGTATGATTACTGCTTTATTAATTGAAAAATATAAACCATATTTGGTCGTTAATATCGGTACTGTTTCAAGTATTTCTCCTAACCTTGACCAAGGTGACTTATTTATTGCTGATCGTATTTATGCAATGGACGTCGATTTACTTGCTTTAGGTAAATATCGTTATGGTCAAATTCCTGAACTTCCAATGTTCTATACTTCAGAAAGTGATACTATTTTAACTATTAATGCTTTAAATGGTATGAACCAAAATAGACGTATTGTTCAAGGCGTTTTATTATCAAGTAACAAATTCTACGATAATCTAGATGAAGTAAAAAATGTTATTAAAAATCACTTCTCTAAGATTAACAATATTGTTGCTGTTGATACTGAGGCAGCAGGTATGGCTGCAGCGTGTTATCTCTTCGATGTTCCTTTATTAGTATTTAAAGCATGTAGTTACGAAGTTGGTAACTCTCACCAATTATTATCTCGTGTCCGTATTGGTGTTGAACAAGCTCCTGATATTGGACAACTTTTATCCCTTTTATTCCAAGACTTCAATAAGAATTACTAGAATAATTAAATAGCAGTACAAGTGTTGTTAATTTACTTATTCTAGCATATAAATTAACAACATTTAACTATACAACCGGTAGAAAATAGGGCATATCTACCGGTTTTTCTTTTGTTTAAAATATATAAAAAAATAGCATCCATTTAGGATGCTATAAGAGTTAATTGTTGTGTATTATTTTATATATATAATTTTTATTAACTTTTAAGGTTACTGCTGCGTTTTTAATAGCGTCTTTTGTAGATAAACCTACTTCTGTTAATTGTTTAACGTATTTCATAATATCTTCATCACTTACATGAATTGAATCCTCGTCTTTATTACCTTCAACAATTAAGACCATTTCACCTTTTAAAGTTTCTTCATCAATTGTAATAACTTCGTCTAGAGTTCCTCTTATGTATTCTTCAAATTTCTTTGTTAGTTCACGAGCAATACATATTTTACGATTACCAAATATTTTATCCATTGATAGTAAAGTTTTCATAATTCGATGAGGAGCTTCATAAAAAATAATAGTTTCTTTTCTTGTGTATAATTCTTTTAATTCATTTTCACGTTGGGATTCTTTTGAAGGTAAAAATCCATAAAAATAGAAATGATCAGTTTCTAATCCTGAAGCGACTAAAGCTGTTAAAAAAGCACTACTACCATTAACAACTGATACATTAATATCATTTTCAAGGGCTTTAGAAACTAAACGAGAACCTGGATCACTAATGCCAGGATAACCTGCATCGCTTACATAACAAACTTGTTGACCATTTAATAATCTATTTATTAATTCTTGACTAGCTTCATTTTCGTTATGTTCGTGACAACTGATTAAAGGTATATTAATATTAAATTTATCAAATAAAGATTTAGTATTACGTGTGTCTTCACAACCACATGCTGAAGATTCTTTTAATATTTCAATAGCACGAGGAGAAAATTCACTTAAGTTTCCTATAGGAGTAGCAATTAAATATAAGACCGGTTTACCATTAACAAAGTTTTGATTACGTTTCATATATTTTTATTCTCCTTTCCTTATAAATACTTTTTAATATCGTCTAAAGGTAGGAATTGAACATCATCTGGTGATTCAATTTTAATAATACGGGTAATGACATTCATAGAAGTAATTTTATATTGGTTACCATTCATTACAAAGCGTTGTCCTAAACGTGGGAAATCTTGCTTTAATTCAGTATAAGTATCGTCTTCAAATTTAAGACAACAAATCAATTTTCCACAGTGACCAGATAATTTTGGAATGTTTAAAGATAACATTTGGTTTTTTGCACGATTAATAGAAATACCATCAAATTCATTTAGAAAAGACGTACAACAAAGTGGTAAACCACATGTTCCAATTCCACCTATGATTTTTGCTTTATCACGAGTGCCTATTTGACGAAGTTCAATTCGACATTTAAGTTTAGCAGCAAGTACTTTTAATAATTCACGGAAATCAACACGCTCGTTTGCAAGATAAGAGAAGATAACTTTACTACGATCTAAAGTATATTCGCAGTATATTAAATTCATATCTAGATTTAAATTTCCAATTTCTTTATAACAAACTGCAAAGCTTTCTTTTGCTAAAGCAGTATTTTCTTCAAAACGTTTAATGTCTTCATCAGTAGCAATTCGAGTGATAGGCTTTAATTCTAATTTTAAATTATATGCACTGATTGGTTGAGGTAAAATTGACACAATACCGACTTCAATTCCTCTTGTTGTTTCTACGACTACTTTTTGAGCTATTTTTAATAATTTTTCATTTGTAGAAAAGAAATATGATTTGCCAGATTCATTAAAACGAATACCAACGAAGTAATCATTTTTAATTTTATTTTCTGTAGCATTTTCTACTACTTCATTAACATTATTTTCATCCATTTTATAAAGCTCCTTTCATTAATAATAAAGTATAACCTATATGATCTAAAACAAGTGATAAATTAACATTTAAATCAATGTATCCTCTAGTAAGCATAATTTCTAATAATGTATCTTCAATATTAGAATAAGATGTACTAATTGATGTTAATATTTTAGCATACGTTTCAAGTACAATCGAAGAACTATTAGTTAATTTGACTAATTCTTCAAATACAACTGTAAGAATATCTAAGAAAAAAATAACTGATTCTTTAGTCTTAAATAAAGGAATAAGTTCTTTTTCAATATAATAATTAGATTCCATTTTGTTTGAAGCTAGTTTAGTAATAACATTTATAACTCCATCTTTTGCAAGTATATAATCGTTATTAGACGATACTTCTTTAATTAAATCACTGTCACTATAGAAAAACGATAAAATTTGAGCATCGTCTTGAGCAACGCCAGCATTGACTGCATCATTTATTATATCTTTTTGGTTAATAGGTCGAAGAGTCAATTTTTGAGTTCTAGAAATAATAGTAGGTAAAAGTTTAATTTCATTTTCAGTTGTTAAAAAAGCATAAATGTTTTTGCCGGGTTCTTCTAAAAATTTTAATAAAGAGTTGACTGCTTCTGTAGTCATATTTTCAATTTGATGAATAATATAAACTTGAACACCTTTACTTTCAAGTGCTTTTTTATCGAATGTTTCAATTATATTTTGAATATCACTTTTTTTAACAGTTCCTTTTGAACCATCTACAAGAATAAAGTCAGCGTAATTTCCGTCATCAACTCGCATACAAGTAAGACAAGAATTACATGCGAGCGGAGTAGGAGAATCACATAATAAAGATTTAGCAAGATATGTAGCAACTTCTTTAATTGGAGTGCCTTGATTGCCTACAATTAGGTAAGCATGTGATAACTTATTGTATTTTATTGCATTACAAAAAGACCTGTATATAACTTGTTGATATTTTTGTAGATATTCACTTATATTCATTGTTATTTATTTAAACGAGAAACGATGACATTATAGGCATCGTTGACTACTTCTTCAAATGATTTAGAAGCATCAATTGTAACGTATCTATCAGCGTAACGTTCTGAAAGACTAACAAATGCATCATATACAGATTGATGGAATGGTAGTTTTTCAAGATCAAGACGATTTACTTCACGATTTTTGTTAGCAGCGATACGTTTTAATCCATCTTCAGGTTTAATTAAGAAAAATAATGTTAAATCAGGATAAGTATCTTCAGTTGCGAATAAATTAACATCTAATACCTTATCAATTCCGATTTTACGAGCGTGACCTTGATATGCTAAAGAAGAATCAAGGAAACGATCACATAAAACAATTTTGCCTTCTTTTAAAGCAGGCCATATTTTTTCAACGAGATGTTGTCTTCTTGAAGCTGCATATAATAAAGCTTCAGTACGACCATCCATACTAGTATTATTTTTATCTAGAATTATATTACGAATTGCTTCACTTATTGGTGTACCACCAGGCTCACGTGTGTGGATTACATCATAACCGTTCTCGGATAATCTTTTGAATAATTCTTTTGCAACAGAAGTTTTTCCGCTTCCTTCTGTACCTTCTATAGTAATAAACATTTTTTGTCCTCCCTATTATTTAATATTTGTACGACCTTCAAGAGCTTTATTTAATGTCATTGAGTCAGCGTAATCTAATTGACTGCCCATTGGTAAACCATATGCAAGTCTAGTTACTTTTAATTCATATTTTTGTAATAAACGTGCAATATATAAAGCGGTTGTTTCACCTTCTAATGTTGGTTCAGTAGCAATAATGATTTCCTTAATATTTTCATTTTCAATACGAGTTAATAATGAATCAATATTTAAATCACTAGCGCTAATTCCATTGACGGCACTTAGACTACCATTAATAACGTGATAAACTCCATTAAATGAATCTAGTTTTTCAAAAGCAAGAACGTCTTTTTGATTTGAAACAACTACAAGAGTAGAGTGATCACGTTCATTACTTAGGCAAACATCACATTTATCTTCGTTTTCAGTATATAATCCACAAATTGGGCATTTATGGATTTTCTTTTTTATATTAAGTAAAGCATTAGCAAATTCATTAACGTCGTCTTCGTCCATTTCTAAAATAGCGTATGCCATACGTTCAGCTGAACGTTGTCCTACACTTGGTAATTTTCTAAACGAGTCAGTTGCTCTATTTAATGCTTTAAGCTCTTTCATAATTAGAAATGCATGCCTCCTGCAGCAGCTTCTTCAATTTTTGCATTTTCTTCTTCAATTTCAGTTAATACTTTATTTAAAGCATTTTTCATCATTTCAGTTAACATATCTTTTGAAGCAGGGTTTAATAAATCTTCATCAATTTCTAGATTAAGAATTTCTTTTTTACCGTTCATTTTAACAGTAACACCACCATTAGCAGTAGCAGTAAATTCTTTAGCTTCTAATTCTTGTTTCATTTTAGCCATTTTTCTTTGCATAGCTTGTGCTTGTTGCATTAATTGTTGCATGTTCATAATTTATATCTCCTTTTATTTTAAAAATCAAATTTAATACTTATAGTTTCAGCTTTTGGAAGTTTATTAACTTCGTACATTTTTGAAAAGCGAGTATAAAGTTCAACTGCTTTTTTACGATGTAAGCCATATACGCGGACACGTCTACCATATATTTTTTCAACTACATCTTGTAAAGATTGTTGATTTTGTTTTATGTTAGCTTTCTTAGCTTCACGTTCTGTTTCGTATGTAAGAACTAAAATTTCTTTAGTAAATATAAATGGTGTACCATTACGTAATAAACCAGCATATAAGTTATATTTACTATTCATAATGTAATCTTGTAAATTAGGCCATTTTTCATTAAGTGCTTTTTTAGCAGCTTTATTACCTAACACCATTAATCTAATAATGTCATCATCTGAAATAACATTTTGTTCACCTACTATTTGCATACTAGGAACAACAATATTTTTTTCTTCTTCTTCAAATAATGAAGTTGGTTCTGGTTCCATAAATGGAGGTAAATCATCAGATTGAAGTATATCATCGTTATAACTTTCTTCTATATGTGAAGAAGTACTTTCTTCAATTTTTTCTTCATATTGTTGTGAATCTTCTTCTAACTCAATAGTTTCTTCTTGAACCGGATCTTCTTCAATTAATGATTCTTGAACATATTGAGGTTTTTCAACTACATCTTCAATTGGTTCAGAAATATTTTCTTCCTTTACAAGCTCATCTTCAACTTGAGCTTCTTGATTTTCCCTAACACTTTCTTCTTCTTCAATTTTTTCTTCATGTTTTTCAGCAACTACTTCTTGATGTTCGACTTTATCAGTGGAAGAGTTATTTGAAATAGTAAGTTTTAATAATGTAACTTCAAATAATGTTTTAATATTACTTACAGCTTTAAATTCTGCTTGAGCTTTCATAAGAATTTCAATCATATTTAAAGCAGTAATTGAAGAAATAGATTTACATAATTGTTGTGCTTGATTTTTATTTAATCTAACTAAGAAGTCATCACTTCCAAGCTTATTATATATAACAATATCTTTGCACACATCTAATAAATCTTGTGTTAAATGACGAATATCTGAACCATGTTCAATTAATTGACTTGTTTTATTAATGACATAATCAACATCACCATTTGAAATTTTAACAATTAAACTGATGATTTCTTCAATAGAAATTAATCCAAAAATATCTTCAATATCTTTTTCTTCAATATTAGTACCACAATATGCAATTGCTTGATCTAATAAAGATAAAGCATCACGCATACCACCATCAGCAAGTGAAATAATTAAATTTAAAGCTTTTGGATCATATGTAATATTTTCTTGACGTAAGATAGTTTCCATACGATCTTTAATCGAAGCATCGTCAACTTTAGAAAAATCATAACGTTGACAACGTGATAAGATGGTTGGTAAGACTTTATGAGGTTCAGTTGTAGCTAAAATAAATATTACATTAGCGGGTGGTTCTTCTAATGTTTTTAATAATGCATTAAAAGCATTAGGAGACATCATATGAACTTCATCAATAATATAAACTTTGTATTTTCCTTTAATAGGAGAGTACTTAACTCTTTCGATAATATCACGGACATCTTCAACACCATTATTACTTGCTGCGTCTATTTCAATTACGTCTGGATGACTTCCATCTTTAATTGCTAAACAGTTTGAACAAGCGTTACATTGGCATCCAATGCCTTCCTCACAGTTTAAAGCTTTTGCAAATAATTTTGCCATTGTAGTTTTACCTGTACCACGAGGACCACAGAATAAATAGGCATGAGCAATTTTATTAGTTGTAAGAGCGTTACGTAAGGTTTTTACTATATGTGATTGACCAGCAACCTCATCAAAAGTAGATGGTCTATAAGTACGATATAATGCTTTATAAGACATATTTAATCACCTATTGATATTATACACATTTCGTAGCCTCTTTTAAATGAAAAATAGAAGATAAATAATATTAATATTATTTGAAAATATATACAATTTGAAATTTATACGAAATGTGTTATTATATTTAAGGCCAAGTGAGGTGTTTACTATGATGGATAAAAGTATGGAAGCAAGATTAGAAGCTTCTATTATTAGATTAGCTGAGTTAGATAAAAGTTTAATGGAAGACGAATCAATTCAAGGAGATCGTCATGCATACCGTGATATTTCACGTGAAAGAGCTAGTTTAGTTGAACCAGTAGAAAAGTATTTACGTTATAAAAAAGTTGTTGCTGACCGTCAAGACGCTTTAGAAATGACTAAAGATAGTGATCCTGATATTTCAGCAATGGGTAAAGAAGAATTTAAAGCTCTTAGTGAAGAAGAAGAAAAATTAATAGAAGAAATTAAAATTCTTTTACTTCCTAAAGATCCTAACGATGATAAAAATATTGTTGTTGAAATTCGTGGCGCAGTTGGTGGAGAAGAAGCTGATCTTTTTGCTGCTGATTTATTTAGAATGTATACACGTTACGCTGAATCTCAAGGATGGAAAATCCAATTAATTGATGAAAACGCATCTGGCTTAGGTGGCTTTTCAATGGTTTCATTCATGGTTAAAGGCGATAAAGTTTATTCTAAACTCAAATTCGAATCTGGTGCACACCGTGTTCAAAGAGTTCCTAAAACAGAATCTCAAGGACGTATTCATACTTCAGTTGCTACAGTTTTAGTTATGCCTGAAGCCGAAGACGTTGATGTTGAAATTAACCCAGCAGATCTTCAAATTGATGTTTATCGTTCTCAAGGTGCTGGTGGACAAAACGTTAACAAAACTGACTCTGCAGTTCGTATTACTCATATTCCAACTGGTATTGTTGCTGCATGTCAAATTGAAAAATCGCAAATTCAAAACCGTGCATTATGTATGCAAATGTTAAGAGCAAAAATTTTAGCAGCTAAAGTTGCAGAACAAGAAGCTAAGATTGGCGCTGAACGTAAATTAAAAGTTGGTACAGGTGAACGTTCTGAAAAAATTAGAACTTATAACTATCCTCAAAACCGTGTTACAGATCATCGTATTGGTTACACAATTCAAAAACTTGATCGTGTAATGGAAGGCGAAATTGATGAAATCGTACAAGCTTTAATTGACGAAGATCAAAAAGAGAAAATGTTAGAAGGAAACAATAACTAATGGAAAAGGTTATTGATGTATATAACAAATTTTTAAATATTGCATTATCAAAGGAGATTGAAAAATCTTCTTTTGATTTATTGTTTGAAGATTTTATGGGATTTGATAATACCGTAGATATTATTCTTAATAAAGATAAGGTCATTGAAGATTTATCAGCTTTTGAAGAAAATTTCAATAAACTTTTAAATGGAGAACCTGTTCAATATATAACTAATAAAGGATATTTTTACGGTAATGTTTTTTATGTGGATAAAAGAGTATTGATTCCGCGTAATGAAACAGAAGAATTAATAGAAAAGGTAATAAATAAAAACATTAAATCACCAGTAGTATATGATATTTGTACTGGTTCAGGATGTTTAGGTATTACATATAAACTTAACAACAAAGATGCTAAGGTTTTTATGAGTGATATTTCTAAAGATGCTTTAGAAGTTGCTTTTATAAATAAAGAAAAATTAAACGCAGATGTAACTTTAATTGAAAGTGATTTATTTACAAATTTTAATAATTTACCTAAAGCTGATATTGTTTTATGTAATCCTCCATATATTTCTAATGATGAATTTATTGAACCATTAGTTAAGGACAATGAGCCTTTAATCGCTCTTATTCCCCCAACTGGAAATGGATATGAAATATATCAAAGAATATTTAAAGAGGCAGTAAATTATATTAACGATGGTGCTTTATTATATTTTGAAATTGGTAATACTCAAAAAGCACATTTAGAAGAAATGGTTAAAAAGTATTTCCCTAAAAGCAGTTATTATTTTTATAAAGATATTAATAAAAATGATAGGATTTTAGAAATTGTATATAAAAGATAGTACAATTAATATGAAAGAAAGTGATATTATGGATACTCTATTATTAGACGAAAAAGAATTGGACAAAGTAGTTGAATTATTATTAAATAACGAAGTTGTAGGCTTTCCTACCGAAACTGTCTATGGATTAGGAGTTATATTTGATAACGAAGATGCATTCAATAGACTAATGAATGCAAAAAACAGACCACCACATAAACCATTTACATTAATGTGTGGTGATGTTGAAACAATTAAAAAATATGCTTTAGTTGATGAAAGGGTAGAAAATATTATTTCAAAATATATGCCTGGACCATTAACATTAATTTTACCAGTTAAAGATAATATTCCTTATTGGGTAACTTTGGGTAGTCCAATGGTAGGCGTAAGAATACCTAATCACGATATTGCTTTAAAAATATTAAACAAAGTTAAAAAGCCTTTATTAGTCCCAAGTGCTAATAAAAGTGGTGAGCCACCATTATCTTTATATCAAGATGTATATTCTAAATTTAATGGTGATATAAGTGCTATTGTTAAAAAAGACGCCAACGGAGAGCTTCCTTCGACAATAGTATCAATTAGTGATAGAATTACATTAATACGAGAAGGATCAATTCCTTTTAGTGATATTGAAAATATTTGGAGGAATAAATAAATGAAATTATCATTTGGATGTGACCATGGTGGTCTTGAATTAAAAAATAAAATTATTGAACACGTTAAAGGTTTAGGACACGAAGTTATTGATTGTGGTACATATACTAACGATTCATGTGATTATCCTGAATTTGGCTTAAAAGCTGCTACAATGGTTGCTAATAAAGAAGTAGATTTAGGTATTCTTGTTTGTACAACTGGTGAAGGTATTATGATGTCTGCTAATAAAGTTAAAGGCGTTCGTTGTGCAATGGGATATTGTCCGGAAGTTGCTAAACTTTGCCGTGAACATAACAATGCTAACATGATTGCTTTTGGTCAAAAATTTATGGATCACGATATGGTTATTAAAGCTGTTGATAACTTTTTAACTACACCATTTGAAGGTGGACGTCATGAAAGACGTGTAAATATAATCGTCGATTACGAAAATAAATAATTTTTTTAAGGAATTTTTAAAATCATCTCGAATTTATAAGTAGAGGTGATTTTTTTATGTTTAAGTGTCCTCGATGTAATAACACCGATGAACGTTATTTAGGATACTTAAATGGTAAAGTATATTGTCGAAGGTGTATTTTGTTTAGTGGTAATTCAAATAATAAAAAAAGCCTAAATTCATATAAAACAAATAAATCTATTCTTCATTTGGATTATTCACTTACTAAAGAGCAACAACTTATTTCTAATCAAATAGTACAAAGTATAACTAATAAGAAAAATGTACTTGTTAAAGCGGTTTGTGGGGCAGGAAAGACTGAAATCGTTTTTGAAATAATGATAAAAACATTACAAGAAAACAAAAAAGTAGGATTTGCTATTCCTCGACGTAATGTAGTAATTGATTTAGAAAAAAGAATTAGACAAGCTTTCCCACATAATAAAATCATCTCAGTCTATGGAGGTCATACTGAAGATTTAAATGGTGATATCACTATATTAACAACACATCAATTATATCGATATGTGGATTATTTTGATTTAATTGTTCTAGACGAGGTCGACGCATACCCATTTTACTTAAATACAACTTTATATTCGATTTTAAGAAAAAGTTTAAAAGGGAATATTATTGTATTAAGTGCTACTGCTAATAAAGAAATTGTCGATGAATTTAAAAAAAGAAAAGATACTATTTTAGAATTAAATGTTAGATACCATCACATGTTAATTCCTGTACCTGAAATCATAAAGAAAAATATTTTTACACAAATCTACTTTATTATAAAAAAAATAAAACAATATCGATTAGAAAAGAAAAAGTGTTTTATATATGTACCAACTATTGAAATAGGTATTTATCTTTATAGAGTAATATATTTATTTTGTCCTAATGGGCAAAATATATCTTCTAAGACTAAAAGAAGTAAACAAATAATTGAAGAATTTGGTAAAGGTCACTATGATTATCTAATTACTACATCTATTTTAGAAAGAGGTGTGACCTTTCCTAATCTTCAAGTAATTATTTTTATGGCTAATCATAATGTTTATTCAAAAGAAATGATTATTCAAATAGGAGGACGAGTAGGACGTAAGAAAGATTTTCCTACTGGAGATGTCTTTTTATTAGCTAATAAAGTTACTTCTCAAATGAAAGAGGCTATCAATGAAATCAATAATGCAAACAAGTATTTGTCGAATGTGCTTTAAAGATATTAAAAATAATGGACTAAGTACTTTTATTCATAATGATGATTTTTTGTGTCCAGAATGTTTTAACAAATTTAATTTAAACATTAGTCGATTTAAAATAGCAGGTATTTATGGCTGGGGACTCTTTAATTACGATGAAACTATTAGAAAATCTTTATATCAATTAAAAGGATGTTTTGATATTGAAATTGCTCCAATATTTTTGTATCGAATATCACTAGAATTAAGGGCAAAATATAGTGATTATTATATTGTTCCTATGCCGTCATGGAAAGACGACGATGAAAAACGTGGGTTTAATCATGTAATAGAAATTTTTAGAGTGTTACATTTACCAATTCTTCCTATTTTGTATAAAAAGCAAAATATAAAACAAGCTTTACAAAAAAGATGGAATCGATGTGAAATGATTGAAAATATCGGAATTATTTCTGAAAGCATTTGTACTAATAAAAAAATACTATTAGTCGATGATGTTATGACTAGTGGATCAACTTTATTAGGTGCAATTAAAGTTGTAACTAAATGTAAACCTCGTGACGTTAAAATCTTAGTTTTAGCCCGCAATAACAAAGAAAAAGAAGAAAGGATGAAATAAATGCAAGGAACTGTATTATGGTTTAATAATAAAAAAGGATATGGCTTTATACGAACTGATGATATTAAACAAGATATCTTTGTTCATTTTAGTGATATTGAAATGACTGGTTATAAGAAATTATCTGATGGTGCTAAAGTCGATTTCGAGTTAGCTCGAAGAGATAATAAGTATTGTGCAATTAAAGTCAAAAGTAATTAAACTTTTTAAGAGGCTATTAGGCCTCTTTTAATATTTATATTAAATTTAATAGAGTTATATAGAAAAGTAATAAAAAATAATGTAAAATATAGAAGAATTTCTTGAAAGGAGATTTTTATGGGATTTATTGATAAAATCTTTAATTTTGATAAAAGTAGATTAAAAAAAATCGGTGCTATTGCAGACAAGGTTATGACATTAGCTGACCAAATGGCAGCATTAACAGATGATGAATTAAAAGCAAAAACAGTTGAATTTAAACAAAGACTTGCAAATGGTGAAACAGTTGACGATATTCGTGTTGAAGCATTTGCAGTTGCTCGTGAAGCAGGTAAACGTGTTTTAGGACAATTCCCATTCAAAGTTCAAATTATGGGTTCTGTCGTTCTTGATCAAGGCGACGTTGCTGAAATGAGAACTGGTGAAGGTAAAACTTTAACTGCTACAATGGCTGTTTATCTTAATGCATTAACTGGAAAAGGTGTTCACGTTATTACAGTTAACGAATATTTAGCATCTCGTGACGCTGAATGGATGGGCCAAATCTATCGTTTTCTTGGCTTAACTGTTGGTGTTAACTTAAGAGAAAAAACAACAGAACAAAAGAAAGAAGCTTATCTTTGTGATATTACATACACAACAAACTCAGAATTAGGTTTTGACTATTTAAGAGATAATATGGCAACTGATGTTAATAGACGTGTTTTACGTGGATTAGCATTTGCTGTTGTTGATGAAGCTGACTCTATTTTAATCGATGAATCAAGAACACCATTAATTATTTCTGGCGGTTCTAAAGTTTCAGCAAATACATATTTAATCGCTGACCGTTTTGTTAAAACATTAAAGAGAGAAAAAGACTTTACTTTTGATATTAAAACAAAATCTTGTTCTTTAACTGATAGTGGTGTTGATAAAGCTGAAAAAATGTTTGGTGTCCAAAACTTATACGCACCTCAATACAATGATTTAGTTCACCGTATTACTCAAGCATTAAAAGCAAATTATGTTATGTCTCGCGATGTTGAATATATGGTTGATCAAGAAAATGAAATTCAATTAATTGATACTTTCACAGGTCGTGTCTTAAAAGGTCGTGAATATAGTGATGGTTTACATCAAGCTATTCAAGCAAAAGAAAATGTAAAGATTAAACAAGAAACTGTTACTATGGCTACTATTACATACCAAAATTTCTTCCGTTTATATACTAAAGTTGCTGGTATGACTGGTACTGCTAAGACTGAAGAAGAAGAATTCCAAAAAATTTACAATATGCGTGTTATTTGTATTCCTACAAATAGACCTGTTCAACGTATTGATGATTTAGATTTGATTTTTGGTAATAAGAATGCAAAATTCAAAGCATTAACTGCAGAAGTTAAAAGACGTCACGAACTTGGACAACCAATTCTTATTGGTACTGCATCAGTTGAAATGTCAGAAGTTGTTGATAGATATCTAAACGAAGCTAAGATTCCACACCAAGTATTAAATGCTAAAAACCATGCATTAGAAGCTGAAATTGTTTCTCATGCAGGTGAAAAAGGCGCTGTTACTGTTGCTACTAACATGGCTGGTCGTGGTACTGACATTAAATTAACTGATGAAACTCGTGCTTTAGGTGGCTTATGTGTCTTTGGTACTGAACGTCATGAATCAAGACGTATCGATAACCAATTAAGAGGACGTTCCGGCCGTCAAGGTGACCCAGGTTATTCACGTTTCTACGTTTCACTTGATGATGAATTAATGTTACGTTTCGGTAATGAAAACATTCAAAAAATGGGTGAACAAATGGGCGATGAATCAATGGAAATGAAATTACTTCAAAATGCTATTACATCAGCTCAAAAGAAGATTGAAGGTCAAAACTTTGATACTCGTAAATCATTATTAGATTACGATGATGTTTTAAGTAAACAACGTGGCATTATGTATAAAATGCGTGATAACATTTTATATTCAGAAGATGTTACAGATTTAATCAATGAATTCTTTGTTACATGTGGTGTTTCACTTGCAAAGAAAGCTGTACCAGAAGGAAGTACAACTGGATTTGTTTCTGGTGAATTACTTAAAAAAGATTTAGAACCTCGTTTCCTTGAAGAAAACACAATTAAGCCTATTCTTTACGATGATAGTGATCCTCGTGAAGTAGGTGAAGATATTGCTCAATTAATGTTTGCACGTTATCAAAAACGTCGTAGCGAATGGGGCGAAGATTTAAGAAAACAAATTGAAAAAACAGCTACTTTAAGAGTTGTTGACCGTAACTGGACAACTCATATTGATACAATGGATAAATTACGTGAAGGTATTCACTTACGTAGCTATGCTAATACAAACCCATTACAAGATTACGTTAATGAAGGCTATAAATTATTCGGTGAAATGAATGATTTAATCGCTATTGAAGTTGTATTAAATTTATTAAATGTCCAAGTTAACCCAAATCCTACACCAGCTCCTACTACAACTGAAGCTCCTAAAAAAGAAGCTGCTGTAGAAGAAGTTAAAGAAAATAAAAAAGAAGAAAAGGCTGAATAAGCAAAAGGAGAAAAATGATGAGAGAAATTTTTGAAATTAAAAATCTTCTTGAAATCATTAGCCAAAATATAAGAGAGTTAGGTGATTCACTTTGACATCGCTTCTTTAAAAGAAAATGTCAAACGTGATGAAGCACTAATGGCTGCTGATGATTTCTGGAATGATACCAAAAAAGCAACGGCTATTAGTCGTGAACTAACTGAATTAAATAACAAAATTAATTCAATAAATGATATGACAAACCAAGTGCTTAATATTAAGGACTTGGTTTTGTTATACGAAGAAACAAAAGAAATAGAATTTTTAGAATCTGCCGATAACGATCTAACTTTATTAAATAAGAAATTAGATGATTTTAAGGTGGAAGTTTTATTTACTGAAGAATACGATCATTTAAATGCAATATTAGAATTTCATCCTGGTGCTGGTGGTACTGAATCTCAGGACTGGGCTGATATGCTTTATCGAATGTATGTTCTTTACGCTGAAGAACATAAGTTTAAAATTCAAACTATTGATTACCAAACCGGCGACGTTGCTGGATTAAAATCTGCGACGATTTGTATTAAAGGACATAACGCTTATGGATTATTAAAAGGTGAAAAAGGTGTTCATCGTTTAGTTCGTATTAGTCCTTTTGATTCTCAAGGTAGACGACATACTTCGTTTGCCTCCGTAAACGTTGTACCTGAATTTGATGATTCAATTGAAATTGATTTAAAAGAATCTGATATCAAGGTAGATGTTTATAGATCAAGTGGAGCAGGAGGACAAAATGTTAATAAAACTGACTCTGCTGTTAGAATGACTCATTTACCAACTGGAATTGTTGTATCTTCTCAAATAGAAAAATCTCAAATTCAAAATAGAGCAATATGTATGACTATGCTGAAATCTCATTTAATGCAATTAGAATTAGAAAAAAGACGACAAAAATTAAATTCGATTGTTGGCGAACAAAAAAATATTGAATGGGGTAGTCAAATTCGTTCATATGTATTTTGTCCTTATACGATGGTTAAAGATCATCGAACTGATTATAGTGAAGTTAATGTCCAAAATGTTATGGACGGTCATATAGATAATTTTTTAACTAAATATTTAGAAATGGAGGCTAAGAAAAATGTTTAAGAAATTGAAAGATAAATTTACAAATTACACTAAACGTGACTGGTTAAAGGCTGCTTATCATATGTTTTTATTAACATTAGGTAACTTTATACTCGCATTTGGTACTGGTGGCTTTTTGGTACCTTATAAAATTATTACCGGTGGTGTATCTGGTATTGCAATTGTATTAGATGAAATTCTTACACCATTGTTTGGAGTTAGTTCTTTAGCTGACGTTTATATTTGGTTATTAGTTGTTATATTATTCTTTGTTGGATTATTATTCTTAGGATGGGATTTTAGTGCTAAAACATTATTTTCTGTTATTATATATCCTTTCTTTAATACATTAATTATGCGTGTAATGAAACCAGAAAATTGGATTGTATTTAATAATACAAGTGAATCATTTACAACTTTTTTAGTTTGTATTGTCGGCTCTACTTTTGTTGGATTAGGTTGTGCTGTCGCATATAAAGGTGGAGGCTCAACTGGTGGTGTTGACGTCATCACTTTCATTGTTCAAAAATACTTAAAGATTAAAGCTTCTATTACATCATTTATTATTGACTCATCTATCATTTTATGTGGACTTATTGTATATAAAGATTTAAATATGACAATAATAGGAATTATGGGTGCGTTTGTTTGTTCATTAATGATTGAAAAAGTATTTATTGGTGCATCAGGTACTTATGTTGCTGAAATTGTTTCTGATAAATGGCAAGAAATTAACGACTTTATTTTAAATAAAATGGAACGTGGTTCTACTATTGTTCATAGTGAAGGTGGATACACCGGCGATGAAAAGAGAATGATTAAAGTTGCATTTGATCGTCATGAATATACCGAACTTTTAGATTATATTTCTAAAGTTGATAAAAATGCATTCGTAACTGTTACTTTAATTCACGAAGCTAATGGCTTAGGATTTAAATCATTCCCTAAAAAGAAATTGTAGGTGATTACAGTGGAAAATAATGAAAAAAATAAGAAACAAAATGAACCAATAAAAAGAGAAGTATATATTAGTCATATGACCAAAGCAATATCTATATCTATTGCTAGTGCTCTTGTAGTTGGTGGATTAACTAGTGGTCTTATTGTTTATTCTCGTTACAAAATATACGATGATCCTGGTATTCAAAAAATAATCAAGACATATGAAATTATGGTTGATGATTGGTATTTTGGAGGAAGTACAGTTTCCGATGATGTTATTAATGGTGCATTAAGTGGAATGACTTCACAAGGCGACCGTTATACTGTTTATACTTCTACTTTTGAAGAACAAGGCTTATCCACTATTCAATATGGCTTAGGTTTTAAATATATTTACTATGGCGGCAATGTTTACGTTAATTATGTTTATCCTATGTCTCCTGCATATAATGCTGGATTACGTACAGGTGATGTTATTAGTGAAGCTTACTATAATAATTCATGGGTAGCTCTTAATACTTTAAGTTATAATGATTTAATTACTGCAGTTGAAAACGCTAATGAAAATAACATTTCATTTAAAGTAACTCATAGTGAGGAATCTACTTTAACTGAAATTAGTTATGTTCGTGATAAATATAGTTATGCGGGAGCAAAAATCGAAAGCTATAATATTGTTGACGATAAGCTTATTTGTAATATTAAAGTTGATACATTCTTAGATTCTTCTTTGGATTACACTGTTAAAACTATATTATCTGAAGTAGAAGAAACTACTGGTAAACAAATATATCAATTAAATATTGATTTAAGAGACAATGGTGGTGGATATGTTTCAGAAGCTATAGATTTATGTAGCTTATTTGTACCAAAAGATACTATTGTTTTACAATATGAATATAAAGATGGCTCAATTGAAAAATATTCAACTACCAAAAATCCAAGCTTTAGTCATATTCAAAAATTTACAATCGTACAAAATAAAGGTACTGCCTCTGCAAGTGAATCGTTTATACTTGCAATGAAACATCTTAAAAATACTACTATTATTGGACAGACTTCCTATGGTAAAGGTATTGTTCAAACATTATATTATTTTAACGACGGTAGTGTTTTAAGATATACAATTGCCAAATCTGCATTCCCAATTAGTATTAATGAAAGTGTTTGTATTCACGGAGTTGGAATAGAAACTGATGATAATTATAACTATAATAATGTTTTCTATTATTGGGGTGAAGCTGATTTCTCTTCTTATACTGCTGAAAAACTAGTTGAAGCTTATAAAATTATTGTTGATGAAATCAATCTTGTAATGAGTACAAATTATGAAAATTATGAAGAAGCAATTACAGCTTATCAAAATGCAGAATCCCTTACAGTTACTGGAGAAATGAATAAAGAAACTGGCGATTATTTACAAAAACAATTATATGATTATTATTTAAATCAAATTGAATATGTTACAACAACATTAAGGGAATAGGTGATTAGATGGACGAAAATAAACGTTTTGAAATAGTTTCAAATCATAAACCTACTGGTGATCAACCAACAGCTATTAACAAATTAGTTGAAGGAATTGAAAATGAAAACCATTTTCAAGTTCTTTTAGGTGCGACTGGTACTGGTAAAACGTTTACTATTGCAAATGTTATTGAACAAGTCCAAAAGCCTACTTTAGTAATGGTTCATAATAAAACTTTAGCAGGACAACTATATAGCGAATTAAAAGAATTATTTCCTAATAATAGAGTAGAATACTTTGTTTCAAACTTTGATTTTTATCAACCTGAAGCTTATATACCAAAAAGTGATACATATATTGATAAAAACGCTGTTATGAATGACGAAATAGAAATGATGCGTTCTAGTGCAATTAATTCAATATTAGAACGTAAAGATACTATAATAGTTGCTTCTGTTGCTGCAATTTATGGTTTAACTGATCCACAAGAATATCAATCTTTAGTTTTTACATTACATGTGGGAGAAGTTATTGATAGAAAGAAATTATTTAGTGCATTAGTTGAAGCACAATATCGTCGTGATAATCTTGATACTGCACCTGGTACTTTTAGAGTACGTGGTGACATTATTGAAATATGTCCAGCCTCAACAAATGATTATATTATTAAAGTTGATATGTTCGATGACGAAATTGAAAAGATTATGACTGTTAATCCTTTAACAGGCGAAGTATTACATAAATACAACATATATCCTATTTTTCCAGCCTACGCTCATGCATCTACAAGAGAACGTATTAAGTTAGCGTGTCCTGAAATTTTAGATGATTTAGCTGTTAGACTTAAAGAATTTCACGATGAAAATAAATTGCTTGAAGAGCAACGCCTAGAAATGAGAACCAAACAAGATGTTGAGTCACTTCAAGAATTTGGTATATGTCCAGGCATTGAAAATTATTCTCGTTATATTGATAGACGTAAACCTGGTGAAACACCTTATACATTATTTGATTATTTCCCTAAAGATTTTTTATTAGTAGTAGATGAATCTCATATTACATTTTCTCAAGTAAGAGGTATGTTTAATGGTGACCGTAGTCGTAAAGAGACTTTAGTTGAATATGGTTTTAGATTGCCATCTGCGTTAGATAATAGACCTTTAAGATTTGAAGAATTTGAAAATAAAATGAATTATGTTATATGTACTTCAGCTACCCCTGGTGATTATGAATTAGGAAGATGCAATAATGAAGTAGTAGAACAAATTATAAGACCAACCGGATTATTAGACCCTATTGTTGAAGTTCGTCCTACATTAGGACAAATTGATGATTTAATTAGTGAAATAAAAAGACGTGTTGAAAAAAATGAAAGAACATTAATTGTTACTTTAACAATTCGTATGGCAGAAGATCTTACCGAATATTTAAAGGATAGAGGAATTAAAGTTGCATATCTTCATAACGAAACTAAAACACTTGAACGTACAGCAATTATTTATGAATTACGTAAAGGAAAATATGATGTTTTAGTTGGAATTAATTTACTCCGTGAAGGATTAGATATTCCTGAAGTATCGTTAATTACAATCTTAGATGCCGATAAAGAAGGCTTCTTGCGTAATACTCGTTCTTTAATTCAAATTATTGGACGAGCAGCTCGTAATGCAAGCGGTAAGGTTATTATGTATGCTGATAATATGACTGATTCTATGCGTAGAGCAATTGACGAAACTGCTCGTCGTAGAGCAATTCAAGAAGCATATAATGAAGAAAACGGAATCATACCTACAACAATTGTTAAAGAAATTTCATTACCATTAAGTGCTACAGACGATTTTGTTGAATCAGTTAGTAAGAAATATAAAAATGGTAAAAAATCACGTAAAGAACTTGAACGTGATGTTGGTGAATTAACAAAACAAATGAAACAAGCTGCAAAAGAATTTGATTTTGAAAAAGCAGCTCAACTACGTGATATTATTCTTGAATTAAAAGGTGAAATATAATATCAAGGCATTTATTATTCTAATTTTATAAAAAAATATGTATTTTAAATTAAAAATATTGTATTATATAAAAGCGACCAAGTGGTTTGAATTAAATTTAAAAAAGCAAGGAGGTATATTATGTCAGCATTAGATATTATCTTTTTAGTGGTAGCTGTTATAATTATCATTTTATCTTTATTACAAGGCGGTAAGTCAGAAGGTGCTTCAGGTGCTATTACTGGTGGAGGACTTAATGTTTTTGCTAAACAAAAAGAAAGAGGATCTGAATTAGTTATTTCTTGGATGACATTTGGATTTGCTATTGTCTTCTTTTTACTTGCTATTTTAATTAAAGGTATTCAAGGGGCTTCAACTGCTAGTAGTTCTGAGACAACTACTGAAGCAATTATGCTTCTACCTTACTTATTTTAATTAAATCATTTTTAAAGGGGTTATCCCCTTTTTCTTTTTCTTATATAATGTAGGTAGGTGATTATTATGCGTGATAATATTTTAAAATATATAAACAAGAATCCATATTGTTCATTTGGAGATTTATGTAGTATTTATGACGGAAAGAAAAAAGATTTACAATCATTAGTTAATACATTAATTGATGAGGGAGATATTATTGACGATAAAGGATATGTTCTTCCAAGTAATCTAGGCCTTATTAAAGCAACTATTGTTTCAGTTAAAGAAAGATTTGCTTTTGCAAATATTTACGATAGTGACGAAGATGTTCATATTGATGCTAGTGATATGGAAAATGCATTACTAGGAGATATAGTTTATTTACAGTATGACGTAAATCGTTTTTATGTATGTAAAATTGTAAAAAGACGTTACAAAGATGTTGTAGGTGAAGTAGTACTTGAAGGTAAATTTAAAACTGTTAAAGTTAATTCTATTGCGTGTAATAATATAACTTTTCTTTTACCAAACGACACTAATTGTAAAAACGAAGATATTGTTTCGGTTAAGATTGAATCTTATCAAGATTTAAAGATAAATGTTTCATTAAATAGTGTATTAGGACAAAAGAACGCCCCATTCATGGATGTTACGAGATTAATTCTTGAAAATGATGCACCTATTGAATTTCCTTCTGAAGTAGATGAAGAAGTATTAACTATTCCTCAAAAAGTAAGTAAGGAAGATAAAGAAGGACGTTTAGATTTAACCAATGAATTTATTGTTACAATTGATGGAGATGATTCTAAAGATTTTGATGATGCTATTTCCATTGAATTACTCCCTAATGATTCATATAAATTAGGTGTTCATATTGCAGATGTATCTCATTATGTAAAGCCTGACTCACCTTTAGACAAAGAAGCTTTAAATAGAGGTACTTCAATATATGTAACTGATAGAGTTGTACCTATGCTACCTTTTGCTTTATCAAATGGCATTTGTTCTTTAAATGAAGGTGTCGAAAGATTAACTATATCTTGTATTATGACTGTTGATAAAAAAGGCTATGTAACTCATAGTGAAATTGTTCCATCAGTTATTAAATCTACCCATCGTTTAACATATAATTTTGTTAATAATGTTATTGCAGAAAATAATCCTAAAAATCTTTTAGAAAACAAGATTTTAATGTTTAACGAATGTGCAAAACATATTCATGCATTAAGAGAAAAAAGAGGTTCACTTGAACTTTCAGTTCCTGAAATAAAAATTAAAGTTGACGAAAAAGGATATCCAATTGATATTGTTAAAAAGATTCAAGGACCAGGAGAAAAGCTTATTGAAGACTTTATGGTACTTGCAAATGAAGTTGTTGCGTCAACAATTGAAAAACGTGGTCTTCCTATGATTTATCGTATTCACGAAGACCCTGTTGCTAAAAGACTTGCTACATTTGCAACTTTCTCAGGACGTTTAGGAATTAAAGCTGCCTTTGATCCTTTAAATGTAACTCCAAAAGAATTACAAACCCATTTAGATAAAATTAATGAAGGAGAACGTAAAGAAGTAATTAGTGCGACTTTATTAAGATGTTTAGCTAAAGCTCGTTATTCAAGTGATAACAAAGGACATTTTGGGTTAGCATCAAAAAGTTATACTCATTTTACTTCACCTATCAGACGTTATCCTGATTTAATTGTTCATCGTATAATTCGCCGTTTCTTATTTGAAGAAGATTACAGTAATTTAGATGAATTACGTTTACATTTGGATTTCTTAGCTGAAAATACTTCTATGAAAGAAAGACGTGCTATTACTATTGAGCGTGATTGCAATGATATGAAAGGTGCAGAATTTATGACTTCTCATATTGGTGAAAAATATACTGGCTATATTGATGGATTAACTAATAATGGCATATATGTAGAACTCGAAAATGGATTATCTGGTTGTATCCGTTTTGAAGATATGAATGATTATTATGTTGTTAATGAATCAAGTTATCAAGCAATTGGTAAACGTAGTCACCATATTTATTCTGTTGGTGATAAAGTGATGGTACAAGTAATGAAAACTGATAAGCAAAAAGGCACTATTACTTTAGCATTAGTTAGCGCAAAAGAAGAACACGGAAAACGTAAATATATAGATTCTCGTACTAAGAGAAAACTTTCTCATAAAAAAGGATATAAAAGATTCTAATAATTGCTATAATAATTAAGAATGAAAGGAGTCAAGATTATGAGAGAACAAGGAATTAAAGTTATCAACAATAATAAAAAGGCTTCTTTTAATTATTTCTTAAGTGATTTTACGGAAGCTGGAATCGAATTACAAGGAACTGAAATTAAGTCATTACGTGTTAATGGTTGTTCCTTAAGTGATTCTTATGTTGTTATTAAAAATAATCAAGCATATATTCTTAATATGCATATTTCAGTATATAGACAAGGTAATATATTTAATCATGAGCCATTACGAACTCGGAAGTTGTTGTTACATAAAAATGAAATAATTAAGATGGCTCAAAAAGTAAAAGAAAAACAATTTACTATTGTTCCAACTAAAGTGTATTTTAAAAACGGTTTAGCTAAAGTTGAAATAGCTTTAGCTAAAGGTAAAAAATTATACGATAAAAGAGATACTGAAAAAGAGCGTGACGTTAAACGTTCTATTGATAAAGCAATGAAAGGCTCATACTAGATAAAGAAGAAGGATCACTTCTTCTTTTTTTATTCAATTATCTTTTATATAAATTCCTATTTTTTTATTGAATTATTTTCTTCATTATTTTCAGTAATATCTTCAATTTCGCTAATTGTTTTTCTATCATTATTTATGAATTTGTTTAAACGAGGGTAAATAACTATTAATAAAACAATATATAAGATTGCAATTGCTAGTGCTGTAATAGTTCTAGCAACAATTGTTGCGTATACGTAAGTAGTAGGGTATTTCATAATAATTCCATCTAGAATTAACACGACAGTATTAATAACAACTACTAATAAAGAAGTAATAAGTATGGTTACAGAAATAGCTAATGCATTACTTTTTTTATTTTTAAATAGTTTAAAGACTAATCCACTTACTAGACCCCAAGCAACAGGAGCAATCATCCATAAAGGAGTAGTAATTGTTAAACCATATGTAGTTAATTGAGATAAAAATCCTTCAATTAAACCAGCAAGTCCACCAACTAATGGACCACAAAAAATACCAGCAAAAATAAGTGGTAAAGAATAAAGAGTAATCTTAGTGAAATCTGTTTTGTAACTCAAATAGTCTAATACTAAGGACATTGCAGCAAGAATTGCAGCAAAACAAATTTGACGAATTGTAATTTTTTTCATATAAAAAGAACCTCCATTTATAAGAGGTCCACTTTAAAAATGTATAAGCATTTTTTTCAGCGGACGCGAATTGTAAATCGCTATAAAGATATAATAGTCTTTATAATTTGTCTGTACCCAACTTCCCATGGTAGCAGCACTAACGCTTACAAATCTACTCTGAATAAAATTATTATACAAAATGAATATTTAAATATCTATATTTATTCGTACCAATTCAAATTCTTTTTTATTTTTTTTAGTGATAGTTTAGTAATTAAAGAAATAATAACAATTTCGAGTAAATAAATTAGTGTCATAAAAATGTAATTATATTTAATAAGATTAGTATTCTTAACATTATAATGAAGAAATTCTACGACTATAAATTTGCTATAAGATTTCATAATAAACGGCGCTATTATAAAATTAGTTAACATGCTGATTAACAATGGAATTGTAAAGTAGATAATAATTGATAGTATAATGTTTTCCTTCTTATAACCATATGTCCTAAGTAAAATTATTTGAGTTTTTTTGTAACGAATAATATGAATAAGATCAATAATTGTAATAATTAATGCAATAATTATTATTAAAGCTATTAATGTAAAATTAATCCCATTGGATGAAGTAAACATATAATTTAAATCATTAACAGCATACAATTCAGGGTCAATAATATTGTAAATGTTTTGTTTAAAAAATATTTTAAGATTATTATAATTGTATTCTATAAATGAAAAACCTTTAACTTTTTCTTTTACCGATATTAGCTTAGTTAAATAATCTGATGTACATAAAACGGAAGCTTCAATGTCATCATTATCATATATACCGCATATTTTAAATTCATCACTTAGTTTTCGTAAATCAACTTCTTCATAAAATACTTCATTATCTTTTAAAAAATCAATTTTTTTAAAATAATCATCGTTTAATTCAATAGAATCTATATTAAAATTCTTAAATTCTTTTTGTAGATAACTTAAGGAAACTATAAATTCGTTATTAGAATTAGGCAATGATCCTTTTACAATATTTGGGGTAACGTTTTCAAATGAATCATAATTCATTGTAAAAATACTGTATTTTGGAAAAATAGCAGATTTTTCATATTTATATTGATTATATGCAAGTACAACATTTAATGGGCACAATGCATTAGAATAATTAAATCTTTTATGACTATTATGAAATACGACAACTTGTGTATTTACTTTATCTTCATCAATAATTCCAACTACTTTATATTCAATACTATTTAAATAATGAAATTCATTATTTCTTTCTGTATAGAATTTAGTAGGAGTGAAATCAACAAATGATTTTTTGTAAATTTCTTCATATGCTTTTTTATTTAATAATAATTCGTATTCATTAGATGGTAAAGATCCAGCAATTAATGATTCATTATCTTTTAAATAACGATAATATTGTCTATTGGTATAATTTATTAGATCATTACTGTTATATAATGGAGAATATGTAACTGGTTTATAATAACATATTTCGTTAAATCTATTAGTATCTAAATTATACGGAATAGTTGCATTTTCAAATTTTTGATTTGATTTATCTTCTAATAAAATCGGTTTAGAGAGTAAGCCTGATTTATCTTCTAACTGTGTAGTTAAATCATATATTAATTGAGCTTTATTAAAACTAATACACGATAAAGATTCACCAGCTAATAACATACTTGCAATTAAAAATAATGAGTTTGTTAATTGGAACCAAAATCTTTTACTAAAGAGAGATTTATAAGATTTATGGATTTGTGAGAAATTTTTGCTTTTCGAATTGGTATTTTCTAACTTCTTATTGGATGTATCTTCTTTTGTTGATTCAATTTTTTTTGTTTCTTCTAAATCTATTAAATAATCACTATATTGTTTACAATTATCATAGTCATGTGATACTAAAATAACTAACTTAGAGATAGATAATTCCTTTAATAAGTTAAATATTATATCACTATTTTCTTCATCTAAATTTCCAGTAATTTCGTCACAAAGGATTATAGGAGTGTTTCTTAGTAATGCTATAGCTAAGCATACTCTTTGACGTTCTCCACCAGATAAGCTTTTAACTTTTGTTGTAGGTTTAATATTAAGATTAACTTTCCTTAAAGCATCGTAAATTTCTTTTTGTGTTGGATTACCATTAATACATGCAATATTAATATTTTGTGTTATAGTTAAGTCCTCTATTAAGATATTTTCTTGAAAGCAATAAGAAAAATATCTTGATCTTATTTCATCTAAATTATCTTTATTATAGTCAATTGTTTTTTTTTCTAGAGAATAATTTCCTTTGTAATCAAGATCTTTTAATCCTAATATATTTAACAAGGTTGATTTACCACATCCGCTTTCACCAAAGATTGCGTAAAAGCCATTGCTTTTAAAAGAAATATTAAAATTGTCAAATACAGAGACTTTTTCATCAAAAGAAGAATAAATTTTTGATGAAATATTTAGATTAATCAAGCTCATATATTTTTCCTTTCTTAAAGTAAATTAAACTATTAATAATGTCGTAACTAATGCATAATAGATTAAATATAATCCACATCCAAATATTTATTTCAAATATATAAATACTAGTTAAATCAAATATAATAAGCACATTATTTATTGCAAATATAAACAAATAAGTTAAGAATATATTTAATATTAAAATTATTATATTTGAAATACTAAAAAATATAATTTGTTTTTTTTCTAATTCTTTATAATTATATCCCATATTTAATAGAAGAATATTGTTGTTTTTTTGTGCTTCATTAAACTGTTTTAATGTTTTATGTCTTAGTAATAGATATAAACCGAAAAGCGCAAATGATAATAATATTAAAACCCAAGAGATTTTATAAAATATCATTTTGACTTGTGACAAAGAATATAGTTGATTATTTAAAACATCAATTCCGTAATAAGTTAAATTGTTACTTGTTATTTCTTTACAATAAATATCATCAAAAAAATAATATTTTTTTAAAAACTCTTGAGATTTTTGATACATATTGTCGTTTAAAACAATAATATTGTTATCATCCGTAACATTTAAAATCCCCACAATTTTTAATTTATTGTTCAAAATATCGCCTAACATAGGACTATTAACTAAAGCATTTGATGCTTCATTTAATATATTAAATTCTTTATTTAAATACCTATCATTCTTTTCAGTAGAATAGTTTGGAATTAAATCATAATTAATTGCTATTTCATTATCTTCTAAAGGTAGTCTTCCATAAATTGCAGAATCAGTATTTTGTGATATAAAGCAATAACTATCTAATTCGATATCAGAATTTATATACAATGGTATACTTTTATTAATTTTATTCTCATAATTTTTAAAATAAACGTAATTATTTTCTGTTGATTTACTATAGATACCGGTACAAGAATAATTATCAATTAAGTTATTTATTTTGGAGAGGTCATATTTTTTATCATTTGTTATTAAATAGTATAATAAGTCTGAAATTATAAAATCGCCATCATTTGTTGGCTTGGTTCCTGTAATTAATGTTTCGTTTATTATATTTTCGTTACTCGTTGATAATATTGTATCTTCATGATTAAATAAACTTTCGTTATAGTGACGGAAATAAGCTACGTTTTCATTATCTAATGTATTAACTACATTTGCCCCGTTATAATAATCATTAAAATTTTCACTATATGTAGCTATGACAAAATCATTATTTTGTGCATTTATTTTATTTGCTTTTTTCAAATAATTAAATGTACCAATACTTGCAGAAGTGATACAAAATGAAATCAAAAATGATAAACAAATAGTAGATAGAATATAACTTTTAATACCAGATTTAAAAAATATTTCTTTATAGCTACTTTTTCTTTTGGTTAAAGTAATATTATTTTTATTTATCAAATTTTCTGAAATATTTTTTTCCTTAACAAGTGTTAATTGTTGATTTTGTAATTTCCAAATTACATCACAATAAGTTGATGCTCTTTTTATATCATGTGAGATTATTAAAATTAGTTTATCTTTACTTTCTTTTTCTAAAAGTGAAAATATTATTTCGGCATTTTTCTTGTCTTGACTAGAAGTAGGTTCGTCAACGAAAATACATTCTTTATTTTCAAGTAAAGCTTTACAAATGGCAACTCTTTGCTTTTGGCCACCAGATAATTGTTTGCAAAGTCTATCAAGCAAATTATCAATCATTAAATTTTTAGTCAATTGGATAAAACGTTCAGTATTAATAATGTTAATGTCTTCTATTAATAAAGTTAAAAATTCTTTTACTGTCATAAAATCAAATGATTGATAATTTTGATCTATATAAGATATATTCTTAAATAATAACGAATTGAATTCGGATTCTTCAATATTTTTTATATCATTGTCATTAAATAAAATATTACCAGTGTAATCTTTATCTCTATTTAAAAGCATCTTAAAAAAGGTAGATTTACCACATCCACTTTCTCCAACCAATGCATAAAATCCGCATTCTTTTGTTTCTATATTAAAGTTATTAAATAATTCTTTATCATTAAATTTCTTACCTAAATTAATAGTCTTAATCTTCATCTATAAATCTCCTATAAAGTATTGACAACCTTATATATAT
>CAVJPS010000013.1:0-13073 GCA_963651465.1 bacterium
ATATTAATAATGACTAACAAACATATAGAAATAATAATATAAGTAATTGAATAATTAATTTTTATAAATAAAAAAGATACTAAAATAAATAAAACATTTACAAGAAATAAAATAACCTTTATATCTTTAAAAATATTTTTAATTTTAACCATTTATTTCTCCTTTTATACTTTCATAACTAATCTTTTGAAAATATAGACACGTAAACAAAGTTACACAGATAATGCTTATGAACCCGCCAATAGAAGTTACATATGTTAAATAATATTCATTAAAAAGAACACGTGATAAAGCCATAATGGCTAACGAAATATAAAATACAATTAAATTCTTTTTATTGCTTTTATTATTAATTGTAATAATATTAGACAATTCATCTAATTTAGATATCTCATTTTGTAAATACAAGACAATTATATTTTTAGATGCATTTGACTTATAAAGATCAACATAATTATCAAATCCTTGATTGTTAAAATTGGTTTTTAAATTATCTAATAAAATTTTTTCATCTTCAATTTGTCCTAACAAATAATCACTATAGAAATTTAAGTTTTCATTATCACATACATCTCTAAATGATATTTTTTTATTAGTCTTGTATTGCATTAATAGTAATTCGTAAAAAAGCTTTAATTCTTTATTTTGTTGTTTTGGTTCTTTCTTTTCTTTTTTTATAATATAAGTTATATAAAATAAAGAAACTAAAAAAGTAATTGCAGATAATATTATTGAATTAGTAATTAATAGCATTAAAACTAATAATCCAAATAAAGATAATATATATTTCCATTTATTCATTATTAAGGTCTTCCTTTTCTTTAATAATTTTTTTTAAACCCTTTTTATAAGTTAAAAACATATTAAGTTTGATTTTAATTTTTATAGATATTTCATCCGGACTAGATGATTCATCGTAAATGATATTATATTCATATTCATATTTATTAAATTTAGAATCTAATTCTTGTTCAAGTGATTTTGTTAAAAATTTAATATTAAAATATGGGGAGTAATCATCTTTTAATAAAACATTTTGACTACATACTTCATCAATTATATCTTTATATTCAGTATCTATTTTTTTATACATTTGATAATCACTAAACGAAGCTAAACAAGTTAACAAAGTTGGAAATATAATTATTGCTATCTTCATTAAAATTCCTCCGTTTCAATACAATACGCACTATTTACACAATCGCCAATATACTTTAATTTGCTTTGTAACGATGATGAAATATTAAAATTAAATTTAGAATTTGTTATATCTTTCATTGTAATTGAAAAATCAAGATATTTTAAATTATCATATTCGCTTAATGGTAAATAAAAATTAGTAGTTTTTTTAAAATAATCCCCTGACGTTGATGACATCATTAGGGTTAAAGGATCATAATATAAATTTTTAAAAGTGAAATTATATTTATCAATATTATTTAAATCTTGTTCTAAATATATTGGTAAGCTATAACATTTATTTATATCGTCATATTTTAATCTTTTAAAAGTTCCTTCTTCAGCATACAAATTAATCATGCCTTTATACAATAATTCTTTGTTATTTGCTTTTATATAAACTCCTAATTCATCTAAATTGATACGATAATATATTTCGTTCACAATATTATCTTTAGTACAATTAGTAAAATATATTTCATCACTTTCAACATTCCAATCAAAATTAGAATAATAAATACGTATAATGTTTCCTTTAGTAATTTTAGTCAAATCATTTATAAGAATTTCGTCTTGATAATAATTAAAATTCAATGTTTTATTTATAAACACTTTATTATTAGCATAAATGTTTAAAGACAATGTATTAATCCCATTTATTAATAAATCTTTATTAAAATAATTATCATATATAATATGTGATTCATTGTGATAAGAATGTCCTATTAAATCAACATTATTAACCTTTAAGTTTACAAGCGAATATAAATCATCTGAATTTTCACTAATATGATAATCAATTTTAATTAATACATTTTCTTCATCACTTGCAAAATCGATTAAGCCACTATTAATATAATTCGTATTTTTAAAAGTGGTATTTACTAAAGATAATAAAGGAATATGACTTAATAACAATAATTTAGATTTCATTTAACTTAAAAAATAAAATAGAAAGTCTTCAAGTGCTTTACGTTTATTTCGGTAAAAAGTTGACCTCGAGCAATACGATAAATACCATAAAGGATTTTTAGATCGTTTTATATATAATTCTTTTAAAATATTAGATTCTTCTTCATCCATATCATTAAGAATATTTTCAATAGCACTTTTGTATTGTTCAGCGCTTAAAGTATAGACTCCATCGCTTTTTAATTTTAAAAAATATTTCTTATTTATATCTTTAATAGTATTACAATCAAATAAAGCCTTTTTATAGGTTTTTAATATCTCCTCTGTATAGGTAACTAATTCCTTAGTAGGTAAATTCTCAAAGTTCATTTTATTAACCTCCTCAATAATAATTACTACTATACCTTAAAATTCCCTTAACTTTTTTTAAATTAATTAATATTGATAAACTTTAAACAAAATATATAGTTATTACTGAAATTAATAAAGTTTAATAGTATAATAAAAAAGAAAATCAAGGAGGCACATTTATGATTATCTTAGTAGGTGCATCAGCAACTGGTAAAACAGAAGTAGCAAAAGTCTTAGCTCGTAAATACGGTATTGTAAAGGTTGTAACACATACAACTCGTTCAATGCGTGTAGGTGAAGTAAATGATGTTGATTATCATTTTGTGTCTAAAGAAGAATTTGAAAAATTATTAAACGAAGATTTCTTTATTGAACATACTTTATATAACAATAATTATTATGGTACATCTCGTCCTGAAATTGCTGATAATAAATGTGTTGTTGTTGACGTTAACGGCTTAAAAGCATTTAGAAAATTAGATAATAAAAATATTCTTATATTCAAATTATTAGCAGAAGAAAAAACGCGTTATAACCGAATGTTACAACGCGGGGATTCTCTAGAGTCTGCTAAGACTCGCATTGAAAATGATAAAGAAAAATTTTCCGATGTGGCAATTGGTAAAGTAAATTACACTATCAATACTGATGAATTAGGTATTGAAGGTGTCGCTGATTTAATTTACCAAATATATAAAGAAAAGCTTACTTTACAATAAATTTTTGATAAATCGATAATACTCTATTATTAGCGAGGCAGGTAATGTCATATCCTTCCTCGTTTTCTTTTATTTCTTTAACATAAGCAGCCTTTTTTAAAGCATATATATTTTCTGAATATGGAATAAACATTTTAACTTCTTTCCATTTTTTAGTAATATGTTTAAAAACCAAATTCGCAATAGATAATACATCATCAGTATTATTTAATGAAGTAAATAATGAATCTTCATCTGGGAAGAATGGTAATTTTTCTATTTTATCGCACTTATTATACAAATAAATCATTGGTATATCTTCTGAAACACCAATTTCTTTAAGTGTTTTATTTGTTGTTTCAATTTGTGATTTATACATAGGATCGCTAACATCAACAACTTGAATTAATAAATCCGCTTCTTTAATTTCTTCTAAAGTACTTCTAAAAGCTTTAATAAGATTAGTAGGTAAATTATCAATAAAGCCTACTGTATCTGTTAACAAGAAAGCAGGATAATCAGTTAAATCAATATAACGAGTCGAAGTTTCTAAAGTCGCAAATAATCTATCTTCTTGTAAAACTTTCTTTTCGTTACTTGTTTTATTAACTTCAATAAAACTATTAAGTAAAGTTGATTTACCAGCATTTGTATAACCAACTATAGCTACAACTGGTAACTCACTAACATTACGTTTATTACGATTGTGTGCACGTTGTGCAACTAATTGCTCTAATTCTTTATTCTTTTGAGTTAATAATATCCGATACTTATAACGATTTAAATCAATTTGTTTTTCACCACTACCACGGTTATGTGCACCACCACCAGAAGTAACTTGTGAATAATTAGCCTCGTGTTCAACTAAACGAGTTTTTAAATATTGAAGTGTTGCAATTTCAACTTGTAAACGTGCTTCACGTGTACGAGCTCGTAATGCAAAAATTTGTAAAATAATACCAGTACGGTCAATAATTTCTTTTCTAAATTCATCTTTTAAAGTTCTAAATTGTAAAGGAGTTAAATCACAGTTAAATACAATAGCTTCTACTGTATCTAACGCTCTTAAATAAGTTTTTATTTCATCAACTTTACCTTTTCCAATATATGTCACTTTATTAGGTTCATCCATATTTTGTTTATATAAGCGAATTGCTCTCATATCTAAAGATGATAATAGATTATCCATCTCTTGGTCTTTACGTGTAGTATCTTCACCGTTTATAGCTGCACTAATGACAATAACATCTGTCATATTAGTACCTCCTTTCATTATTCTAAGAATTTTTCTTCAAATTCGTCATAATTCATATAACGATCGATTACTTTATCTTCATCAATATAAATAATGCGGTTTGCAACTGAAGTGTTAATTTCATGGTCATGTGTAGTAAACATCATAACACCTTTATAGTTAATCATGCCTTTATTTAAAGCTGTGATTGATTCAAGATCTAAGTGGTTTGTAGGTTCATCTAAGAATAACAAATTACCAGCAGTAAGCATCATACGTGCTAACATGCAACGCACTTTTTCACCACCAGATAATACTTTACAAGATTTTAAAGCTTCTTCACCACTAAAAAGCATACGACCTAACCAGCCTCTTAAATATGAGTCATGTTCATCTTTAGAATATGGTCTAATCCAATCAACTAATGAAATATCGTCTTTAAAATATTTGCTATTATCTTGTGGTAAATATGTTGGAGTAACTGTAATACCAAATTTTACAGTTCCTTCATCTGCTTCTTCTTCACCCATAATAATATTAAATAATGTAGTAGCAATTTTTGAATTAGGAGTAATAATTGCAACTTTATCTCCACGATTTAAAGAGAAAGATACATTTTTAAATAATCCTTTTTTTGTTAAACCCTCAACAAATAAAACATCTTGTCCAAGTTCTTTTTCAAATTTCCAATCGATAAATGGATAACGACGAGAAGAAACTTGAATATCATCTAAAGTTATCTTCTCTAATTCTTTTTTACGAGAAGTTGCTTGTTTTGATTTAGATGCATTAGCGGCAAATCGAGCAATAAATTCTTCTAATTCTTTTACTCTTTGCTCTTTTTTACTGTTTTGATCTTTTAATTGTTTTGCGATAAGTTGGGATGATTCATACCAGAAATCATAGTTACCAATAAATGTAGAAATCTTACTATAGTCAACGTCTAAAATACGAGTACAAACTTTATTTAAGAAGTGACGATCGTGAGAAACAATAATAACTGTATTTTCAAAATTATATAAGAAGTTTTCTAACCATCTTGTAGCAACGTTATCTAAGTTGTTAGTTGGTTCATCAAGAATTAAAATATCTGGATTACCAAATAAAGCTTGAGCAAGTAATACTTTAACTTTTTGTTTAGCATCAATTTCACTCATTAATTTATCTTGTAAATCTTCTTTAATACCTAATGAATTAAGTAATGAACGAGCATCACTTTCAGCTTCATATCCATTCATTTCAGCAAATTTCATTTCTAATTCACCAGCAAGAATACCATCTTCGTCAGTAAAATCCTCTTTAGCGTACAAAGCATCTTTTTCTCTTTGTATTTTCATTAATTCAGGATAGCCTTCTAAAACTGTATCAAGAACTGTAAAACTATCAAAAGCATTTTGATTTTGTTGTAAAACAGACATTCTTTCATTTTCAGTTAAAACTACTTCACCACTATTTGGTTCTAATTCTCCTGAAAGAATACGTAAAAAAGTAGATTTACCAGCGCCATTAGCACCAATAATTCCATAACAGTTTCCAGGTTGAAATTTTACTGAGACGTTTTTAAATAAAACACGTCCACCAAATTGAATTGAAACATTATTAACTTCTAGCATTATTTTTCCTCCAAATTATACATACATTTATTTACTTCATTTATAAAACCATCTATATCATTATTTATAAATTTAGATGTCTTTGTTTTCTTAGGAAAACCTGATATTTTAAATAATCCTCGTGGACCAACAAATGTACCACTTGTTATATTTGCATTTGCTACACAATAAACTTCACCTAAACATGCTTTAGCAGGTTTATGAACAAAAAATGGTAAAATGCATAACGCTAATTTCTTAAAAAATTTAGAAAAGGTATTCCCTTTTGATGCAAATATATTAGTCGCACTTATACCAGGATGACTTAATAATACTTTAATATTTGTATAGTCTTTAAGTTCATCTTTTAAATATAAACATCCCTTTGCCACAGCACACTTAGAAATATTATATTCAATATTAGTATTTTTCAATGATTTAGTAAGATAATCATATCCTTTTAATTTGCTAAAATTAGCAGCAATTGACGTTTCAAATACAATTCGACATTCTTCTTGCTTTTTAATGTAAGGCAAAAGTTTTCTAGTTAAATAATATTGACCTAAAAAATTAGTCATTATTGTTAAAGGATAACCATTACTTGCTTTACTTCCATTTGCAGGATGATATATACCTGCATTATTTACTAAAGCAAATAAAGAAGAATATTTATTAGTAAAATTCTTAACAAATTCATTAATTGAATTTATATCTGATTGATCATATTTAAATATGTCAATTTTTGCATTAGGCAACTCGGTTAAAATCAATTCTTTAGCTTTATTTGCTTTTTCTATAGAACGACAAGCCATAATAACATTAGCGCCTAAATATGCTAATACTTTACTAGTTTCAAAACCAATTCCACTATTTGCACCAGTAACTATTACATTTTTACCAATAAGTGAAATACAATTCTTGTTGATCCACTTTAAATAATTCATTTTAACCACCTCGCTGTCCTTTGCTATTATAACAAATAATGTGAAATGCTTCTACATATAATAAGATTAATAAAAAAATCACTAGACTACTTTTGTGTTTCTAGTGATTTATTTTTTTATTCTTCCACTTTTTCTTGACGAATAACTTTAATTTTTTCAGCTGTGAATTCATCAGCTTCTATGATTTCTACACTTAAATTTTCATATTCAAACTTATCACCTGTACGTGGAAATTCGTCAATTTGTTCGGTAACCCAACCATTTACAGTTGCGGATTCACCTTCATATTTATCAATATCTAGTTCAACTAAATTGAAGAAATCTTCTAGATTCATAGAACCATCTACTATAAATTCATTTTCATTTTTCTGCTTATAGTCTTCTTCAATTACGTCCATTTCGTCCCAAATATCACCAACTAATTCTTCAACAATATCTTCTAAAGTTAATAAACCAGCAGTACCACCATATTCATCTTTTACAATAGCAACATGGCAATGTAATTCTTTAAAATCTTCTAAAATCGAAGAAATTTGTTTTGCTTCTGGAACATAATATGGTTTAACCATCATTTTACGAATATCAATGTTTTTATTTCCATTATTAATTTCTTTTAATAATTCAACAGTACGTAACATACCAATAATATTATCTAAAGAATCTTTATAAACTGGAATACGAGAGTGAGTAAATATTTCACTATCAGTTGTTAATTCATTAATATCGCTATCAATATCAAATGCAAATAAATCAACTCTAGGCGTCATAATTTGCATAGCACTACAATCAGTAAAATCAATAGCAGATTTTAATAATTCACTTTGAGACTCATCAATAAATCCTTCGTCTTCAATAGTGTCAACCATTTCAATTAATTCGTCATCAGATACTTCCTCATCTTCTTGCTCATTTTCGTCAGCAACTTTTTCTTTAACTTTAAACATTAAGGAAGTAAGTTTAATAACTGGCCAAGAAATAGGGAAACATATCCATTTTAAAATTTTAATGGAAATAGCAAATTCTTTACTTAATTTATAGTTATATGATGTACCAATAACTTTAGGAATAATTTCTCCTAGTATAAGAATGATAAAGAATACTCCAAAAGTACCAATTGTATCAGCTATACCACTACCATATTTTTCAGCAAAGTAATGATTAGCAATTAATGCACCAACTGTAGAAGCAGCAATTTGAGCAATATTAACACCTAATAATAAAGCACTATTTGTTGAATCAAAATTTTTTACTACATCAAAAGCTTGCTTTGATTTTTTGTCACCTTTTTCAGTTTCTTTTTCTAGTCTTAATTCATTTACGTTAGTAAAACAAGATTCACTTGCTGCTAAGAAAGCTGAAACAAAAACACAAATAACAAAAATAATCCATAATACAACAATATTCATTAGCGATTACCTCCTTTACTTGTATTTAATAAAGGATGTTCAATGTCACCGACTAATTCAGATATAACATCATCCATCGTTACCATACCAACAGTTTTTTTATTAATATTTTGTACAATGGCAACGTGAGTTTTATTACGCTTAAAACCTTCAAAAATATTTTCTAATGTTTCTTTTGCAGGTACAAAGTAAACCATCATTAAACAATCTTTTATACTCTTATTAGGATCTGTAATATGATCTTTTAAATATTTACGAACGTGAAGAATACCAATGATATTATCTATATTTCCCTCATAAATAGGAATACGTGAATAAGATACATTTTTTAATGTTTCTTTTAATGATTCATGAGTAATATTATTAATATCAAGGGCAAATATTTTATCACGTGGAGTTAAAATATCTTTAATTGGTGTATCATCAAAATCAAGAGCAGACTGAATAATATCAGATTCATTTTCTTCGATTAAACCTTGATCTTCAATTTCTTCAATAACGTTTGTAAAATCATCATCAGTCATTAAAGGCTCTTCTTTCATTTTGAATATTTTATTTAAACACCAACTAATACCTTCAAATATAATTGATAAAGGTGTTAAAACATAATAAAAAACAATAATTATAGGGGCAATGAATTTAACAACTTCATCAGCATATGCACGTCCAAAACTCTTTGGCGCAGTTTCACCAAAGATATAAACGATGATTGTTGTTACTATAGTAGAAACAATAGCTGCTATTGAGCCCGCTCCCATAAAGTGTTCAAATACTTGTAAAGCTAAAATTGATGTAACAATATTAACAATATTATTACCAATTAAAGTAGTAATTAAAGTCTTATTAGATTTATCTTCTAATTTACAAACTAATTTTGCAATCTTAGAGCCATCATTAGCTTTAACTCTCATACGGATAACATTACATGATGCAAAAGCAGTTTCACTCATAGAAAAGAAACCACTAAAAACAAGTAATATAAATAAAACAATATAAATTAATGGTCGACTGGGATCCATATTCAAATAACCAACTCCTATTTCAAATATAAATATATTATATATGAAACTAATATTTTTTGCAAAAAAACTTTTTTACATAATAAATTTATATTCATTTTATTAATAAAATTAAAATCCCTACCTTTAACAGTAGGGATTTGTTTTACCAATTAATTAATTGTAATTTATGAGATTTAATAGTATTTGGTAGGTCTATAACTCTTTGATTACGGGAGCCTCTAAATCTTAATGTTAAATCTCTTTCTTCTTCAATATAAGGTCCATCTATTAACACATCAATGTTGTGTAATATACGATCTAAGTTTGGATTAGATTCTTTCATTTGTTGTAATTCTTCAAATGTATAACCTGTAAATACAATTACATTAATATTTAATGATTTTAATTTATACACAAGTTCTAATGTAGGTTCTATCTGATAGAAAGGATCTCCACCAGAAATAGTAACACCATTTAATAAAGGATTAGATACAATTTGTTCTATAAGTTTATCAATATCAACTTCTACTCCTCCATCAAAGTCCCATGTTTCAGGATTGTGACATCCCACACATTCATGAGCACATCCTTGAGTAAAAATTGTATATCTAATACCAGGACCATCTACAATTGAATCTGAAACAATACCAGCAATTCTAATTTTACCCATTACTTTAATGCCTCCAATTCTTTTTGCATTGAAGAAATGTCTTTCTTTTCCATGTGTTTAACACGATCAGTTACCTCAGCACGTTTACCATTATTAAAGCGATCTAATGTACCAACTAAGTAACCAGTAATACGACGGATACGTTCAAATTTAATAGTACCTTCACTACGACCACAACCTGGGCAAGTATTATCAATTATACCATTATATCCACACACTGGGTCACGATCGATTGGGTGATTAACAGAACCATAACCAATACCTTCATCATGCATACAACGTACGATTTGCTCAAAAGCTTCTTCGTTTTTAGCAATGTCACCATCTACTTCAACATAAGTAATATGACCACCATTTGTTAGATTATTATAAGGTGCTTCTTTGTGAATCTTCTCAAAGAGACCAATTTTATAATAAACAGGAATATGGAATGAGTTAGTGTAGTAATCGCGATCTGTAACACCTTCGATTTTACCATATTTCTTAGCATCGATTTTTACAAAACGACCACTTAAGCCCTCAGCTGGAGTAGCAATTAATGAGAAGTTAAGATGATATTTATCTGTGTATTCATCAGCTTTATGTCTCATAAATCCAACAATACGTAAACCTAATTCTTGAGCTTCTTCTGATTCACCATGGTGTTTACCAATCAATGCTTTCAAACATTCTGCTAAGCCAATAAAGCCAATTGTTAATGTACCATGAATTAATGTAGGCCCAACTTCATCTTCTGGTTTAAGATTATCTGATTCCAACCAAATATGTTGACCATATAAGAATGGGAAATTATAAACATGTTTATGATATTGAATATTATATCTTTCTAATAATTGGTCCTTAACTAAATCACACATTTGTTCAAGTGATTTAAAGAATTTTTCAACATCACCTTTTGCTTCAATACCTAAACGAGGTAAGTTAATTGAGGTAAACGATAAGTTACCACGTCCACAAACAACTTCATTGTTTTTATCAACGTTACTCATAACACGAGTACGACAACCCATATAAGCTACTTCAGTATTGTAGTCACCAGGTTTATAGAAAGGAATATTCATAGGAGCGTCAATAAATGAGAAATTAGGGAATAATCTTAAGCCACTGCATTTAATTGCTTTCTTGTATAAATCATAGTTTGGTTCACCAGGATTAAAGTTTAATCCGGATTTAACTTTAAAAATTTGAATTGGAAAAATAGGAGTTTCTCCGTGTCCTAAACCTTGCATTGTTGCATCTAATATACAATCAACTGCCATACGTCCTTCTTCAGATGTATCAGTACCATAGTTAAGTGATGAGAATGGTACTTGAGCACCAGCACGTGAATGCATTGTATTTAAATTATGAACAAGAGCTTCCATTGCTTGTAATGTTTCTTCTCTTGTTTCAGCATATGCGTAATTAATTGATTTATCAAAGAATGCATCTAAAGATTCACCTTTATAAACTTCTTTAATTGTATCTTTTAATTCCTTTTCAAATGCATCGTTTTTCATACGGCATTCCACTTTTTCTTCAACTTTTTCTAATAATTCTTTAACGAATACACTAGTAAATTTATCATCAAAAATGGAGAAGAATTTTGAAAGATTTGCACGTAATGCTTTACGATATGATTTACGAACACCATAGCCCATTGCGTAATCAAAGTTAGGTATAGATTGACCACCGTGTTGATCATTTTGGTTAGCTTGAATAGCAATAGCACATAAGGAAGCATAAGCTCTAATACTATTTGGTTCTCTTAAAAAACCATTACCAGTTGAAAAACCACCTTTAAATAATTTAATTAAATCAATTTGACAACATGTCATAGTTAAAGTATAAAAATCTAAATCATGAATGTGAATATCACCATTTTTATGAGCTTCAGCAAAACGAGGTTCTAATACGTGAGTACGATAGAATTCTTTAGCAGATTCGCTGCCATATTTAAGCATTGTACCCATTGCTGTATCACCATTGATATTTGCATTTTCTCTTTTTGTATCATTATCTTTAGCTGTTTGAAAAGTAATACCTTCTAATACATGCATCAATTGTGTATTCTTTTCTCTTTGTTTAGTTCTTTCAGCACGATAAATAATATATGCTTTAGCAACTTCAGGCTCATTATTAGACATTAATGTTTCTTCAACAATATCTTGAACTTGTTCAACTGTTGGAATCTTCTTTTTGAAAATTTCGTCTAATTGTTCAACTGTTGCATCAGTAATTTTTTCAACTGTTTCTTTATCGTGTTTACCACAAGATTCAAATGCTTGAGTAATAGCAATAAAAATTTTACGTTCATCAAATGCTACGACACGACCATCACGTTTTTTTATCTTTTTCATAATCTTCCCTCCAAAATATAATATTTTTAACAATTTAACCCAAAAAGGGTATAAAAAAGAATAGGAGTTAATACTCCTTTGCTAGAATAATTGAGCGTCTAAAATTATCAGACATGTCTCTCAACGTGTATAAATATAAACAATTTTTATGGTCATTTGCAAGACTTTTTTATTAAAAATGATATGTAATTTTTTTACATTTTGAAAACTTTTTCATTAGTAGAAAATTAGTAGATAAATTTCGTTTTTTTATATTTTTTTTCGTAATTATTTCTTGACTATTTTATAACTTCGTGAGGCTTTAACATCATAGTTCATAATATTCCCTTGCTAAAACTAAATTTAAATTTGAATTAATTTAAGTTAGTTTTCTTTCAATTTATCCTTAGATTATTATTAAAAGGTTTTAACAACACACAAATTGCAAAAAAAAAGCTCTGTGTCACAACTCACAAAGCATTCTCAGGGTTCGGTATTACGTTTTTTTCATTACATTATAAATATCAAGTATATATTATATAAGGTTAATAGTAGAGAAAGAAAGGAAAACAAATATAATATAATGAAGCACGATGTCGTAATACCTATAAAGATTGAGGAAATGTATTATAAGCATCGCGCAAGGTAAATATTATTACTTTTAATTTTAAATGTCAAACAAAATTTTAATTTTTTTTTTAGTTTTTTATGAAAATGCTTTCATCGACGAAAAAGGACTTTTAGATTGTCTTAAGTAAAATGGAATAT
>CAVJPS010000014.1:0-5811 GCA_963651465.1 bacterium
ACGAAAATACTGATTTAAATGTTGAACGAAATGAAGTATTCTTGCCTTTATCTATTTTTAGTGAGGCATCATCTTATTACTTATTGGACTCTGGTAGTACTTCTTTTGTTAGTGAAAATTATAATTCATCTATAAAAGAGTCCTGGGCAATTGATGAAGAGCACAATATTAATACATATTTAAGTTATTTAAAAGATAATGATTATGAAGATTTAACATATGGAAATATTACTAAAAAAGCAATATTACAATATGGTATAAATAATTATCTATATGAGAATGAATTAATTATTGATGGAAAGTTTAACAAGATAACAGCTTTATTACAATACCAAGTTCACACATATAATGTTAATGTAGTGGGTCTATATTATGATTTAGATAATTATGATTCTGCTAAGTCTTTATATTGTAGTTTAGATTTTGAAAAATCGTTACGAGATAACTACAACAATATTACAGGTAATTTTAATTATATTTCTTATTTTATTTATAGATTAGACGATAATGTATTAAAAGCAATATCGTTAATTAATAATGAAATTAAAAATGAACATACAAGATATTATCCAAAATATAATAGTAAAAATGAATATATCACATCAGAAACAGAATACTATTATTCATCAAACGAAGTTATTGAATCATATAATTATTGGGATTCAATCCAATGTATAGTTGTTAGACTATTACTAATATTTTCATTAATATTTATAGTTATTTATATTCAATTTATGATTTATTATTCTTGTAATATTTTTGAAAAATACAAAAATGATATAGGTATATTTAGATCGTTAGGTTATAGTGACTTTAAAACATTATTACCATTTACATTAGGATTCTTATTTATCGGATTAGTAACATTTATTGTTAGTACAGTATTATCTATAAGTGTAATTAATATTTTAAATAATCTTCAATATATTAAACTTGGTATATTAATTCCAACAATGAGTTTCTCATTTATTCATATATTAATAAGTTTATGTACTTCCTTTTTGCCAACTTTTTTAATATTTTTGTGTGTATTTAAAATTAATAATAAAAAGAATATATGTGAATTATTAATAAAAGAAGAATAAACAATAAAATATATTTTGGGACTAAAATATGCATAACGAGTTTGTTATGCATATTGTTTTATCTCATATTATTAGTAAGTATTTTGTCTATTTCTTCTTTAGTAAGTTCTCTATATTCTTTTAGTTTTAAATCTCCTAAAGTTAGGAAATCTATTCTTATTCTATTTAATTTCATAACTGTGTATCCATATGTTTGAAACATTTTTTTAATTTGATGATATTTACCTTCTTTAATTATTACATTACAGTGATAATCATCATTTATTGTAAGATTGGCAGGTAAGCACTTATATTCATCATCAATAATTACACCATTTTTAAATTCATTTACTAATTCTTTTTTTAAAGGGTAGTTAAGTTCAACTTCATATTCTTTTTCAACATGACTTTTAGGTGATAACAAGAAATGAGCTAACTTGCCATTATTAGTTAGAAAACATAATCCAGTAGTGTCAACGTCTAATCTACCAACCGGAAACAAATTAAAAGCTTGATAGTCGCCAATTAAATTAGTAACAGCAGGATATTTTTCATCCTCAGTAGATGAGATATATCCTTCGGGTTTATTAAGAATTAAATAATGAAATTCTTTGTATTCAATTTCATTATTGTCTACTTTAATAACATCACAATTTTCATCTATATTTAAACTATCACTAGTAACAAGAATATCGTTAACTAAAACTCTTTTTTCTTTAATTATTTTTTTTACTTCTTTTCTTGTACCTACTTTAGCGTTGCTTAAAAACTTATCAATTCTCATAGATAACACCTCTTTTATATTATACAAGACATTTCTTTTGTTTCTATCTTATAAATCATTTTATATATATGTTATAATCTCAAGTGATTTAGGAGGATTCTTATGTTATTAATTGTTGGATTAGGTAATCCTGGTAAAGAATATGAAAAAACACGTCACAATATGGGATTTATGGTTTTAGATCGTTTAAGTGATAAGATTAATGTCGATTTAGATAAAGAAGATTTTAAAGGCGTTTATGGTCGTTTTAAATATAACGGTGAAGATGTCTTTTTATTAAAGCCTTATACTTATATGAATTTAAGTGGTCAATCAGTTAAAGCTTTAACTAGTTTCTTTAAAATTGACACTAAAGACATAGTTGTAGTATATGACGATATGGCATTACCTCCAGGTAAAATAAGAATGCGACCAAGTGGTTCTTCTGGAGGACAAAAAGGAATTCAAAATATTATTGATTTAATGGGGACACAAGATATTAAACGTATTAGAGTTGGTATTGGCGAACCAACATTTAATTCAATTGATTATGTATTAGGTAAACCTCAAGGTGACGACGCTATATTAATTGATAGTGCTATTGACCGTGCTACTGAAGCTTTATTATGTACTTTAAAAGAAGGATTTGATAAAGCTATGGCTAAATGGAATAACTAATTTTTGTTAATAAACCAGCATATAGATATTGCTGGTTTTTCTATTATTTTGAATTAGTAAAAGATGAAATTATTAACATTCTATTATGAATTTGTGTTCATATTAAGTAATAAATAAATTAGTGTTCTCTATATAAATTGTAGTGCTATAATAGATATGGAGGGAAAATTTATGAAAATTTTATTAGCTGGTGCCTACGGTAACCTAGGTGGAGACATTTTAGTCGAATTAGCAAAAGGCGATAATGAAATCATTGCTTGCGACTTAAAAGAAAGAGAAATTGAAGGCTTAGATAAAAGCAAGGTTACATTCAAAAAATTCGATGTCACAAATAAAGAATCATTAAAAGGTTTATGTGATGGTGTTGAAGTAGTTATTAGTACAGTTGGTTTAACAACAAAGAGTGCTACAATTACTAACTATGATATTGACTATCAAGGAAACTTAAATCTTTTAAACGAAGCTTTAAGTGCTAAAGTAAAATACTTTACATACATTTCAGTTATTAAAGCTGATGAAGAAAAGAAAGCTCCTATGGTTCACGCAAAATTCTTATTTGAAGAAGAATTACGTAAAGCAGATATTAAATATGTAATTCACAGACCAACAGGTTATATGTACGATATTGTTAAAGTATTTAAACCAATGGTTGAAAAAGGTGAAGTTACATTACTTGGTAAACAAAATCATTCTTGTAATGTTATTGATACTAAAGACTTTGCTAAGTTTATTGTTAAACATATGAAAGATAATAATAAACTTTACAATGTTGGTGGTACTGAAACATATACTTATGAAGAAATTGCTAAGATGTGTTTTGAAGCAGCGAATAAAGAAGCTGTTATTAAAAGAGCTCCTGTATTCCTATTTAAGATTTTAGGTGCTTTACCAAAGAACAAGAAAAATGGTGTTTCAGCAATGCTTAAGTTCTCACAATTTACATTAACAAATGATTTAATTGGTGATACTCAAGTTAAAGGAACTTCATTTAAAAAATTTGTAAAGGAGAGTTTTAAATAATGTTACCAATTTGGGCTGTATTATTAATCCTATTTGGAGTATCTTTATTAATCTCTGCAATTGGATTTAAAAAATTTGTTTGGTTCTTATCTGTCGGCTATGGCTTATCAATCCTTGGATGTGGTATTGCCTTAATCGTTATTTACGCTATTGAAGCAAAATTAAATATTACTGGTTTAATTGCTTGTATTTTATTAGTAGTATATGGTTTTAGACTTGGAGGATTCTTATTACTTAGAGAATTAAAAGCTCAAAGTTATCAAAAGACTTTACAAGAAGCTACTAAAACAGAAAAACCTATTCCAGTATTTGTTAAAATTACAGTCTGGATTATCTGTGCTGCTTTATATATGGCACAAGCTGCTGGTGTAATGTTTGTTTTAGAATTAAGAAGCGCAACTAATTTCTTAGACGTTAATGTTATTGAAATTGTCGGTGTTTCAATCATGTTCTTAGGTATCTTAATTGAAGGTATCGCAGATCATCAAAAATCTAAATATAAGAAGATTGATCCATCTAAACCTGCTATGCAAGGTTTATATAAGATTTGTAGATGCCCTAACTATTATGGTGAAATCTTAATGTGGACTGGTGTTCTAGTATTCTTCTTTGCTACTTTAATGGTTGGTACTCCTGATTGGTGGATGTACGTTGTAGTTGGTTTAGCATATGTTTCAATTGTTTACATTATGTTTAATGGTGCTAAACGCTTAGAACGTCGCCAAGAAAAGAATTATGGTGAATTACCTGAATTCCAAGAATACATTAAAAAGACACCTATTATTATTTGGTTAATAATTCCAATTAAATCTTTAAAGAACTCAAAAATTATTAAATAAATTCAAAGGATTCACAATTGAAGTGAATCCTTTTTTATGTTTTAATATTTGAGTTGAAATTATATAATTTAGTTAAGGAGATTATTATGTCACGTAAGAATAAATTAAAAAATGAAAACTTAGGTATTGTAACTGGTACTTGTATTGATTATTCCTCAGAAGGTAAGGGGATTATTAAAGTCAATAATATACCTCTTTTTGTTGATAATTTATTATTAGGTGAAGACGCTGATGTAATGATAACTTATAAGAAAAAAGATATGATGTTTGGTCGTATCCTTAAAATAAATAAAGTATCTCCTAATAGAATTAATCCTAATTGTAAAGTAGCAACCTCTTGTGGTGGTTGCTGCTTTCAATCACTAGAATATTCTAAACAATTAGAATATAAACAAAAGAAAGTATATGAGTGCTTTAAGCGTATTGCTCATATGGAAAATGTTAAAGTAGATAATTGTATAGGAATGGATAATCCATATTATTATCGTAATAAAATTCAAATGCCAATAGGTATGTCTCAAAAAGGTAATATTATAAGTGGTTTCTATAAAGCTAAAACTCATGAAATTGTTCCAATTGAAAAATGTTATATTGAAAATGAAGAAGCTGGAAATATATTATCTACTATTAAAACATTAATGAAAAAATATCGTATATTACCTTACGACGAAGATAGTCGTAAAGGTATTATTCGTCATGTATTAATAAGAACAGGATATTACTCTAAAGAAATAATGGTTACATTAGTTACTAGTGTTGATTCATTCCCAGGACGTGGTGATTTTGTAAAAGAATTACATAAAGAGTGTCCTTCTATTACAACTATTGTTCAAAATATTAATCACCGTGATACTAATGTAATATTAGGTGAAAAAGAAAATATCTTAATGGGTAAAGGTTTTATTGTTGATACTTTATTAGATGTTAAGTTTCAAATTTCTTCTAAATCCTTTTATCAAATTAATCCAACTCAAACAGAAAAATTATATTCATTAGCAATTGAAAAAGCTAAGTTAACGGGTAAAGAAAAAGTATTAGATGCTTATTGTGGTATTGGTACTATAGGTTTGATTGCTAGTAAAAATGCTAAAGAAGTTGTTGGAGTTGAAATAGTAGAGGACGCAATTAAAGATGCAAAAAGAAATGCAAGATTAAATAATATAACTAATACTAAACACTATGTTGGTGACGCAAGTGAATTTATGGTTAATGAAGCACATAACAATATTAAATATGATGTTGTATTTATCGATCCACCTCGTAAAGGTAGTGATGAAAGATTTCTATCATCTCTTAAGAAATTAAAACCTTCAAGAATTGTATATGTATCGTGTGATCCATCTACGCTTGCTAGAGATATTAAATATATGAATGATTTTTATAAAGTTGAATCTATTACACCAGTTGATATGTTTCCTCATACATTCCATGTGGAGACTATTGCGTT
>CAVJPS010000015.1:0-26703 GCA_963651465.1 bacterium
TATTAAAATAAATAACGTTGCAAAGGAGAGATAAAATATGAATATTAGAAATATTGCTATTATTGCTCACGTTGACCACGGTAAAACAACTTTAGTTGACCAATTATTAAAATCAAGTGGTACATTCCGTGAGAACGAAGCTACAAGTGATCGTATGATGGATAGTAATGACATTGAAAAAGAAAGAGGTATTACTATCTTAGCTAAAACTACTGCTATTAACTACAAGGACTATCACATTAATATTTTAGATACTCCTGGACATGCTGACTTCGGTGGTGAAGTCGAACGTATTATGCATATGGTTGACGGATGTTTACTTCTTGTTGATGCTTTTGAAGGAACAATGCCTCAAACAAGATTTGTTTTAAAAAAAGCATTACAAGCTCACGTTAAACCAATTGTTGTTGTAAATAAAATTGATCGTCCTAACGCTGACCCTGACAAAACAATCGATGAAGTTCTTGAACTTTTTATGGAACTAGGTGCTCCTGAAGAACTATTAGACTTTAAAGTTGTTTATACATCAGGATTAAAAGGTACTTCAAGTTTATCAAGTGATCCTACAACCCAAAAAGAAGGTATGGAATGCTTACTTGATGCAATTATTGAAGAAATTCCTGAACCACGTGTCACAGTTGATGGACCATTCCAATTCCAACCTGCTTTATTAGACTATAATGATTTCGTTGGTCGTATTGGTATTGGCGTAGTTTCACGTGGTACTGTAAGAGTTAATGATATGGTTACTTGTTCTCGTTTAGACGGAACAACTAAAAACTTCCGTGTCCAAAAATTATATGGTTATATTGGATTAAGAAGAATCGAAATTCAAGAAGCTAATGCTGGTGATATATGTGCTATTGCTGGTTTAATGGATTTAAATGTTGGTGAAACTATTTGTGAAGAAGGAAAAGTTGATGCATTACCAATTTTAAGAATTGATGAACCAACTCTTCAAATGACATTTGGTACTAACACATCTCCATTTGCTGGTAAAGATGGTAAATTATTAACAGCTCGTAAAATTGAAGAAAGATTATTTAGAGAAGTTCAAAGAGATGTTTCTTTAAAATTTGTTCGTATTCCTAATAGTGAATCCTGGATTGTTTCCGGTCGTGGTGAATTACATTTATCTATTTTAATTGAAAATATGAGACGTGAAGGCTTCGAACTTCAAGTTTCAAAACCAGAAGTTATTATTAAAGAAATTGATGGCGTTAAATGTGAACCTTATGAAGATTTACAAATTGACGTACCTGATGATTATTTAGGTACAATTATGGAATCTTTAGGAACACGTTCTGCTGAACTAGTTGATATGCAACCTGAAAATGGTACAACAAAGATTAACTATGTTATTCCATCTCGTGGTTTATTAGGCTTTATGTCTAACTTTATGACTTTAACAAAAGGTTATGGTATTATTAACCACGTCTTCAAAGAATATCGTCCTTGTATTCCAGGATCAGTTGGTGAACGTCCTATCGGTGCTTTAATTTCAACCGATACAGGTATGGCTACTCACTACGCTATTCAACACATAGAAGAAAGAGGTACATTATTTATTGAACCAGGTGATGATGTCTACGAAGGTATGATTATTGGTGAAAATAAGTACCCAATGGATTTATGTGTTAATCCAATTAATGAAAAGAATTTAACAAACCAACGTTCTTCATCTAAAGATAATACTATTGTTCTTAAGAGTGCTCGTAAGATGTCACTTGAAGGATGTTTAGATTACATTAATTCAGATGAATTAGTTGAAATCACTCCTTTATCATATCGTATGCGTAAGAAGATTTTAAATACTTCAGAACGTAAGAAATACGAAGCAAAACAAAGAATTACTGAAGGACAAGAAAATAAGTAAATTAAAACTCCGTACTGTTTAAAGTACGGAGTATTTTTTTAGTTAATTTTGAATAATGAAGATTCAATGTAAGCTGGTCCCTCATAGTTACCACTTGCTTTTAATTCTTTACTCATTGTCACTTGTTCTTTAATAGCTTCAATATTACCTGAAATAGCAAATCCAGTAACTGGTACTTTCTTTTCACCATCAAAGTAATAACCTAAACGAACTTCACCACCAAAGAATCCAGTAAATGGATCCATTTGGATACCAGAGAATTTAACACATTCTAGGTAAGGTTCTTTTTTCATTTCTTCAATAGTTTTAGAACCGCCTTCAACACTCATGTTAAATAAACTACCAGTTGGATGTTTTTCGCCTAACCAATAGCCATATTGATAACTACCATGTGTTGCGTGAGCCACACCATCTTTAACTAACAACACATCACTTAAGATAACACCATCGTTATCAACTGGTGAAGAATCAGTTGAGCTATCAATCATAGGTTTTAATGTTAAAGTAATTTTATCTCCTTTAACATCTCCTTGCATATTGTCACCAATTTTAGTATTAGAAAGATGATTATATAAAGAAGAATAATTTAATTTAAATGTAAAGTAAGAAAAGAAAGATCCAAGTTCACTTGCAGGAATTAATACTTTTACTTTCTTAGCTTCTTCTGGTAAGTTAATAGCTTTAGAACGGTTTAAACCTTCTTCCATAGCTTCATTAATTTCAGCAGTTATCTTTTTAGTATCTAAAGAAGAGAATGAAACCATTTTATAGATTTCAAATTTGTTTTCACCATCAACAAATGAAGGGATTAATTCAATATTACCTTTATATTTTGTAAATGAAACATCAATACCATTTGAGTTAATAATTCTAATATCATATTGATATAAGAAGATTTCAGTAGCATTTAATGAACCATTTTCGTAACAATCTGCTCTAAATACAGCTGGTACAATTTGAGTCATTAATAAAGCAAAATCTTGATCTTTTAAATTAGATTCATTTGTTTTTAATGAATCACCAGTTGGAGAAGGTAATTCATAGAACTTATTTAAACTTAATAAAGCATTTTTAACTGCGTTTGTAATTTTAGTATTTAAAATATCTTCGTCAAAATAAGGATCGACAACAAAAGAACTTTTACCTCTTAAACCATCTTTGTCAACGTAAACACTAACAACCCATTCTTTATAATTAGCAGCTCTATTTGTTTGTAAATCTTTCTTTACATAGAAAAGTTCGCAGCTACTAGTTAATTTTTCAGTAATACTATATGCACTAACATCTTTATTATTTTTAATAGCATTTAAAATCTTTGTTATCATCCTAGTTTGCACCTCGCTTTAATATAAGGTCCACCATCTGAAACGCAAACCCATTCTTTATAACCTTTACCGCAATGGCCAGCACCAATGACTTCCCATTCATCACTAACCATTGAAATAGAATTAAGTAAATCTAATACATAACCAGACATACAAACTGGAGCTACTATTTTACCTGTAAATTCTCCGTTTTTAATTTCACGTCCATATGCACATATACATTGAATGTTCCAGTTCTTAGGATCTTCCATACCGTTATCGGTTTGACATAATAAATAACCATGTTCAACTGATTTAATCATATCTTCAACTTTATCTTTACCAGGGCTGAAGAATGTATTAGTCATACGAGTATAAGTTTTACGTTTATAAGATTCACGACGACCATTACCAGTAGGTTTACTACCCAAAATATTAGCACTCAAAACATCACTAATACCTGTTTGTAATATACCATTTTTAATAATAGTTGTATCACTTGCTAAAACTCCATCGTCGTCAAAGAAATATGATGCTGATGAAAGAGTAGCAGTTGCACCATCATGCATTGTAACTAATGGTGAAGCAACTTGTTTACCTAAATATTCAGCAGATTTTGCTCTTTCTTTAACGTACATATCCATTTCAACACCATGTCCAAAAGCTTCATGAGCAATTAAACCAGTAATACTTGGTTCACAAATAATATCGTAAACACCAGGTTCAATATTAGTTGAATTTAATAATTTAAGAGCTAAGTCAACTGTTTCAGGAACAGCTTCTTCTAATTCTTTTAAAGCACGAGTTGGATTATTATATCCTTTTGCAAACATATTAAGTTTAGTATTGTTATTTTCACTTACAACAACTCTTACAATACTATTAATCCAAGTAAAGTTTTGACATAAATCTCTATTCTTTGAAATAAATAGTTTTGATACATTATACCAACCATAAACTGCCATAGCATCAACTACTCGTTTATCAATAGCTAAGCATTTATCTTTGATATTTGTTAATTTTTCTACGATTTCTTCATTAGTTAATGAATCACCTTCAATAGGGCGATAGAATGTTTTAACTAACGGTGTGTCGTCAATTTGATTATATTTCATTACATCGTGTAATAAAGTTTCATCAAGTTTAATTTTGTTAATTGCGTCTTGCGCAACTTTATCAATGTTTTCTTCAGTTAAATCATTAAAAGAATATTCACTATATATCTTTCCATTATAAATTTTTAAAACAAATCCACAATCACGTTCACTAGTTTCACTAATACTTGATTGACGATTGCCAACATATAATTGTTCACCAACAATGTGATTACCTAATATTGATACATATTCAAATTTTTCTAATAATTTATTGACTAATTCTTTTGCTAAATCATGTTTAGAAGCCAAATAATCTGAATAACCCATAGATTCACCCCCCAATTTTTTTAATATTATAGCACAAAAAAATAAATGCGAAGAAATATATATATAAAAAAATGCGAAGAATTAAATCTTCGCATTAATTGTTTGTTAATATTTAGATTCGTGATTTAAACCAATTGATAGTAATTCAACGTAATCTAGTGTATTAGTATCTTTTTGGAGTAAACCTTTCTTAGCCATCATATCATCAATTAATTGTTTTGCACGTTTAAGTGATAAGTTAGAACGTACTTTAATTAGACATGGGACTTCAGCATATGCATGTTTATGAGACATATCAGTTACAGGTATCTTTGTATGTGCATATTCTTCAGGGTTAAGAGCCAAGAATACTTTAAGAGTCTTACCTTGAACTGTAATCTTACAATATAATTCTTTCTTGAAACGGAATGATTCGTTACTCTTAGAAATACGTCCATTAACACCGAATGAACATAAGTAATTCTTTAATTCATTATAGTGAGCAGGAAGTTCAGGATCTTCAGCTTCAACAATCTTTTCAGCAAATGTCTTACGAGGAATTACTGGAGCATTTGGATCGCGTGGAGCAAATAATGGTTTCTTAGTTGGAACACCATCTTCTTCGTCGTCTCCATCTTCATCTGATGATTCGTCATCACTATCTTCATCATCATCTAATTCTTCATTAACTTCTTCATCACTTTCAGAATTTTGTTTATCTGTTTCTTCTTCAAATTCATTAACTTCTTCTTGAGAATCATCCATTAATTCGTCATGCTTAATTTCATTACCGAATTCGTCAAATTCAACATCAAATTCTTCAGCTTCATCATTATCAATTGATTCTTCAGCGCTTTCGTCAGAAGTTGATTCTTCATTTTCATCTTTAGATTCTTCGCCTTCATCTACACTTGATGTTTCTTCGTTTACAGAAGCGTTTTCTTTAGATTCAGATTCTTCATTTGTTTCCTCACTAGAAGTATTCTCTTTATTTTCTTCGCTTGAAGTTTCTAAAGTTTCACCATTTTCTTCTGGTTTTGGTTCTAAAGTTTCTTTTTCTGAAGTTACTTCACTTGATGTTTCTTCATTTGAAACTTCTTGTTTCTTTTCTTCCTCAACCGGTTTTTCTTCTGGCTTTGGTTCTTCAGTAACTGGTTTATAATCTAAATCAACTTTCTTTTCTTTAAATTCAACTACTGGTGGTTCGTACATATCATTTTCACGTTTACCAAGTAAGTCACTAATTAACTTTTTAGCATTCTTATATGATAAATCAGTACGTACACGAATTAGAGTAGGAACTGCATGATAGATAAGTTTACTTGATTCATTTGAAATACTAATTCTCTTACCTTCATAATCTTTTGGATCAAGAGCTAAGAATAATTTAATTGTCTTACCTTGAATTGTTATACGAGCAACAATACGGTTGTGCCAACGATAGGTATCAAAGTAACGAGTAATACGTGATTCAAGACGTTTTTCTTTTGAACTTAATAAAATTTTACGAAGTTTTAAGTATTTCTTTCTTAAATCTTCATCAGCAGCTTGGAACTTTTCAATAAATGTCATATTAGAAGGATCACCAATGATAAGTTTTAATTCACGAACTTCATCATCAGTTAAATCACTATCTTCAATTTGTTGTAATTCATAGTCGAGTTCATTTTCGTTAGGATCAGGAATATCATCTTCTTCCTCTTTTAAGATAGGTTGTAAGTTACCTGATAAAATCTTTTCAAGAGCAGCTTTATAATCTTCTTCAGTTTTAATAGTTGTAACATCAATACCGAATGCAGCTAAGTCGACTTGTGAATTAATTTCTGGTTTCTTTGCTTCTGTTTCCTTTTCATCGTCATCATCATCATTTTTAACAGCATTGTTACGACGAGCGAATCTAATATCAGCAGCAGTGTTATGCTTTTCTTTAGCTTCTAATTCTGCAAGAGCATCACGACCAGCATTACGTTGACCACGACCTGGAGCATGAACTGATGTAGGAGCTAAAATGCTATTAACTTTATCATCATTAGATACTAAGCGAGGTCCAGCTGGACGATCACTTGCACGAGCCATTTGAGGTCCACTATTGTTGTTGCTATTTGAATCAGCAGCATTAGCCATTTGAGGTTGGTTATTTGATGGAGTAACATTAGCATTAGCAAATTGACGAGGTGTGCTATAATTTGAAGCTTGTAAATTTTGCATACCTGGTAAATCGCTCAATGAAATATTTAAGAAAATTTCTTGTCCATTATTTCCAACTGGAATACCGTTTGTACCATTTGCACGAACTGGTACATTATTGCGATTTGCACGATTTGGAACTGTTGTATCGTTTGTATCTTGATATGCTGTATCTTTGAATTTTTCATGAAGCTTTTCTTCATTGAATTTCTTAACAGCATTATCGTAAAGAATATCAAAAATAACATTCATAGGAATTGTAAGGAATGTAGCAAAGACATGCATATAACCAAAAATAGTTAATGCAAAAATTGTACCTTGATGGATATAGGTGGATATAATAGTAACGCCAGTAAACCAAACACATCCAAACATTTGTATCATCATAAAAATAGGTGATAATAAAGCAGCTTTACCACGACGTCTTTTAATACACAAAATTAAGTTAACAATTGCGTAAATAAAGACACCAGCTGAAATAACATAAACAATAATGTTAACAATACTACCTACTGAAGAGAAGAATGATCTATTGTAATAAACAACAGTATTTATAAAACTTGGACCTTCTTCTGTTACAGTTGTTGCAACACCATCTATCATTTTGGTAAATGTTGCTGTACCAAAGACGATATAGCTTCCATTTCCTTCGTTAGTGAATACACCGCCATCAACTTCAGCATTGACGACAAGCATCATTGCAAATAAGAAGAATGTACCAATTCCGATAAGAATATTTAGTAAAGTACGAGCTAATTTAATAATTTTTAAGCGCATTCTTGAAACCTCCTCCAAAAAAACTTTAATTAATATTTAATTAATTTCCGGTTTTATTATAGCATTTATATTAATAGAAAAAACACCCCAAATGCAATAAAAAATGCAAAAATAGGGGGGATTTGTGCGGATTATCTCAATTTTGTGTACTTTTTTAAGATTATAAATTGATTAAAAACATACAACCATAAAAATTGTTTAAAATTTATATCTTATCTTTTTATAAAAACTAGTAATATATATATTAAAAAAGGTAATAACTTTATCGCTTCATACGACTTGTTATTACCTTTAAGATTAATCATTATATCCGTTAGGATTATTTTTTTGCCAGTTCCAAGAATCTTTACAAGCATCCTTAACTGTGTACTTTGCAACCCAGTTAAGTTCTTTATTAGCCTTTGTACAATCAGCGTAACATTCATCAATATCACCTGGACGTCTATCTTTAATAACGTAAGGAATCTTGATGTTGTTAGCGTCTTCAAAAGCTTTTACCATTTCAAGAACACTAGTACCCTTACCAGTACCAAGGTTAACAATATATAATCCACAATTTGTGTGTAATTTATCTAAAGCTTTTAAGTGTCCAATAGCCAAATCAACAACGTGAATATAATCGCGAACGCCAGTACCATCAACTGTTTTATAGTCATTACCAAAGACGCCTAATTCTTTTAATTTACCAACTGCAACTTGTGTGATATATGGCATTAAATTATTTGGAATGCCATTTGGATCTTCACCAATTAAACCAGTAGGGTGAGCACCAATAGGATTGAAGTAACGTAATAAAGCAATATTCATATCTTTATTAATATATTGAACATCTGATAAGATTTCTTCAATCATACATTTTGTTTTACCATATGGGTTTGTAGCTTTACCAGTTGGAGCGTCTTCTTTAATTGGGACAATTTCTGGTGTACCATAAACTGTAGCACTTGATGAGAAAACTAAATTCTTAACACCATATTGTTCCATTAATTCAACTAATACAATAGTAGAATTAATATTATTGCGATAATATTTTAAAGGGATTTTAACTGATTCACCAACAGCTTTTAATCCAGCAAAGTGAATTACATCTTCAATTTTTTCTTTTTTAAATATTTCTTCAAAAGCCTTTTTATCACAACAATCAACTTGATAGAAAGTAGGAAGTTTGCCAGTAATCTTTTGAATACGATTTAAAACTTCAATTTTTGAATTAGATAAGTTGTCAACAATAACAACATCATAACCATTGTTTAATAATTCAACAACAGTGTGGCTACCAATATAGCCTGCGCCACCAGTTACTAATACTGCCATTTATATTCCCCCTTAGTTATTTCAATAAATTTATGAAACTTATTAATTCTTCGTCTTTATTATAAGCAATTAATTCTTTTAATGCATTGTCTATATTTATACTTATTTCATTTTGAATAGTAGAGATTGCTTCATTTTTATCAACTTTTACATTTTTTCTATCAATTAATTGTAAAATCATATTTTTATATTTATTAAGTTCGAGGTTTGAATTAAGATACCAATCAATATCAAAAGTATCATCACTTAATAGATTTGCAAGTTTTGAAATATCTTTTTTAGTTTGAGCATTTAAAATAACATTTCCGGTATATACAAAATTTGTATCAATTATATTATCTACAAAAATATTATCAATCTCTTCAAGATGTTTATTAAGTAATACAATTCTCATTGCGTAATAATTATCGTCAATTGAAGTAATGTAATAAACATAATTATTTGGATTTAATATTTTCCAAGTATTTGTAATGTATAAAGCTGTATCAATAATTTCATCTTTATTATCGCTACGTAATAAAAGAGTATTAAATTTAGTATCTAATATTTCAATTGAAGTATTAGGATAGAAATTATTGATAATCATATTAGAACCTTTTCGTTCAAAGAAGTTTATTTCTTTACTAGCCCCTTTAAATTCATAATTAACGTTACAAATAAACAAATTATTAAATGTCTTTAAAAATTCATATTCATCACTTAATATATCTTTTATATCTTCTGATGTAGTTTTAAATTCAAATTCTCGATTAAGATTTTCACTATAATTAAATAAGAAAGTACAATCATGATTGTTAAAATTAAAATATATTTCTCTTTTATTAGGTCTATTTAAAGAATTATTATTAGAATCTTCAACAATGTATTTAAATTTATAATAATCTTTATAATCTATCCATTCATCTTGATAAGAACTAATATTATTAATATAGTTATCGTTCATATTTAAATTATATAAATATTCCATTGCAAGTGTGGGAGCATAATTGACTTCATTATGAAACTTATTATTTATAACACTTGGTAAAGGTGTAAGAACATCCATAATTTCATCACTTAATAAAAGAAAATCATTATATAAGTATTTTTTACCATTACTATTCAATTGTTTGAATAAATCATCAAGAATTGCTCTAATATTATTATCGTAATAATCTAAAGTCTCATAATTATAATCATTAATTTTTAAAATTCGACATAATTTGTCCCAAACATATCTAGTATCTTCTTTTTGTAAATCTAAATACATTTGAGCAAATTTTATTAAACGCGCCACGATCGTTTCCATAATACCACCCATTAATAGTAAAACATTTTTTTTACTTTTTTTAAACAATTTATTATGGTTTAAAATTATATTTTTTTTAAACACTATTAAAATTTATAAAAGAAAAAATGGAACCTATCAAAGTTCCACTTTTAATCTTGTTATTGTATTACCAAAGATGAACCCAACCAAAACTAATTGTTAATCCTAAGACACCCATTAGGACACCAATGACAAATAATACAATCCATAAGACACGATATTTGCCACCAACACTAGATAAATAGCAGAAACCACCAAGGACAACACCAACTAACATTAATATATGAGCAACATATGAGCATATACTAGAAGGTGTATACCAACCGATTAACCCAAATACGATTGATAATAAATAAGCAATACCTAGTAATACAACTGACCAGAAACATAGGCTTAATACTAATCCGCCTGTTGATCTTTTTGACATATTATACTTCCTCCTTAATCTATTTATATTATAATCATAAATCATAATTTATAAAAATAATAAAATAAAAAGAGAAGATAATTCTTCTCCTTTAATTTGAGACATTAATAACCAAATTATTTTGCTTCTTTATCAGCGTATTTAGCTTTTCTAGCTTTACGGCATTCAGGGCAACGGACTGGTTCGTGTTCAAATCCTTTTTCTTTGTAGAAAGCTTGTTCTCCAGCTGAGAATACAAATTCTTTACCACAATCTTTACAAACTAAAGTTTTGTCTTCCATGGTTTCCTCCTATTTCGGGTAAATAAGACTTGAGCACTAACTAATAAATAAGACCTTTGCGACAAATGATTTAAATTATAGAAGTGGACATATCTTGATAATTTACTTAATTTTAGTTTAACACATTTCAAAATGTTTTGTATATTAATATTTTATAAATGTAGTTTAATTAGTTATAATATAAAAAAGAAGGTACTGTTATGAAAAATATTGTCGGATATATTGAAAAAATGGGAAATAAAAGTTTTTCTAAAAAACCTTTTAGTGAAGTAGATAGCTTAGTACTATGTAACCTTTCATATCAAATTTTTGAAGGTTATGTATATGGGATTGATGATGAAGATTTCTTTAATCACAAAGATATATATTTAAGAGACTTAGTTGAAAACGAAACTTCTTTAAAAGATTTGATACAACATACATTAGATTTACCAAAAAATCGTGTATTCTTAAAAAAGTTAATTGAATCCAAACGTTTTGGCAACTTACGTATTAACTTCTTTAAAAGCGTTTTTGACCCTAAAAATGAAATTCAATTCGCCGCAATGACATTTAAATTAGATAATAATATAAATTATATTGCATTTAGAGGCACTGATATTACCATCTTGGGCTGGAAAGAAGATTTTAATATGGCTTTATTATCTGAAATTCCTTCTCAAGCATTAGCAGTTGATTATGTTAATAAGGTTATGCCTTATTTAGATGGAACAATTTATGTTGGCGGACATTCTAAAGGTGGTAACTTAGCTCGTTATGCAAGTGTTTATTGTCAAAAAGAATTACAAGATCATATTATGGCTGTCTTTGATCACGATGGTCCTGGCATGCAAAAAGACTTATCTAATGATGAAAACTTCTTAGCTATTAAAGATCGTATTTATAAAACAGTACCTCACGATAGTATAATTGGTATATTACTAAAATGCGATTATAATTTTAAAATTATTAAATGTAATAGTATTTCAATTATTCAACATAACCCTTATAGTTGGAATATTAATGTTGATACAGGCGACTTTATCTACATGGATACCAATACTTATGTATCTCGAATTAATAATTTAGCTATTAACAAATGGATTGATGAATTATCAGAACACGAACGTGAAGTAATAATTAGCTGTATTTTTAGATTGTTTAAATTAGCAAATATCAATACTGTTCCGGATTTATTAAGATTTCCAATTACAAACTTATATCGTATGATGATTTCAATGAATGACTTTACTAAACAAGAAAAGCAAATGTGTGGTGAAGCAATACATAGATTATTAAAAGATTGGAATGATACTATTAAAATAGTTAAAATTCATCCAAAATCAAAAAAAATAGAAACAAATAAGGCAAGTGAATAATCACTTGCCTTTGTTTCTTAATGATATGCTTTTGAAGTTAAACTTGATTCATCATTGAATAAAGTTGAGTTTGTATATTCGGCCCAAGAATATTGATTCATATATTCACCACGATATGCATTAATTGCGTAAGCTTTACCTAAGATAAAATCATAATAATCGCACTCTAATATTTCTTTATTAATTCCTAATAAGCCCTTAGATGCAATTATAAAGTCACTAATTCCGTTGCTCTCACAAGTTTTTAATAAATCACGTCTTATAACTTTCATATATTCATCGTGGCCTTCATCTTCCCATATAATAGATTTTATTTCACGCGTAGTTACTAAAGCGCCTTTACGGTCAATAAGATAAGCTAATAATTCTTTTGTTTTTCCGTGTACAAATTGTAAAGGAGCACCGTTGACAAATATTTCAAAATTACCGAAGCATTGCACTCTAATTTTATGAGAAGAATGTTTTTCAACTTTGAATCTTAAAATATCTAATTGATGTTCTAAATCTTCTAGTAGAATTGGTTTTAGTAAATAGCCACTACAATCTTCTGCTAAAGCTTGTAAGGCATATTGATCATATGCAGTACAGAAAATAATATTTAATAAAGGATTTATTTGCTTTAATTTTTTAGCTAATTGAAGCCCGTTAATTTCAGGCATATCAATATCTAATAGTGCAACATCAATATTTTCTGTTTTTGCGTATTCAAAAGCTTCTAATGGATTTGTAAATCCTTTATAACTTGTAATACGTTCAACATTTTCACAATGTTTTAATAATAAATCTAAAGCATATGGTTCATCATCTACACATAAAACTTTCATATTTAATCCTCCTCATCTACCTTTACAGGAATTTTAATAATAATAGTTGTCCCAACATCAATAACTGATGAAACAATTAATTCGCCCTTACATAATTCAGTAATTCTTGTTCTAACATTATTAAGACCTATATGAACATGTTCTTTATTTTTATCAATATCTTCTTCTTTAAAGCCGATTCCGTTATCTTCTATCTTTACAATGTGATAATCATCTTCTTTATAAGTAGATACGTTAACTATACCTTCATCACGGATACGAATACCATGTTTAATTGCATTTTCAATCATTGGTTGTACCGACAATGGTGGAATTTTAAATGCAATGTCTTGAATATCGTAATTGACTACAATATTTTTATAACGAGCCATTTCAATATCGGTATAGTTCATACAATGATTAATTTCATCATTAATATTAATTAATTCATTTTTTAAATCAAGATTAACACGTAAATATTTTGCAAACTTAGCAATTGTTTCTTTAGCTTTTTCCTTATCAATATCGACTAAGCTATAAATAGTATTTAAAGTATTATATATAAAATGTGGTTTCATTTGAGAAATCATTAATTCATTTTGCTTATTTTTTAATTCGATTTCTTTTATTTGTAATGATTCATTTGATTTAATAAACGCATAACTTAAATAATAATATAGAAGACCGCCTAAAATTGTAGAATCCAATATGATATAATCATTATCACTACTTATCATTCCAAAGAGCATTGCAACAGCAACGAATAAAACAATTAAAGAATATGTTATAAGAATACTACGATCTTTTTTGTGCTTAAAATAGAAAGCTATTACAAAGTAGGCAATATAACAAAATGATATAACGTAAACAAAATAACGTAATGGCCCACCAGACCAGTGATTGTCACTTGAAATAGTAAAGGCAATATCACTATAGAATGCGGAAGTATAAACTAATACATTTACAATATAACTTCCCCATAAAATCCAAATATTTAATTTTTGCTTTTCAATCATCATTATGACAAATAACATAATTAAGGGATATAGCAAATACTTAAATACACTTAATACTAATCTTAATTTAACATAACCATGAACCATTGACCAATGTTCACATTCTTCAATAAATATTGTTAAGATAACAGTTATAAATGTAAGAAGAGTACAAGCTAATTTATAACGAGGAATAATATTAAAGGTTTGAACAATCGCAACAACTAGTGACACAATTAAAAAAATCAAAACTAAGTTATTATAAGCATGTTCTAAGAATGCTTCCATATTTCACCCTCCTCATTATTTAAATTTTTAGTATTTTACATATTTATATTATAACTAAAATTCATTAGTAAACTAATACATATTAAAAAAAATTTACCGATTTATTACCTAACAACGAATTATATTTAAGGCATAACTATTATTTTAGATATCATTTACATTATAGGAGGCTTGTATGAGAAAGAAAAAAGTTAATATCTTACTTATTGTAGCTTTAGCTATTCTAATACTCACTATTGTATTAGTAATTGGATCAATTATTTACAAAAATGTAAGTTCGGTTGATACAGTATGTAAATGTCCCTTATTCCTCACTAAAGGGTTCTAATGTAATAGTTATTCTGTTGTCTAATTTTTAATAGTTAAGATATGACGAGAACTTAACTATTATGGTATTAGAATAAAAAAGTGTTCTCTTTCTCTCTTTTTTAGAAGATTAGTGATTGTTCACTAATCTTTTTTTTTCATAAAAATTAAACTTTTTTAATTTTTTTATTTTATGACCCTAAAATTACCTTTTTTTTACCTTTTGTTAATATATTATATCTTTCGTAAACAAAAATTGTTTACATCCTTTCCCATTCTACTATTTTAATGGATGTAATCCCGATCCATTAAAAAACCACCAAGGATTAGCAACAAGCGCCCCGCTAATCCTTTTTTTATTTAATAAACTAAAAGACACGGATATATAAAGTTAATCCGTGTCTTTTTTATTAATGTAATAATGATAATAGTAAGAATGATGTTTCAGTTGAGCTTGAATCTTTATTTGCTATAGTAAAAATCACAACAAGAGTAATTGCCATATAAATACATAAAACAGTGTTTAAAGAATATATAATTAAATTTGCTAATGTTAATTTATGAATTTCATTATATGTTCTTTTAATTTTAATAAATTTTGATAAAGATAAAGCTGTAAATACAATTGCAACAATTCCTATAATTACTAGACCAACAATTATCGTTGGTAATAGTAAAATTAAACCCACAACATTACCAAATACTTCACTTGAATCTTCACTACCAGCACTTTGTAGTAATGTTTGATGAAGTGATCCAACCATAACAGCACCATATATTGCTGCAATTAATAATAAAATGCCAACAATAATCAATACAATTGAGCCACCCTTTTTTTTAGGATTATCTTGATCATAAGTATTCCTGTTTTCACTTATAATTATGTTTTCTTCTTCGTTCATTATTATCCCTCCCATTTTTTATAATTTATTTCTTAATTTTATTTTAGTCTTTTATTTAATAAATTTCAATGTATCTAATTTAAGTAAATACTATATTTTTTCTAAAAAAGGTAAAAAAAGTATGAATTTGAAATTTAAAAAAATAATATTATATTAATCTAGTTTTTTGAGTAAAAAAAAATATTAAAAATTATATAAAAAAATATTGTTATTTGTGTTATAAAATTGCATAATTAATACGAATTTAGGAGGACGACTATGGAAGAAGAAATTTTCCGTGGCTTAATTACAAAAAATATTGATGATGCAAAAATCATTCTCACCGGTGTTCCATTTGATAAAAATGCTTCAATTGGTAAAGGCGCTAGTGAAGAGCCACATGTTATGCGTGAATTATCTAAATCATTTCCACCTTTGACTAAAGATGGATTTGAAATTGAAAATTGCAAAATCTTTGATAACGGCGATATTGCTCAAAAAAGTAATGAATCAATTGAAAAATATTTTATACGTCTTCAAAAAGAAGCTTACAAAGTAATGGAAAAAAATAAATTTCCTTTATTCGTTGGGGGAGACCATTCTATTGCTATTGCTACAGAAAGAGCATTCTTTGATTATTGTAAAAAAGTTAATAAGAAACCTGCAATAATTCATATCGATGCCCACCCAGATATTTGTGATGAGTATGAAGATAGCAAATATTCTCATGCTTGCCCAAATCGTCGTTCAATCGATTATGGATACGATACAAAAGATATCGTTATGATTGGTATTCGTGGATACGAATCCCAAGAAGTAAAATATTTTGCAGAACATCCTGAATTAAAAGTTTTTAATGCAACTTATATATTAAATAACGGAATTAAGAAAATTTTAAAAACATTAAAGCAAAAATTCGCTAATGATGATTATTTGGTTTACTTATCATACGATATTGATGCAAATGATCCTTGTTTTGCTCCTGGTACCGGAACACCAGAAGCATTTGGGCCATCTAGCTTAACTATTCTTGAAATTGTTAAATATATTATTACAAACTTACCAGTTGGTGCAATGGACTTAGTTGAAATTTCACCACTTATTGATGTAAATAACGTTACAACATGGCTAGGACTTAAAACATTATATGAAGTTTTCTACTTATTAAGTAACAAGAAGTAAAGGAAGGGATAATTTTTAAAATGAAAAAACATTTAATGCTCGATTGTTATGGAGCAAACCAATTTCAATTAAACGACATGAAACACATTAATGATTTACTAAATCATTTAACTTATGTTCTTAAATTAAATCCAATTTGTCCGCCAAGCTTAATTCCATATTATTATGGTAAAGTAAAAGACGATTTAGGTATTAGTGCCTTTGTCTTACTTGAAGGTGGTCATATTACAATTCATACATTTCCAATTAGAGAATGTTATTTCGTTGATATTTTTGTTGATGGTGATTTTAATGATGACGATGCATATAACTTCTTATTAAAAGAATTACCTTTTGATGAACAAGCTTCTAATAAGTTTGTTGTTGATCGTAGTAATAAAGATTATCCATATATTGAATATGATGCTCAATGTGATTTTGGTCCTCATTTAATGACTGAAATTAAAACAAGTAATGTTCCTTCAATGGAAACATTCTTTGATTTCCTAGAACGTAAAGTATTAGAAATCAATATGGATCCAATTACTCGTCCATTCGTTTTAAAATCAACTCCAATTAAACCAAAATACTTAAGTGCTATTATTGTTATTGCACAATCTCATATTGCATTACATTATAGTTATAAAACTAAAACAATCTTTGCAGATATCTTCTCATGTGCACCATTTGATTTCTCTAAAGTTAAAGAAATCTATGGTGAACTTGGTGAAGTTGAATACAATGGTTTAACTCCACGTGGTACAAAACACGTATATAAAGTTAAATCAAGTGTATCTAAAGATGACTTACGTGCATCAACTAGATGGCAAAAGAATTTAAAAATCAAGAAGACTAATTAATGTCTTCTTTTTTTTAATTTGTAATAGTCTTCTTTTAGTAACATTTTCATCACATTCACAATAGTGTTTGATCGTCTTACTGTTATATTAATATCTAATTACAACTAATCTTATTTAGAAAGAAAAAAGGTTTGATAATTGACTATCAAACCTGTTTATCTTAAAAATGGTGGTCCAAGCCGGGATTGAACCGGCGACACATGGATTTTCAGTCCATTGCTCTACCAACTGAGCTACCGGACCATCTAAATAAGATGGCGGACCAGACGAGAATCGAACTCGCGATCTTCTCCGTGACAGGGAGACATGTTAACCGCTACACCACTGGTCCATGACTTAGCGCTTTTTTATTATGCAAAAAAATGACAAAAAAAGCAAGTGAAAATAATAAAATATTTAAGTTTTTTTAATATTTATAATTTTTTAAGGAATTTTTAAAGTTTTTTCGAAATTATATGTAGGAGGTTTATATATGAAATATAAATATTTTACAATTTTAGGAACATCTTTCATTATATTAGGAGGAGGTATTTTAGGATTAGAACTTAATAAAAATAAGAATGTTCAATCTTATGATAATACTTATGTAGAAGTAAGTAATGACGATAACAATACATCTTTCATTTTAGAAGATAATGAAGAAAATAATTTAACTGTTAATAAACGTTATATTAACACTAATACTTATGAATTAGAAGCAACTGTAACTCCAACAAATCAAACTGAAGATTTCATTTGGAGTACATCTCATGAAAATCTTGTTTCTATTGAAACTTATGACAATAAATGTGTTGTTACTAAGATAAATGATTTTAGAGGATACGTTGTTATTAACTTAAAAGTTGGTGATTTAACATGGAATACAAAAGTATTTACTAAACCAACTTATGAATTTAAAAAGCTTACAGTTACATCACCTGGTCTTAAAAAGACAAATAAGGGCTATTATAGCCTCGTAGAGACACAAATTGCAGTAAGTTTTGAATATGTTAGTAATATTGTCACTACGTCTGAGGAAGCTTATTTAAAGCTTAGTGATTATTTTACGATTGAAACCGATGTTGACTATAGTATTGACTCTCTTATAAGAGTAATGCCACAAGATTTAATCGACGAAATAGAAAGCTATAATTTACCTTTTATGCATTACGGCGATTTATATGGTTATACATATAGTAAAGATAGTAAAAGTGTTAAAGGCTCATTTACAATTGTTATTGATAAAACAAAAGATGGTACATATACAAATCCATTCTTTAGTATGAACTTTATCGAATATATTGCACCTACTTCATTAAATGTAAATAACACAGAACTTTATGTGTAAAGAAAAAAGGGCCTTGGCCCTTTCTTTTATTTGAATTAATAATTTTCTGCTTTAATCTCAAAAAATGATTGTGGGTGTGCACATACCGGACATACTAATGGTGCATTTTTACCAACATGAATATGACCACAATTACGACACTTCCACATTACGATATCGTCTTTAACAAAAATTTTACCTTCATCTAAGGCTTTTAACATTTTGCGATATCTTTCTTCGTGTTCTTTTTCAATCTTTGCGACACCTTCGAATTGAGCAGCAAGTTTCATAAATCCTTCTTCACGAGCGTCAGCAGCCATTTGAGGATACATATCTGTCCATTCTTCATTTTCACCATTTGCAGCTTGTTCAAGATTTTCACGAGTTGCTTTTAAAGCACCACCTTGTAATTCTTTAAACCACATTTTAGCGTGTTCTTTTTCGTTTTCAGCTGTTTCTAAGAAAATAGCAGCAATTTGTTCGTAGCCTTCTTTTTTTGCAACACTTGCCCAATAAGTATACTTATTACGAGCTTGTGATTCACCTGCGAAAGCTTTCATTAAATTTTTTTCAGTTTTTGATCCTTTTAATTCCATAAATATTTTATTTAATGAGAGTTTTCTCATTTCTCCTTTACTTTATTATATATTTAGAAAAACATAAAAATCAATATATTCAAAAAAAAGAGAGATGGATCAATTTTTCGTTGCCCATCTCGTGGATTACATTAAAGCAATTGCAATATCTATATTCTAATAAAAATTAGATTGGTACATATAGCTTACAATTAGCTTTAACAAAAAACATTATAATATTAATTTTTATTTTTGAATAGAATTTTTATAAAAATATTTATTTTTCGTTAATTTCTAAATTTTTTCTTTTTTTTCTTTTAAATAATAACGTAAAACAAATTCATTACCAATAACAAAGAATAACATAAAGATTAATCCACCTAACGAAACGTCAGTTAGATAATGAGCCCCTATAAGCATTCTCGTAAATGCTACTATAAAACACCAAGCCATTCCTCCAAAGAAGAATAAATGTTGATATTTTTCACCTTTATTATAGAAAAGTGGAAGATAAGCAAAGAACATCATTGCAAGAGCACTACATGCAGTATGACCGGAAGGACATGATTTAAATTCTTCTGAAGTTACTTTTAAGCCATTTACAATTTGTCCTAAGTAATCTTTGTATTCACTACAACGTTCCCACCAATTATGGTATTCTACAAGTCCACTATTAACTACATATCTAAAACGAGGACGATGTAAAATAATTTTAATAAGAGTTACGCCAGGAACAAGAGCTAAGAAAGCTACCATACCCATAATTAAAATTAAAATCCATAACCGAGGATTGTAATTATTTTTAACTGTAACAAATCCCCAATAATAGAATAATCCCATTGTTACTAAGCTTATAGGATAACCAATATACCATTTATCTGGTACATTAAATGCATTAACGGAAATGATTTCTTTTCCACCATAATAAATTGTAAAAGCAGCTAAACCAAATGAAAAGAAATAACATAATACTTTAAATATCATTTTCATTTCTTTTCCTTTAAATGCTAAGACAAATAACGCACCACCTAAAAATGCAAGACATCCATATCCTGGTAACATGCCTATTGCAGCAAAAATAAGTCCAAATAAATTTCCTTCTGAATATATAGTTTGATTAATAGCTAAATCAATATTATTGATTGAACCAATAATAAAACATACAACAAAAACAACGATTGGAACAAAAATATAAATTCTATTTTTCATAATTTTTTCTCCTATTTATAATGTATCACAAACATTAATAAAGAAAAAGAAGGAGGTGCTTTTTAGAAAAAAAAAACAGTATCGTTATTTCGATACTGTAATATCCTTGGTTGCAGGGATAGGACTTGAACCTACGACCTCCGGGTTATGAGCCCGACGAGCTACCAACTGCTCTACCCTGCGATAAACTGGCGGAGAATTAGAGATTCGAACTCTAGCGGGACTTTCATCCCCTATCGGTTTTCAAGACCGACCCCTTCAACCACTTGGGTAATTCTCCGTATTTAATAAATGTTTGGTGGACCCTATAGGATTCGAACCTATAACCAGTCGGTTATGAGCCGACGGCTCTAACCGTTGAGCTAAGGGTCCAAAGCCATATGGCATATAATGCAAAACTTTTTTCTAAAAAAAAATTGCGTAAACTTAATTGGTAGCTGCGGAGGGGGTCGAACCCACGACCTGCCGGGTATGAACCGGCCGCTCTAGCCAACTGAGCTACACAGCCAAATAAACATGGTGGAGCTGAAGAGGATCGAACTCTCTACCCCCTGCTTGCAAAGCAGGTGCTCTCCCAGATGAGCTACAGCCCCATGTCATTGACTTACGCAAAATTGATTTTACACATTTTGCGAGTCATTTGCAAGTTTTTTTAATAAAAAACTTTAAAAACTTTTAATCTATGTTCCACATGAACTTAATCATGACATAAACAATGGTCGGGAAAACAGGATTCGAACCTGCGACCCTCTGGTCCCAAACCAGATGCACTACCAAGCTGTGCTATTTCCCGAAATAATGGTGCGCCCAGCAAGAATCGAACTCGCAACCTTTAGATTCGTAGTCTAACACTCTATCCAGTTGAGCTATAGGCGCATCGCTAATATAGTATAGCAAACACGACTTTCAATTTCAATTACTTTTTTAAAAAAGTTTTTAAAAAGATGGAGGATCCTGTCGGAGTCGAACCAACGCTCATTGAGTTGCAGTCAATTGCCTTACCACTTGGCTAAGGATCCATGTCTTAGCGACGTCTATAAATATATCATCGCTAAGCAATTTTTTCAAGATGTTTATTAAAATAATTATTAAATTATTTATTATTTAGCAGCATTTTGAGCACGTCTAGCTTGACGACGCTTTTTAGAAAGTACTTTTTTAACTACATAGTGTGTTCCAAAGCCAATACCAACTAAAGCAATGCAGCCAAGAATAATATAGGTAGTATAAGAAATTCTAGAAGCTCTAGCACGTGCCCACATAGCAACAACAGCTAAATTACGTTCACTACCAAAGTCGTGCATCATACCACAACGATTAATAGCTTCTAATGATGGGAAACGAGCATTTAATGCACCTAATTTTTCACTACCTTCAGCAGAGATTGTTGTTACACTTGATGCATCAACTGTATCTCCAAAGAAATAAGATAAATCTAATTCATATAATTCATCTGTTCCTTCTTCAGCATCGTAGTTTTCGTGAAGGTATGCAAGAACGTCTTCGCCAGCAATTGCACATGTATATCCGACATAATCCATATTTAAAACAGCATTTTCAGGAGCTGAAATATAGTTAATAAATGCTTGTGCTAAATCTGTTTGAGCGCCTTTTAACATACAGAAGCCATCAAACCAAATGTTTGAACCTTCCTCAGGAAGACTATAACGTAATTCACAATCGTTTTCTTCAGCTGCTAATTCAATAGCGTAAGCAGCATCACCTGACCAAGCAAAGTTAATATCAATTTTACCTGTAACAATATCATTTTTACCACTATCGACTTCAAAACCATAAATATTTTCTTTTAATGAAGTTAAAGCATCTTCTACTTCTTCTAATGTTGCATCATCACAAAGATTGATATATTCATTAACTTTTGATTTGTAGTAATCTGAAGTAATTAAACCAGCTTCATATTGTTCACCTAATAAATCAAATACATGTTTATATGCTTTAAAAATCCCTAAAATGTATGTATCTCTCATTGAATCTTTAACTGAGATTTTATTTTTATATTTAGAATTCCAAAGAACTTCCCAAGTTTGAACATCTTCATCACTAACATTAGCTGGGTTATAAACAAGGCCCATTGTTCCCCACATATAAGCAGCAGCGTAATCACTATAGCCGTTTGAGTCAAAAATATTTTTTAAATATGGTGATAAGTTTGAAGTATAGTTAGGAATAGATGCTGCATCAAATTTAAGAAGTAAATCTTCACTGCGCATTTTTTCAATCATATAGTCAGACGCAACGATTAAATCATATTGTTTTCCTAATTGTGAAACTTGATTGTACATTGTTTCGTTAGTATCGTAGCAATCATATTGAACATTAATTTCTTCACCATAATTTTCAGCATACCAATCAGCAAAAAGGTCAGCCATTGTACGTTGATCATCATCTTCATAAATATAATCTTCACAGTTATAAATTTTTAAAGTACGTTTTTCAGCATTTTTTATTGTTGGAGTACCGATATGATATGTACTAACAGTTTTAGCACCAATTTCTTTTGTTGCTTCTTGTGAAACAGGTATGAATAAAGCTGCTAAAGCAAAACCTAAAACAATTTTTTTCATTTTACATATTACCTTTCTTTGTTCTAACACGAGATTTATGAGATTTCTTACTTGTAAAGTTATTAATAATAAGAATAGCAATAGCAAATAAGAAAATAATTGTTGTTAAAGCTCTTAACTCTGGTGGAATTGAAGATTTAACAATAACACCTTGAACGTATGTTGATAAGGTGTTAAAACTATTATCACGAGTAAATGCAGTGATAACATAATCATCTAAAGATAATGTGAATGCAAGCATAAAGCCACTAACAATACCAGGAAGAATTTCAGGTAAAATAACTTTTACTAATGCTTGATTTGGAGTACATCCTAAATCAAGAGCAGCTTCGTACATATTTGCATCCATTTGTTTTAATTTAGGTTTAACGTTTAAATATACAAATGAAATTGTTAATACAACGTGACCAATTAAAAGAGTAAAGAAACCATTTTTCCAAGAGAATGCAACAAATAATACAGCAAGAGATAAAGCCATAACTATTTCAGCATTTACAACTGGAATTTGGTTAATAGTTTCAGATATATGTTTAAATTTTTTAGAAGAATAGAAGGTACCAATAGCACCTAATGTTCCTAAAATAGTTGAAACGATAGCACTTGTAAAACCAACTAATAAAGTATTACCAAGAGCTTCCATAATCTTCTTGTTTTGGAATAATTTAACATATAAATTTAACGAAAATGTATCCCAAGTACCAACTAAAGTTGTCTCAGTAAAACTAAATACAATAAGAGTAAATACTGGAATATACATTAACAAGAGAATTAAGTATAAATATGATTTTGCAAATATCTTTTTTACCATAAGTTACTCTTCTCCTCTCCATCACCCTTTGAAAATTTACGAGTGATTAATACGCTTAAACCAATTAATGCAAGCATAACAAGAGCTAAGAACGATCCATTATGCCAGTCACTTTGTCCAAATAATTGGTCAATATATTTACCAAATAAAATAACGTTACCTTCTGATAAGATATCGGAAATAACATATGATGACATTGTAGGCATAAATACCATTGTTGCAGCACTAACAATACCAGGCATTGTCATAGGAATAATAACTTTTGTAAATTGTTTGACTGGAGAAGCACCTAAATCAGCAGCAGCTTCGATTTGGCTACGATCCATTTTTAACATGGTTGAATGTAAAGGTAAGATAACAAATGGTAAATAGTTACTTACTAAACCAACCATAGTTGCAAATTGAGGATATTTACCGCCACCTAGGCCAATCCAACTTAATAAGTCTCTTGTTGCCCAAGTACGAATAACAAAGTTAATCCACATAGGCATAATAAACATCATAACTAATAATGAATTTTTATTAAAATTTTTATTTGCAAGAATATAAGCTATAGGATAACCAATAAGTAAACAAATAGCAGTATTTGCAAATCCGTATACAAAACTTAATACAAGAACATCAACTTTTGATTGGTCATTAAAGAATTTTGAAACATTCTCAAAAGAGAAGTGTCCAGTGGAATTTGTAAATGCATAGTAAAATACTACCAAAATTGGTAATACTACAAAGAATATCATGAATAAAATATATGGAATAGCTAGGTATTTTCTTTGAAAGTGGAAGAACCATTTCTTCTTTTTCTCTTCTTGATGAGAATTAGAAGATTCTAAATTTATTTCTTTTGTTTCTTTGCTAGAAACAATTTCTTCATCTATTTTTTTATTTGACATAGTTCTTTGCCTCAGCTTTTAATTTCATTTTAATTTTTTCTGGAGCAATTTTTACACTAACTAAATCATTTTCATTCCATGTATATTCAGTATTAACAATAAAATCATCTTCGTCATTACGAACAATAACTTCGTAGTGGTCACCAATATAAATTGTAGAAATAATTTCACCAGTACTTTGACCAGCTTCTACGTCATCGCAAATTTCAATATCATTTAAACCAACTTTGATTGAAACGTCAGCATCAGTTAAATCATATTTTACCCCATTTTCGTCAACAAGATAACCTTCTTCGTCAAGGGTTGAATGAGGGATTAATTGAGTTACGTCACAATCAAATGTTCCGTTTGCGAAACATACTTGATTGTTTTTAGTAATATATCCTTCATATGCGTTTTCTGTATATTCTTTTTTCATAATGTGAATTAAATCAGGATCAATTGATAAAGATACTTCTTCATTAATTTTTCTATCTTTTGTATCTTGGATAAGCACTTCTTGTTTACCAACCATTACAGTATATTGATAGTGAATACCTTTAAAGATTTTATTAACTAAAACACCGTTAACCATTCCTTTATCTTTTGATTTAATATCAATATCTTCTGGTCGGATAACAATATCTACTTTTTCATTTTTAGGGAAATCGTCAACACATTCAAATGTTGTACCTAAGAACTTAACTTTCTTATCACCCATCATTGTACCAGCATAAATATTTGATTCACCAATAAAGTCAGCAACGAATGCATTTTTTGGTTCATTATAAATATCTTCTGGGGTACCAATTTGTTGAATTAAACCATCAGACATAACAACTATCGTATCAGATAAAGTTAAAGCTTCTTCTTGATCGTGTGTAACATAAATAAAAGTAATGCCTAATTTTTTATGCATTTCTTTTAATTCAAGTTGCATTTCTTTTCTCATCTTTAAATCTAAAGCGCCTAAAGGTTCATCAAGAAGTAAAATTTCAGGCTCGTTAACAATAGCACGAGCAATAGCAATACGTTGTTGTTGACCACCAGATAAAGTTGAAATATCACGTTCTTCTAATTCTTCTAAATCAACAATCTTTAATGCACGCATAACTTTTGCATCAATTTCATCTTCAGTTAACTTTCTTAGCTTTCCTGGCTTATTTTCATTTGGAACTTTTTTAAGTCTTAATCCAAATGCAACGTTATCGTAAACATTTAAATGTTGGAATAAAGCATAACGTTGGAAAACTGTATTAATAGGTCTTTTATATGGTGGAATTCTTGTAATATCTTCACCATTTAAAGTAATTGTACCTTTGCTAGGCATTTCAAAACCTGCAATCATACGTAATGTGGTTGTTTTACCACAGCCTGATGGGCCTAGGAATGTGACAAATTCTCCTTTTTTGACATAAAGGTTGAAGTCTTCGACGGCATAATCACCATTAAATTCCTTTGCAACATCGGTAAGTTGAATAATAATATCATCTTTTTTCATTTTTGTACTCTCCCCTTACTAAAATTGAAAATATTGGCAATGATCTTCGATATTGTTTCCTTTATGAAGAAAACCCCACCCCAAATAAACAAAATATTTATCCAAAGTAAGGTTCTTTTTTGCTCGAAAAAATAATAAATAAAATTGAAGCAAAAATCAACACCTTTTTTTAGACTTTTTTTTGAATTATTTTTCAAATCAACTTTTTTTAACCTTTTTTGAAGCCAAAATTAAAGAAATAGTGCGATTTAATCGTTATTTTTTAATATTTAGACAGTGTCGCATTTTTTTTGCTTTTTTTATAGGTTTTTTTATAT
>CAVJPS010000015.1:26713-66309 GCA_963651465.1 bacterium
AGATATGTCAAATTAGTTTTTATTATGTCTTATTTTGTTTATTTTTAAATTTTATTATGTATAATAAATTCGAGGTGAGAATATGAAAAAAATATATAAATTATTCTTTTCACTAGTTTCATTAATGTCTTTATGTGCATGTAAAAAAAATAACGATGATAATAGTAATACATGGGCGATAGAAAGAAAAAATGGTATTAAAGAAGTATATAAGGATTTAACATACGATGAATTAAATACAATGATTAGTTCATCACAATCTTTTCTTTTATCGACATACGATGATACTTGTTTATGTTCCACTGATTTTTATTCAGTAATATTAAATCCTATTATTGAAGAATATGAAATCGTAACTTATAAAATTAAAGATACAGAATTTGCAAAAACGACTAATTTAGATTTTACTCCTTCTACTCCGACATTAGTCATATATAGAGACGGTCAAATAGTTTCTCATATTAATGCCTATGAGAAATGGGAAAACAATAAAAATAATATTAATAAAGTAAAAGATTATATTAAAGAATATTTTTATTTAGAATCGCCTTTAATTGATATTACAATTGATGAATTACAAACAAAAATTGATACCAATTTAACTTTTTTAGTCTACTTTGCCCGTAATTCTTGTATTGACTGTCGTACATTTTCAAGTCTTTATTTAAATTCTTGGTTAATTAACAAAGGAAATAAGGATAAAACAATTTATTGTATTGAGACAACTGAATTTTATAAAGAAGATGTTTATCAAGAATATAAAGAAAAATATGGTTTTAGTTATGTACCAACTTTACAATATTACGTTGATGGAACATTGAACGATAGCTTAACAATATTTAACGAAAATTATGAAGAATTAGGTTATGCATCGCGTTACGATTATTATCAAGGAAAAGTTAATGAATTCTCTGTTCTTTTTGAAAGTATGATTAATAAAAAATATAGCAGTAACAACTAAGTTACTGCTATTTTAATTTAATCAAATAATACTCTAGTACTATTATCTTTAAATACTTTAAGTTTTAAATACCAATCATCGAATTTTTCATCCAATATTTTATATAAATTTTCTTTTTCATCTTGGCTTGTAAAAGATGCTTCAACTGCGTTATGTAAGAAATTATAAATATCGCCTTTTGATAATTCAAATTTATTCATTAAACGACGGTATTCATTCATTATGGTTGTATCACTAACTGTCTTGTTATCCGTATTAATAGTGATTTTTAAACCATATTCAGCAAAATCATTTAATGGCATATATTTAATTTTACTAATGGCTTTTGTATTAACATTACTTGTTGGACAAAACTCAAATATAATGTTTTTTTCTTTTGCCATTTTCATAACAGATGGTTCCATAATAGTTTTAACACCATGTCCAATTCTTTTTGCTCCATATTCAATTGCAAGTTTAACAGAAAAAGGACCATCAGCTTCGCCAGCATGAATTGTAAAAGGAATTCCAAGTGAATTAGCGTGTGTAAAAAGATAGCCAAATAAATATGTACCGTATAAACCTTCAGCACCTGCTAAATCAATTGCACAAACTCCATTACCTAAATATTTCTTTGCAACATCAACTGTTTCATAGTTAACTTCTGGTGGATTATCGTTTCGCATACAGCATAAAATTAATTGAGTTTTAATGCTAGGACATTCTTTCATTCCTTCATTAATACCTTCAATTGCTGCTTCAACAACTTCTGCTTGTGTTAATCCTTTTTGAAGATGAAGTTGAGGTGCAAAACGAATTTCAGCGTATATTAAACCTTCATTAGCTAATCTTTTAGTTAATGAATATGCACTATATTTTAATGCTTCTTTTGTTTGCATAAATTTCAAAGGAATATCAAAACATTTAAGATATTCATTTAAAGATTCACAATGTAAATCAACTGATAATTGAAGTTCATCGGGATTAACTTCAATATTTTGCATACTTGCTAGATGTAAAATATCCTCTTTAGTTAAAGAGCCATCTAAATGTAAATGTAAATCAATCATATTTTTTTGGGGGGACCTTTCTATAAATTTATTTATTTTTGTTATCTTGAACTCTTAATGCAATTTCCTTACATTTTGCATATATTTCATCTGGTTCAATTCCAACATTAAATATTCCATTAGAGTATAACACTTTTCCGTTAACCATTGTCATTCTAATATTTAATTTATTACCTGCGTATACTAAATTAGATATTAAATTGTTATAAGGTTGCATATTTGGTTGATGCAAATCAATCATAATAATATCAGCAAGTTGTCCGGGTTCTAAACAACAAGCATCATCTAAACCCATAATTTTAGCACCATTAATAGTAGCCATTCTAATAATATCTTTAGCTTTTATTGCAATAGGATCATTATTTTTAAGTTTAGCAAATGCACTAACTAAAAACATTTCTTTAAACATATCTAAAGAATTATTACTTGCAGGACCATCAGTACCAATACCAATAGTTACTCCATTTTTCATTAAAGGGTATAAATCAGCCATACCACTAGCAAGTTTTGCATTACTTGCTGGACAAGTTACAACACTTAACTTTTTATTTTTTATAATCTTACAATCATTTTCACTTAAATGAACACAATGATAGAAACCTCCACCGTGTTCTAAAAGTCCTAAATCATTAATATATTCAAATGGTGTTTTACCATTATGCTTTTCTCTACATTCTCTAACTTCAGTTGCAGTTTCACTCATATGAGCATAAACAGGCTGGTCTAATTCTTGTGATACAAGAGCTAATGTTTTTAAATATTCTTCACTAATTGTATAAACAGAATGGAATCCTAATTTATAAGTAATAAGAGGATCAATTGAATTCATATCGTTATACATACGAATGAATTCATATTTGGTATCACCAAAGTAATTAATACATCCTGTAATAACAGTACGGTATCCCATCTCAACACTTGCTTTTGCTATGTGGAATGGTTTGTTATACATATCAAAGTTAGTAGTAATACCACTTTGTAAATATTCTAAAATTGATAATTTACTCAACCAATAGATATCATCACCAGTTAATTTATCTTCTAAAGGTAAGACTTTATTAAAAAGCCATTCATGTAATTCTACATCATCACAATAAGATCTTAAAAAACTCATCCCCGAATGAGTATGAGCATTTTTAAATCCCGGCATTAGTAAATTGCCGTGACAGTTTATAAATTTATCAAAATTTTTATCTTCAGTGTTTTTACCTACATATTCAATTAAATTATCTTGAACGTGAATTTCACCTTCAAAAACATTCATCTTTTTAACATCTAATATGCGAGCGTTATATAATTTAATTCTAGTCATTTTTTTAGTCCTCTATTTGAACATTCGATGCTTGACGTGCATCATCGAAATCATTTTCAATGATATCATCTTCATTAACATCTTCATGAAGAACTTGTGCAATATCTAATAATTCATGAGGTTCATTAATCATATAATCTGGACTATGACTTTCAAGTTCTTCAAAAGAACGATATCCCCAAGTTACTGCACATTTTTTTACACCTAAGTTATTAGCAAGCTCCATGTCAGTTTCACCATCGCCAACAACCATTACTTCTTCTGCGTGGCAATGTAAAGTATGCATAATTTCAACTAAAGAAGCAGGGTCTGGTTTAACTGGAATTCCATGTTGCTTTCCTAATATCATATCAAAGCAATCAGTTCCAAAAAAGTGATGAATTAAATCTATTACATCTTCGTGTTTCTTATTTGATAAAACAGCAAGTTTTATACCCATTTTACGTAATCCATATAAAACTTCTGTAATTCCAAAGAAAGTATTAGTCTTATTTTTTTTATGTTCTTCATACTCGGAATTATAAATTTGTAAAACATTCCCTTCGTCAGAATCAGTATGTTCAAAAGGACGTAATGCTCTATGAACAAGAACTTTTACGCCAGAACCCACATATCTTTTAACTTGTTCTGTTGTACATGGCTCAAAATTAAGCTTTGTTAAAGCGATATTTAATGAATCTTTAATATCTTCAATTGAATTTAATAATGTGCCATCAACATCAAATACTATTGTAGTTAGCATATTCCTCACCTTTACTAAATTATATCATAATGAAATAAGTATTAAAATATTTTTGATTTTCCTATCAAATATCATTATTATTTAAATTTTCTACAAGGCAATTTAATAATTTTATTGATTTTAATAATATATAAATGTTTTTTAATCATTATTTGATTTATTATTTAACCAAGTATTGTTCGATATTACTGTTACAATTCCCACCAGAATATGTAAAAAACATAAAGTCATTAAAACTAAACTAATCTTTTATTTTTGTATTATTTGCCTCACTCATATAAAGTATATAAAAACACAAATTTATAAACATTAAATTATTAAAAATGCTATAATACAAAAGGAGGTTTTATTATGACAAATATTAATGCATTATTATTAGAAAAATTACAAAAAGAATTTGAATTAGAACAAATCGACTTAAAAGATAACAAAAGTCTAAAGAAAAAAGGTATGAAATTTAATCTTGAAGCTTACAATATTAAAGATGTAGGTCATTTATTTTTAATGGATATGAGTGGAATGTTAGGTTTAATGAAAATGGAAACACTTGTATTTGTTTCCAATACAAAAGATATTCCTTTATTAAATACTGATTACATTAAAGCATTTGGTAAAGAAACATTACTTATTGAATTATACGATAATATGTTAAATCCATATAAACAAACTTATCTTGATGAATATCAAAAAATTAAAGATTTAGATAAAGATTTAACAGATTACGTTACTGATAAAGCATGGTATGATCCTATCCTTTATAAAGAAACATACCGTAAAACAGGTAAAAAATTATTATCTAGATTTAACAATGCTTCAGAAAAATACTTAGATATATTTGTAAAACAAATTAAAGAACTTAAACCTTGTGATAAAGAAAAGAAACAAGAAAAAGTTGCTAACTTTGCTAATACTTTATATACAAATGGTGGCCCAGCTGTTAATACATTTAAAAAATTATTTGGTGAAGAATTAGCTAAAAAAGTTGTTTGTGAATATATGTACGGAGTTAAATAATAATTGTAATTTAAAAGGTATACCAATTTGGTATACCTTTTTTACTATTCAGTTCTTAATGCTATAACTGGATCTTTTTTAGCCGCAATTCTAGATGGAATTAATCCACTTATTAATGTTAAAACAATACTTATAATAATAAGAATTAAAGCATGTAAAGGGTTTAATACAGCTAAGTTACTAGAGATTGACGCTGCTGCAAGTTTTAATATTAATGCATTTATTGGTACACATAATACATACGAAATTAAAACACCTAATACACCGGCAACAAGTCCTATTAATAATGTTTCTGCATTAAATACAGCTGAGATATCTTTTTTTCGTGCTCCAAGAGAACGTAAAACACCAATTTCCTTAGTTCGTTCAATAACCGATGTGTATGTAATAATACCAATCATAATAGATGAAACTACTAATGAAATGCCTGCAAATGCAATTAAGACATATTTGATAATATTAACCATTGTACCTAAAGAAGATGTTAAGACAGATGCTGCGTCAGTATAAACAATTTTTACGTGGCTTTCATCTTCATTCCATGCATCTAAATAAGTTAATATTTTTGATTTATCGTTAAAATTCTTTGGATAAATATAAATTGCACTAGCTACATCTGAACCACATAATTTTTGTAATGCGAGTTGTTCAACATATTCATCAGTTGCTCCATATGTACTATAACCAGCCAATAACTTAGAAAAAGGATATTTATAAGCTTCAGATGGATTAAAAGTTGAACTATTCTTATAATCACCAAAACAATATGCAATATAATCACTATTTTCAGCTAAATTTTTAAATTCTTCATTTTGACGAACTACAATGCTTGAATTAACACTATTTTCATATACTTTTTGAGTTAGTGATGGTAAATACAAAATACCACTATTTAAGAAGCCATAACTACATTTTTCATTAATTCTTAAAACACCAACAACTTTTAATTTAATTGATTTATCGTCATTTAAACTATTGTAGTAAGAAACATAATTATCACTTGTATAATTAGTATTATATTTTGCTGGCAAATACCAATCATCACTTGCACTATATTCATAATAATAATCATTATAAACAACTTTTAAATCCATACCTAAATGACTATCATCTTGATATACTAAATCTTCAAAGTTAATTGGAGAATATGTTGTTTTGCCATCAACAGTAGTGGATTCATATTTAATATTCAAATCATCTAATAAAGATGTACTCAAACGATTCTTTTGATCAATTACAAGTGTAACTTCATCATAATTTGTAGGATAACGTCCATAAATTATATCGTAATTACTTTGAATGAATTTTGTGTTATCGAGTGCTTCATTAAAATATGAACTGCTTGTACCTAATACAACATCCATCATTGTGTTAGATCCACCATTTGTAGATACAAAAGAAACATTACCGTCACTATTTTTTGAAATAACATTCATGTTTTGAGCATAACTAAACTTAACTGAAGTTATTACTCTATCCTCTTCGTCTTTTGCTTGATCTTCTTCATAATATGTTTTTACGTAATTAACGTAATCACGATTAATCATATTTAAATGACCTAATGATTCCATATCAGCAGATGGATTATATACAAAAATTCGATCATCTTCAGGATAATCTTCTAATCCTTCTTCACTTGAAGAAGATGCTTGTTGAATTGCATCGTAATCAACAGCAAATTGAGAAATAGTAACAGGATAGCCACCTAACATATTACTTTGTAAATCATTAATATAATTTGTAAAGCCGTTTGAAATAGCAAGAACTAAAGCAATACCAATAATACCAATAGAACCCGCAAGTGAAATCATAATTGTTCTACCTTTTTTAGATAAAAGGTTTTTAAATGATAAAGTTAAGGAAGTCCAAAATCCCATTTTAGAATCTTTAACTGGTAAAACTTTTTCTTCGTTGTTTTGAACATCTTCATATGGTGAAGAATCTTCTTTCTTTTCACCATCAAGCATATGAATAATACGAGTTGAATACTTTTCTGCTAAATCTGGGTTATGGGTAACCATAATTACTAATTTATCTTTAGCAATTTCTTTTAAAATTTCCATAACTTGAACAGATGTTTCAGTATCAAGAGCGCCAGTTGGTTCATCTGCTAAAATAATATTAGGATTATTAACTAATGCTCTAGCAATAGCAACTCTTTGCATTTGACCACCCGATAATTGATTAGGCATTTTATTAATTTGACTTTCAAGTCCAACTTTAATCAATGCTTCTTTAGCTCTTTCGTGTCGTTCTTTACGATTCACTCCACCAAGAGTTAAAGCAATTTCAACATTACCAATAACTGATAAATGAGGAATCAAATTATAATTTTGGAATACAAATCCAATTTCGTGATTTCTATAAGTATCCCAATCTTTATCTTTATATTCTTTTGTAGATTTTCCTTTGATAATTAAATCACCATCATTATATCTATCAAGTCCACCAATAATATTTAGTAAAGTTGTTTTACCACATCCTGAAGGACCTAAAATAGATACAAGTTCATTACTACGAAAATTAATACTAACACCCTTTAATGCATGTACTTTATTTTCATCACTACCGTAATCTTTTACTATATTTTTTAGTTGTAACATATCAATTTCCTACCTTTCTAAAATTTCTTTAATTTTTATTAAAGAAGTAAATACTTTCTCAAAATCATTTCCAAGTTCTTTTCGTATAATATCTAATTTGGAAAATATTATTTGAGTACGCTCATAAAGCTCTTTATGTGCTTTTGGAGATAAATGTATTTGAACAATTCTTTTGTTATTACTTGGTATAACCTTAATAACTAACTTTTTATCTTCTAAGTTTGCCAGTATTCTACTAAATGAGGGATAAGCAACTCCTATTTTATCTGCAATATCTTTTGCAAGCAAAGGCTCTTTTTGCGCATTGTCGTTATCGTATATTGTAATTAAGGTTAAAAGTTCTAAAGGTGATAAATTTTCATCTTTAATTTTACTTTTTGCATTATCACATATTTCTTTAAATAAATTTAATAATTCCAGATTTGTAACATCAGTTTCCATAAACCCTCCTTAATAATTATCAATGTTAATTGTTAACATTGTTAACTATTAACATATCTATTATATTGATTTTATTTAAAAAGTAAATAAAAAAGCTTACATTTTTCAATGTAAGCATAAAAACTAATTATTTTAATTTAGAACGTCTTTTTACAACAGTAAACATTAATTTGAAAGCTTTATAGATTTCCATAATAGCAATAATACTAAATCCAAATCCAACAGCGATACCAAATTGACCTAATGTTAATGCTTCTAACTTAAATATTTCATGAACGAATGGTGTGAATACTAAGAATAATTGTAATAAAATGCCTATTGCAAATGCTCCTAGTAACCATTTATTATTGAATGTTTCCTTTGTGAATAATGTGTGTTCAGTTTTGACATTAAATGCATGGAATAATTCTGTAAGTGATAATGTAATAAATGTCATTGTTTGAGCAACAGCAGCACCCCAATTATAGTAACCAACAAAGAATACTCCTAAGCAAAGTAAGCCAATAATAATACCTTCAATAGCAATGTGAAAGCCAAAATGATTTGCAAAGAATGATTCATCTTTTGGACGAGGTTTTTCAAGCATTAAATCACTGCCACTTTCTTCAGTACCTAAAGCAAATGCTGGTAATGAGTCAGTAATAAGATTTATCCATAATAAGTGAATTGGAAGTAAAGCAACACCATATTCAACATTAGTAATTAATGAAATTAATGATAATAAGAAGATTAATACTACTTCACCAATATTAGATGAAAGTAAGAATTTAACAACACGTTTAATATTTGCATAAATGTTACGTCCTTCTTCAACAGCAGAAATAATTGTTGAGAAGTTATCATCTGTTAAAATCATAGCAGCTGCTTCTTTAGAAACATCTGTACCAGTAATACCCATAGCACAACCAATATCAGCTGCTTTTAAGGCTGGAGAGTCGTTAACTCCATCACCAGTCATAGAAACAATCTTGCCTTTTTCTTGCCATGCTTTAACTATTCTAACTTTATCAGTTGGTGCAACACGAGCATAGACACTAATTTTTTCTAATTTTTCACTTAATTCTTCATCACTCAATTTTTGTAATTCTTCAGAAGTAATAGCAATATCGCCTTCTTCAAAAATTCCGAGTTTACGAGCAATAGCTTCAGCAGTGACAACATGGTCACCAGTAATCATAATAGTTTTAATACCTGCTTGTTTAGCAAGAGCAATTGAATCTTTAACTTCATCACGTTCAGGGTCAATCATACCAACTAAACCAACAAAAGTTAAATCTTTTTCTAAATCTTCAGTTTTTGTATTTTCATCAACTTCTTTAATACCTAATGCTAATACACGTAATGCATGACTTGCCATATATTGATTACGTTCAACTGCATCTTTAGTTTCGTTATTACAAATTTTAAATATTTGATCTGGAGCACCTTTTGTAATACATAAGTATTTACCGTTAATTTTAACAACAACTGTCATTAATTTACGTTCGGAGTCAAAAGGTATTTCATTAACTCTTTTAATTTTAGATATATCAATTTTTCCGCATAATTTATTTGCATCAATTAATGCTGTTTCAGTTGGGTCACCGATACGAACTTCATTACCATCAACCATTTCAACTTTAGCATCACAACAAATAGCAAAATAAGAAATTAAATCTGATTTTTGTTTATCAGTTTTTACATCGTGTGTTACTCCATCATAGTATTCGACAACTGTCATTTTATTTTGAGTAAGAGTACCTGTTTTATCACTACAAACAATTGAAGTACAACCTAATGTTTCAACAGCTGTTAATTTTTTAACAATTGCGTTTTTCTTAACCATTTTAGTAACACCAATTGATAAAATAATTGTAACAACAGTAGCAAGGCCTTCAGGAATTGCTGCAACAGCTAATGAAATAGCAATACGTAATGCTTCAAGCCAATCTTGAGTAATAATCATTTGTAAAATAAAGACAACAGCACAAATTGCTAAACACATAATACCCATGACTTTACCAATTTGTGATAACTTATGTTGTAAAGGTGTTTCTTTTTCTTTTTCTTCATTTAACATAGTAGCAATCTTACCAATTTCTGTATTCATACCAGTTTTAGTAACAACAGCTACAGCACGTCCATAAGTTACATAAGTTGATGAGAATAAAGTATTCTTCATATCACCAAGTGCTACAACATTTTTTATTTCTTTTTCATCTTTTTCAACTGCAACAGACTCACCAGTAAGTGCACTTTCATCTACTTTTAAAGCAAATGATTCAATAATTCTAGCATCAGCAGGAATAACGTCACCAGCTTCTACATTAATAATGTCGCCTTCAACTAATTCCTCTGTTGGTAAAGAAACTAAAGTTCCATCACGAATAACTTTACAGTTTGATGTAGACATCTTTTTTAAAGCATCCAAAGAAGATTCAGCTCTACTTTCTTGAACAACACCTATAATAGCGTTAATAATAACAACAGCAAAAATAACAATAGAATCAACAAATTCAGTTGGATCGACAACTATTGAAACAACTGCTGCAATAAGAAGAATAATAATAAGTGGGTCAGTAAATTGTTTTAAGAAGCGTACAATCATTGGCTCTTTCTTCTTTTCACTTAATGAGTTCTTACCGTTTTTTTCTAATCTTAGTTTAGCTTCACTTTCGGTTAAACCATTTTTGACATCAGTTTCTAAACTTTTAATCAATTCACTAGTCTTCAAATTTTCCATATAAATCCTCCATTAAAAAAACCTCCATTCAAAAAATTGAACAAAGGTCTTGCTAATCTTTCGATGTTATAACCGGGTTATACCGTGATGACGATTATAACTAGTATCCTAAAGCTACTCCCCTTTGGAGATACAACATAATATTATCAAGTCTAATCAATAAAGTAAAGTTTTAAAATTTAAATATTTTTAAAATTTCAATTTTAATAATATATTTAAAAAAATCAATGTGTCTAACGCCCATAATGTTTAATACTTTCTTAAAACATTCACGTGATATACTCTTTCTTAAATCGTATAATTTATTACTTATACGATTAGCAAAAATAGCGTATTCACTATCGGTAAGATAATATCTCATATATATAAATAAATTTACTATCCGACATTCATTGGGATAAGTAAGCTCATTTATCTTTTTAAGATATTCAATAACTTCTTCGTTTACAATACGAGAATTATCTTTATTAAAGCAATAAGTTCTTTCATTATGGGCACATTTATTACGAACTTCCCGTAATAAATTTAAAGATTTATCAAATAATTCAAAAGAATATATTTTATTTGAATCTTTAAATTGGTATATTTTTACAATTTCATTTTTAACTTCTTTTTTACAATCTCTTATAAATAATTGTAAAGTTGAAAATGAAATTGCTTGTATCATAGCCCATGTTGGAATATATTGATGCTTTTTAATATATTCATTAATATCTTCATTATCGTTATTTTCCATATCATTATTAATACGACGGATTAAAGATTGAATTTTAGCAACAGGGATATTAACTAAATCATATGCTTTAGGATCATCCCATTTAATAGCACCACTATTGTTATATTTATCAAATAAGTAAGAAACAACTGCTCTAATTTCTTGTTCAGCTTTAACAATATATTCAAGAATAATAATTCTTAATGAATCATCAAAATCTTTTAAAGCTAAAATATGTTTTAGTTTTGTGCCTTTTTCAAATATAGTATAACCTTCATTTGAATTACCAATTATAAAAGGTGATTTATAGTTTGTTATAACGTTAAAATAACCTTCGCGCATTAATCGAACAGTGTCAGTTAAATCATAATCAATATTTTTTTCCTTCTTTAAAAAATCTAATTGTTCTCGTAAGGTTAAGAATTTCTTTGCCATAATATCACCTTATTTCATTGTAATACAAGCCTGGAATACATTTTTATCACGAACCATTCCAGTATAATAATATTTTTTATCTACTATAGCACTATAAACTTTAATTTCATCTCCTAGGAAGCATTGATCTATGTAATCAATTTGAAATTCACTAACTTCATCATCGTTGGTTAAATCAAAAACATCATAAAATAAATTCAAAAACTTAGTATTATTGAAATGATTATTATGATCAATTTCACTATTAGTTACTCTATGCTTAAGTGCAAATTGAAATTCGTTTTGAGGTGGTAAAACAAGTTTTGATGTCTTTTCACTATAGGCGAATTCTTCACTGAATTCTTCATCTGCGAAAACATCTTTACATGGTAATAAACGTTTATTCTTCAAATCATAAACAATCCATTTACTTGTTCCTTTAACAACTAATTCGTTTTCATCATTATAAAAGAAATAATCTCTATCGCAATGAAAATGTTCACTAGGACGAGGTGTCGTTACTACTTTAAGTACATCTTCAACTTTAATAGGTTTTAACAAACTAAAACGATTTGATATGATAAGCCAAGTTTTGTCATCTTTTCTATAATCATCAAATCCTATTTTTAATTCGTTTGCGTGTTCTCCGGCAATTGATTGACTAATATCTAAGAGACTAACAAGAGAAATCTTGTCAAATTTATCAAAACAATTTGTAGTTAAACGATATATTAATTCTTTTTTTAGCATACAAACTAGCCTTTCTTTTATTTTTCTTTAAACCAGGAAGAGACTTCAGTAAAAACATCACTAATACCATCAGCTACTTCATTACAAAACTTTCCTAATCCTTCTTTAATTTTCTTTTTAGTTTCTTCTCTTTTAGCTTGCTTTTCTTTTTCTTCTTCTTTTGTTTTTTCATTAATTACTTTTTCATTTATTACTTCACCTTGGATAACTTCAATTTCAATAAATTCTTTATTATCTTCTTTTTCTTCAAATCTAATATTTTCAAAGAATTTATTTACTTTAGTAATATCACGATTTTTTTCTTTAATGTCCAAATTAATTAAGAAGTTAGTGACTAATGTTTTTACAACAAAAACATCATCAAAAGCTTTTCTTATAATTTTGTGTTCAAGATTATCTTCAAAACAACGAACTATAACCTGTTCATCGTTTATTTCTTCAACACTACAATATCCTACTGTTTCATTATAAACATAATCTTTATTTTCCATTTTTTACCTACCATTTATTAAATACTTTTTCTGCAAAACCTATCTGGTTTTGTACTTTTATTTCAGTTCCATCATCAAGAATCATAGTTCCGTTAAACACACCAAATACTTGATGTTGAATTGACGCTAAAATTTTTAAATCCATATTAGCTTTTCTATCAATAATTGGTTTAAATGTCATCGTAAAACGATTATCACTACTTGTAAAAGTCCAAGGACTCATAAAATCATATTTACCATTTTTAAGTGGTATATTAAAACTAATTTTCTCTAACTTATGAGCTTTACCATCATAAAAAATCATATTTTCACTAGCTGCACTTGTGTCACCAAATCCGTAGCCAATATTAAAGCCTAGTTCGTGGCCGTCTACTTCAAAACAGCCAGCCCCCCAATACCATGAATTTTTATAAGGCCATACCCCTCGGCCCCAATCTAAAAGTGCACGAGTCTTGTTTGAAGAAAACTCAATTTTTTGATCACCATATTTAAAGTATCCTTCAGCTTTAAATCCGACAATTTTTTGATTATAGTAGAAATATTTTGGAGAATTTTCAAACGGTGTCGCAATAACCATTGATTCTTCAGGTTCACTTGATAATATTGCATGAATTTTTAAAGATTTCTTTTTATAAAATTTTTTCATATCAATATCAAGTATTCTTTTATTGCCGTCGTTTTTAAATACAAAACCATTTTTAGAGTTCATTGAAATAACATCACCTGTTATTGATGATGAAGGAAATTTAGTTTTACCATTAGTAAAAAATTTCATACAAGAAGTTGTATGTTCCTTTGCTTTTTTAAAATCAATAATTGAAACGCTATCTAATCCCATATATGAATTATCGTCTATAGTAAGTGCTATAGCAAATTCATCATTATAAATCAAATAATAATCCCATTCCTTAATTCTATTTTTAGGCGCTTTAATAGCATTACGGTCATACTTTAAGAGCATCTTTTTAGAATAACCTTTGTGTTTTAAATTACCATTAGCATCAAGTAAATCATCAATTTCTCTAATTTCATTTTGCATACTAGAATCCTCCTATGCTATTAATTAACCAAACATCATAGTAACAACAAAAATAATAAAGCCAATAATAATAATTAATATTGTTGCCAAATAATTTTTTGGTCTATTTATTCTGGTGTTTGAATTATTAGGTTCGAGAAATGTTCCATCTTCAACACCACTTTCAACAGCTTCTTCATATTCATCACTATTTATATAATTAGCTCTTTCAATAGTTTTTTCTTTATTAAATAATATTTTTTTGTTGCAATAAGGACATACTTTTTCATTTTCACTAACCCTGCCCCCACATGAATTACAACGATAAATAACTTGTTTATTATTTATTTTTTCTCGGCTCTTTTGACCTTCTTTTTCACAATCCGGACACAAATTACTTGATCCAAATATTACTTTCCCACATCTTTTACAAAACATAATAATCTCTCTTTCTAATAATTAATTTTTAGGTACTAAACCTTTCATACCAACTAATGCTTTTTTACAAGCTTCTTCCCCTAATAAAGTTTTTAAAATTGTTAAGCCAAATTCTATTGAATAATACATTGAACGTGCTGTAATAATATTACCATCAACAACAACTGTGCCGTCGCTTTGATAATGCCCCATAATACCATCTTCAAAACCCGGAAAACAGACAAATTTTTTATTATTTAAGTAACCATATTTACCAAGTACACTTGGAGCAGCGCAAATTGCACACATTAATTTATTTTCAAAATGTTTTAAAGCATCTTTTACAAATTCACTTGTATATAGAATTCTTGTGCCTCCACCTCCACCAGGTAAAACAATAAAATCATAATCATCTAAAGTAACACCACGATAAGTAGTATCAGCATATAATTCAATTCCCATTGATGACATAACAGCAGGTTCATCTTTGACACTACAAGTTATCATATCAATTCCACCACGAATTAAGACATCTCTAGTAGATAAAGCCTCTGTATCTTCAAAGCCATCAGCAAGTAACATTAATCCTTTCATATAATCACCTAGTTTCTATTATTAATTATAACAAAATAAGAGGGAGATTTCTCTCCCTCTTTAAATATTTTTATATTTTATGCTTCTAAGAATGCTTTGTAAGCCACATAAGCTTCATAAATATCAGCTTTTGAAACAATTTCCATTGGTGCATGCATATTGAGAACTGGAATACCTGCATCAAGTACTTCCATATTGTAGTTACCTAAAATATATGCAATTGTTCCGCCACCGCCTTGGTCAACACGACCAAGTTCAGCAGTTTGCCAGCAAATATTACGAGCGTCTAATGCATTTCTAATAAAAGCAATGAATTCTGGGTTACAATCGTTAGATCCACTCTTACCTCTTGAACCAGTATATTTATTAAAGACAATGCCGTCACCTAAGTGGCATGAATTCTTTAATTCATTGACACCCATAAATAATGGGTCAACACCAGCAGATACATCTGATGATAACATTTTTGATTTTTCAAAAACTAAACGAGCAGCAAATAATGCATCTTTTTCTCCTTGTAATGCACAAAGCTTTGCAATTAAGTTTTCAAAATATACTGATTGAGCTCCAGAAGGGCCAATTGAACCAACTTCTTCTTTATCTACTAAAATACAGCATGATGTGTATTCTTGAACTGGAGTATCAATAACAGCTCTTAATGAAGTATAAGCACATGATCTATCATCGTGACCATAACCTGCAACCATTGATCTATCTAAACCATAGTCACGAGCTTCACCAGCTGGAACAACTTCGATTTCAGCGCTTAAGAAATCTTCTTCTTCAAAATCATATTTTTCTTTAATTAATTTTAAAACATTTGCTTTGACAGCTGCTTTATCTTCATTTAAAGCTGGGATAGAACCAAAAGTAAGGTCTAAATCTTCACCTTCAATAATTCTTGCACCAGGTTTTTGTAATTGATCAGCAGATAAGTGAATTAATAAATCACCAATTCCAAATACTGGATCTTTTGGATCTTCACCAATATTAACTTCAACAGTTGAACCATCTTTTTTAATAACAACGCCATGAAGTGCTAGAGGAATTGTGACCCATTGATATTTTTTAACACCACCATAATAGTGTGTATCAAGTAATGCAAATCCTTCTTTTTCGTAAAGTGGATTTTGTTTTAAGTCTAAACGAGGTGAATCAATATGAGCACCTAAAATACGCATACCTTCACTAACCCTTTTCTTACCAATTACAAAAGCAGCAACATTTTTCTTTAAGTTAACACTATAGACTTTATCACCTGCTTTTAATTCTTTAACATTTTCAATGTTGACAAAGCCAGCTTCTTCTAAAGCAGCAACAGCTTGTTTAACACATAATCTTTCTGTTTTACCTACAGAAATAAACTTTTTATAACCTTCATTGAAAGCCATAATATTTTCGTAATTACCTTCGTATTTTTTCCAAACGGATTTTTTATACATAAAATTACCTCCTATCTTTTTTTAATATTATATATCGTTTAATTTAAACCCGCCATTAAAATTGTAAATAAATTTTATAAAGATAAAAAGGCAGATAAACTGCCTTTACTCTAACTAATTATTAATGAATCTCTAAAGATACAAACTATTATTCCAAGCATTGCACCTGTTAAAATAATACTTATCGCGTTAAATTTCTTTTTAGCAACTTTTTCAACCATTACCCAAATAAATAATAACAATATAAATATAATAGAAGACACTGGATCAAAAGTAAAAGAATTATATGATCCAACACCAACTAATCCATAAAGTAATGTAATACCAGTTGCAAGAATTAAACCAATTACAACTCCATTAATTCCAGATATTCCATATTGAACATATTTGTTATCTAAGAAACGTGAGAAAACAGTAACAATAATTAAAATGATAATAAAAGACGGTAATACTACACCAATTGTAGCAATAAATGAACCTAAAATGCCCCCTTGAGTTGAACCAACAAAAGTAGCCATATTAATAGCAACTGGGCCAGGGGTAGATTCACAAACACCTATTAAATCATAGAAACGTGCTTCACTCATCCATTCATGATTTAATACAGTTTCTTTGATAAGAGGAATCATTGCGTATCCTCCACCAATAGTAAATAAACCTATTTTAAAGAATTCAAGAAATAACCATAAATATGTCATAACTCATTATCACCTGACTCTCGTACTTCTTCTTCACTACTAATTACTTCTACTTCTTCTATTTTCTGTTTTTTGTTTTTAGCATTAATTATTGTATTAATTATTATTCCTAATATAGCACCAATAATAATTAAGAATATAGATGAGAATTTAAGTGAGAATAAATCTAAAACAATCATTATAATTGTAACAATAGCGCAGATAGTAATTTGCCACCAACACTTTTTAATATTTTTAAAAAGTTTAAGTCCAGCTCTAATAATTAAAAATGCAACTGCACATTTAATACCAACAAAAGCATAACTAACATAAACGTTTTCTAAAAATCTATCAAAGAATAATGAAATAACATAAATAATAATAAAAGAAGGCAATACAGTTCCAAGGGTAGCAAGTAATGCACCTAGAAACTTTCCTTGTTTATAACCAATATATGTTGCCATATTAATTGCAATAGGTCCAGGAGTTGATTCAGCAACAGCAATCATTTCAAGTAATTCTTGATCAGTTGTCCATTTTTTCTTATCAACTATTTCTTCTTTCATATTAGCAATCATAGCGTAACCACCACCAAAGGTAATTAGCCCTAACTTAAAAAAAGTTAAAAATAAACTTAAATACTTATTTTTCATTTTTATCCTCCTTAGCCTTTCTATTATAAAAAATAAAGCTACAAATTAAAAGGTGGCGAACCACCTTTTAATATTATTTGTCATTTTTCATCCAATAAACAACATCGTTATTTTTAATTTTCTTAAGTCCTTTAATAGCTGTCCAAACAACAATGACAAGAACTGTAATTAAAATTACAAAATTCAAACCATAATTTACAGTAATAATAGTTGGGTATATATCACCAAACATAACTAAGCCAATCATTTTATTTACAAATTGATATAAAGGAATGTTTACTATTAGTGATAATCCAAATAATAATACGACCAATAAAATATAACGACTTAATATCGCAAAATATAATTCTTTCTTAGATACACCAATACTTAATAAAGTACCAATTATTTGTTTACGTTCAATAAATAATTGTTGTAAATCTCTACGCAAGAAACTAACACTAAATATAATTAATAAGATTCCAATAAATATCAAGATTGCTAAAATTACACGAACAGTAATAATAAAATTACTAATACTTGATGAATAACAAGAAACGATAACAAAATCATTGTCCATTAATAACTTGAATGTTTTGTAATCAGTTTTTACTTGCATATATGTTGTTTCAAAATATTTAAATACAACATCTCTAAATGTTTTATAATCATTACTTTCTAAATATATTTGATGCGATGAACTACTATCATCGTAAACTCCAACAATAGTAATATTGCTATCAACAAGATACAATGATAAATCACGACTAATATCGTCACTATCTAAATGAATGTAAATATCATAAACATCATATGAAATTGGTAATGCAGTTTGATTAGCTCCATAATAATAATCATACATAGTTTTATTGATTACAACTTCTGAGTGATTAGTAGGTAATCTTCCACTTACTAATGAACCAGAAATATTTTCGCTCGTGTTTACTATTTGTTTAACCCCATTACGGACAAAACTATTATTAATCTCTATTGTAGTAAGATTGTTTAATACATTTACATCATTCATGTAGGCACCATAAAGATAAACATTTAAAGTATCTTCGGTAATTGTATCAATTGAAGTATCAATATCTGCTCGATAAACTCCACAAATATTAATATCGTAATTACTTTTTTCTAAGCTATTAACAGTACCTAATTCATTTAATTGATTATATGTATAATCTGAAATTAAAATATCATTTTCATTTGTAGGATATGTTCCACTAATTAATTCAAGATTTAAGTCTTCTTTATAAGTAGCTACATAAACATTAGGATAACTTTCTTGTTCTTCACTTGATAAAGTTTTATCAATTAACTTATCTTCATAATAAGAAATAAAATCAACCGAATCTTTTTGTTGGTAATATTTATAGCCACCATATTGTTCAAAAGTTATGTTACCATTTGTCACTTCATGAGAATACTTTGCAAGTACATAATTTTCGTTGTTAACGTTAGCAACATTATATTGAGCAAATGGTTGATTAAATGAAGTAAATCCAAATACTAAGGATAAAAGAATACAAACAAAGAAGAAAATAATACATACAGATGCATTTTCAGCAAAACTATGTTTTAAAAGTTTTGTATTTTCTGCTATAAAATTACGCAACGAAATTTTAGGTTTTTGAACCTCAATTTCTTTATTTGAATCTTGAATACCAAAAGAACCATATGTAAAACAATTAACAATTTTACCATCCTTCATTAAAATACTATAGTTAGCGTACTCTTCTACTAATTGATGATCGTGTGAAACAACAATAACTAAATATTCTTTAGAAATTTCTTTTAAAATATTCATTACTTGCTTTGATGATTCACTATCAAGATTACCGGTTGGTTCATCAGCTAAGATAACACGAGGACGCTTAATCAAAGCACGTGCAATAGCTGTTCTTTGTTTTTGACCTGCCGATAAGTTTTTAACATATTTATTCTTAAATTCAATAATATCTAGTTTTTCTAATAATGAATCAATATCTTTTAAATACTCTTCGTTAGTGTTATGACATGAAATTGCTATATTCTCATATACAGTTAGATTTTCAAATAGTTTAAAATCTTGGAAAATATAGCCAATGTAATTAGATCTAATAAATTCTAATTCTTCTTCATTTAAATTACGTAATTCTTTACCCCAGAAGTTATAAGAACCTTCATCGTATATATCAATACCACCAAGGATATTTAATAAAGTAGTTTTACCACATCCTGAAGTACCTTCTAAAAAATATAATCCAGTATCATTGAATGTATAAGTGATATCAAATACACCATTTAAAGAATAATCATAACGTTTATTAATATTAGTTAGTTTTATCATAATTCATCCCTCCTAATATTAAAGTGAATTTTTCATCCACAACGATACTCGGTTTTCTTTTAATTTGCGGAAACCTAAGTATGCTAGTAATAATGCAACACCAATCAAACATACAAATCCAACAATAACTGCAATATAAGGATAATTTAATAAATTAAACATATATGTTGAAAGAATTAATTTATTATTAATTATTACAATAAAAACTAATGTAGTTAAAGACGATACTACTAAGCCAATAAATTCATATATAGCATAATGAAGTGCTGTATAAATAGTAATATCTTTTTGGTGAATACCAAGAGTCATCATAATACCCATTTCTTGTCTTTTATTAACAAATAGATTTTTAAAATCTTTAAATAGTAATAAGAAAATAATTGTAAATAAAATGATACTAATTATTAAACTTACGTATTTAAAAACTCCAATAGTATTTGTAAAATCTTCAATTAAATCATAGAAGAAACAATCGATAATTAAATGTTCATCATATAATGCTGAAATATCATTTACATTATTAATTCTAGTTCTTACATTTGCATGATTGACAAAATATATTTCATTTGTTTCATACATCTCGTTAAACATATTTTCATTAACATAAGCTTTAAAGCCTAATGAAGCGTTGTCTACTACTCCAACAACTTTAATATTTTCTATATTAATATAAGGTGAATAATTAGTATTATATGCAACATTTTTCATACTATTAAAATCATACGAATATGTTAAAGCAGATAATTCTTCAAATGTTACATTTAAAGAATCAAAATAATCTTTACTTATTAATATTTCATTATCGTTAGAAATATTATTTCCATATAATAGCGATGAAGATAATTCATTAACGTTTTCAATATTGACTAAATCAGTACTTAATATATCAGTTTGATTTAAAAAATTAAGTGATTCAATATAACTTCCTGAAGTAGGTACAAATTTAAAATTACTTGTATAAATAACACCATAATTATATTTTAAATTGAATTTTTTAAAATCCAAATCATAACTAGATAATGATGAATAAGTTGTTGTGTAAGAGCCAACAACAGAATAAGTAACACCATCTAATATAGTCGTTGAAGTTCTAATAATTGTTTTCAAATAATCTGAAATAATAATTTCATCATCACCACTTGGTAATCTTCCACTTGCAAGAGAATAATTGCAATTTGATATATCAGCTATAAATAGTGGTGAACTCTTAATTGTTTGAGATTCACACGTTACTGGAATAACAGGATAAAATAATTCATTAGTTCTGGTTAACGATACAAACGCACCTTCATTATAGTTATAATAATGTTTATTAACTTTATTTTCATAATGAACAGGAGTTGAAATATATTCATTTGTAGTTGTTAAAGATTTATAGAGAACTTTATTGCTATTATAATTAAACATTGAAACTGTAATAAGGCAAAAAAGCATTAAGAAAGTTTCTAATATTGTAAAGACAACATTAGCTTTAGTATTACGTCCTAAAACTGAAGCTATATTCTTAAAAGTTTTCTTAAAAGATTGTTTTTCCGGAACAATTTCTTGTATAACTTCTTTTTCATCAACTATTTTATTTTGTTCTTCTATGTTAATAATATGGCCATCTTTCATATAAATAATAGTATCACCATATTCTTTAGCTAATTCATGGTTGTGAGAAACAACTATAACTAAACGGGATTTAGATTCTTCTTTAAGATAATTCATTACTTCTATCGAAGTATTGCTATCTAGGTTACCAGTTGGTTCATCGGCAAGAATAACTTTAGGATCTTTAATTAAAGCACGGGCAATAGCTACACGTTGCTTCTCACCACCCGAAAGATTTTTACATAATTTTTTAATTGAGCATCCTAAGCCTAAATCTCCAATTAATTTTCTAACATAAGTACGATTAACTTTATCGCTCTTTTTACAATTAAATTTGACATTATTATATATATCAAGATCTTCAAATAAACGATAATCCTGAAAAATAAAACTGAAATCGTTAGCTCTTAAAGTTTCAACACTTTCAAGAGGTAAGTCTTTTACTTCGTTTCCATATATTTTAAAAGATCCACTTTCGTAATTATCGATACATCCTAAAATATTTAAAAGAGTTGTTTTACCACATCCACTTTTACCCTCAATTATAAATAATCCTTTTGAAGGTAACTTTAAATTAATATCAAAAACGCCATAATGTTCTGTCGCATTATTATTGTTATATTCTTTTGATAAATGTTGTAATTCAATCATTTTTATTTCCTCATATTTTATTTTATCAATTAACTTTCCTTATGTAAAACATAAGACAAATTTTAGCACATTTTTCGTTTAAAAAATTAAAAAGCACCATCGGGTGCTTTCTAAATTATCCTTTAAGGCCACGTGATTGACGATCCATATCTTCTACAACAATGTCGTAAATTTCGCCAAGTGAACGAGCGTACTTTAATAAATCCCAAGGTTCATTTGTGTGAAAATGAATTTTAATTAATTCATCATCGCCAACTGCTAATAGGCAGTCACCTTTAAGATTATTAGTAATCCATTCATTAATTTCGTCTTCATTAAGACCTTTACCCTCAATTAATAATTGAGTATCATATCTAAATTCGATCATTTTTCTTACTCTCCTATGTACTATATTAGCATAATGTAATTTTGTTGCAACTTTAATAGTAAGCTAATTTTATTTCAATTCTTTAGTAGTTACTGGCAACATTATTCCTGCTTCACGTAATGCTTTACGTGGGTTTTTAAAGTATTCTTTATCGCTAATTCCTTCAACTTTAGCAAATTCATCGTGAACAATTGCGACATATTCTACTTTTTCATCAAGTAATTTCTTTACACTATCAAAATCTAATGTTATAGCATTTTTAATTAACTCGTTTTGTAATTTTCTTTTATCAAAAGTAGGAATAAGACCAACTTTAAAAAAGAAATTATATTTATTATATTTAATAAATTGAGCTGCATTTACGCTCCAGCATTCCTTGTTATTCAAGCAATCTTCAATACGATATGAACAAAGCAAATAACTTAAAGTATGATTTTTTGTGGTAAGACTTAATTCTTTTGATTTAACCACAGTTAAAATATCGTTTACAATTTCATCTTGGTTGCCAAATAAACTATAGACTTCTCTTTCAAATACCATAAAATTCCATCTCCCTTATATTATATTTCTTTTCTTATTAATTTTATTTTATATTATAAATTTTTAATAGTAAATACAATTAGAAAAAATTGCAAAAAAATGAACTTTTTTTACAAAAATGTAGACATTAAATGCTAAATTATTTATAATTAAATTGTAATAAGAGAGGTAATTAAAATGAAAATTTGTAAAAGCTGTGGTCATATGAACAATGATAATGCATCATTTTGTGTAGCATGTGGTACTAAAATAGAAGATTCGTTTAATGAAGCTACACGTGTCCAAGAAAAAGTTGAAATTAGATGTCCAAATTGTGGCTTACTTGCTAATAATGATGATTCATTTTGTGTAAATTGTGGCACAAAATTAAAAAATAAATCTATTTCAAATTCTGGAACACAAAAAAACGGATATAATACTGATCAATGGGGTCGTCCAATTGATCCAAATTCTTCAAATAAACAATCCTGGCACAATCCAAAAGTAAATACTGATCGTGTATATCCTCAAGGTCAAGTTAATTCAAATGATAATTCACAAAAAAATATGGACCAAAATAAAACAATCAAAGGTGGAGCTTTAGGTTTTGTATTAGCATTCTTTCTTGGCATAATCGGATTAATAATTACTCTTGTTCTTGGTGATAAAGCCGCTCGAAAAGCTGCTGTTATTACATTTGTTGTATCAATCTTAATTATTGTTGGTATATTTATTGCATATACTTTTGCAGGGCTTATGTTATTCGAATATGAATCAGGTGATTTCCCTTACGAAGTATTTGATTGTATTATGAATTTACATTAATAAATTGTATTAAAAACACAAAAAGTAGCGATTATACGCTACTTTTTTTACATTTCAATATATGATTTTGTAGTAGTAACTTTTGCTTCAAAATAATCTTTAAATGAAATATTAGTTTTTACATCATCAGTTTTGTTTAAATCAGTACCGTTTGGGTCTCCTCTATAACTTTGAGGGAAACTATTAACATATGAAGTAAAACTTTCTACAGATATTTTATTATTTTGAATAATATCCTTAATATTATTTGCATATTCAGTTAAATATTCAGTAATAACTGTTCCGTTGTCCTTACTTAATGAACCAATTACAGTTTTTAAATAAAGTTTATTAGATTGGTTAGAATTATTATTACCTTTTTGTTTTGATGAAAATGGTGAAACTTGTTTTAACCACTCACCATCTGGGTTCCAATCAACACCTATTCCAAAACATCTATCAAAATCATAAGGAATAAAGTGACATTTATGATTGACACTATCGAAATAGATATAAGTATTATTCATATTATTACGATAATCATCTGGATTTCCTATTAAATAAGCTAAAGCCTCTAGATTTAAGAAATTTTTAACATTTAATACCTTTTCTAATTGAGTTTTATATGTTGATCTATCACTTGTACTACTATTGACTACTTTAATAAAATTTAATAAATCTTCATGATTACTTTTCTTTTTATTTGTTTTTAAGTCATATTTAGGATGAAAATTAGTTTTAAAATTTTCAACTCCTATTTCACTGCCAACAGAATCATTAGAACTCAAATTAGCACTCCATGATAATTTATATAAATCACCGCTTGCTTTTTCTTTACTAAAGTAACGAGATATTAAGATATCATCAACTTCTTCAATAATATCGTAAGTACCATTGATAGTATCAACGACATTATTACCATCTAAAGTAGAAATCGAAGTCGGTGAAATAGTCATACGTGGTGCAATAACTCCGTTATCGCGAAAAACTTTATAAGCATATGCTTCTTTAACTAAAGTAGCATCGTAATTTTTATTCCATTTTATATTAAGTTTTTGCATATCAAAAACATTTCTTGATTTACGAGTCTTACGAGCATTAGTATCTGTCCATTCATGGTAATAATCTTGAAGTTCACTCACTTCTAGATATTCACTACCATCAAAAGTTTCATTAAATTTTAATTTAAAATGACATTTATCAGTGAAGTTACCGTTTGAATCGACAAATTCTCTACGAGAAGTGTTGCCTTTCATACGGATACCAACTTCTTCATAAACATTTTCAATGCCGTTTACAGTAAATGTAACCGAACAAGGAAAATAATAATCAGCATAAATAGAAGTAGAATTATTTTGCAATGTAGATATTTTATAAGCTACGTCTTTTGACATACTTATTGAAAACGATAACGTGGATGACGGATTCCAGAATGTTAGATATTCTTGCGAGTTTGATAACGCAACACCAGAGTTATCAGTTAAATTGTCATCCTCACCTGTACTAGAATTATTATCGGTTGATCCACCTGGAATACTAGTAGATGGATTATTATTCAAAGAACAGCTTGTAAGGAAAAGAAAAGTTCCAACTAGTAAAGTGCGTTTTAATATCTTCATAGTTGCCCCCCATTAAACAATTCTACTATCTAATAGTATATAATCTATTTTTAATAATAAAAGACTATTTTTCGATAATTACGAAATATTTTTATTTTTTTACGAAATTTTTTCTAAATTTTTTAAATAGAAAAAGGTAAGTTTTCGAACTTACCCTTATTAAACAAAAGACGTTATTTTTTTCTTTTTACATAATATCTTTCTTTATCTTCGTACATTAAGTCATCAGCAATAATTTCTAAATCACTAATCTTTTTATCTGGATAATCGCCCCAACGAGCAATACCACAAGATATAGCCATGTTTTCTATTTCTTTTGGCTTATATTCAATACATTTTTCTTTTAAATTTTTAAGTCCTTGTGTAATTTCTTCAGATTTTAGATTTTTAACTACAACGAATTCATCGCCACCAGTTCTAAATAATTCGTCGGTTGAACACTTAAAAGATTCTTTAATTGCCTTAGCAGTCATTTTAATAAGTTCATCGCCAACTAAGTGACCAAATGTATCATTACAACTTTTTAGTTCATTAATATCAAAAACCAAAATACTAAAATCTTCTTTAAACGAATATCTTTGCGCTTTACTAATAGCATTATTATACATACGGCGATTGCCAATTTCACATAATGCATCAAAATAAGCATTACGAGCTACATGAATTTGATTGATTTCTTTTTGACATAAGATTACAAATGAAACAATCCAATCAGTAAAGAAAACAATTGGAAAACGAACACACAAAGCCTCCGAATAAAATTGAATGAAATAGCCACGTAATGGCGTATAAAACATTACAATGAATAAAACTTGAAAATATATACTAACTATTAATCCTAACTTAATATCAGTAATAATCATATAAAACATTGGCATTAAAATAATCCATAGAATAGCCATACCATTTGCAGATCCTGATATTGCGTATGATGTAAAAGTTGCAATAACAAGAATAGCAAATATAATCTTATATGCGGCTATTAAATTAAATAATCCACATAATGCTGCACAAACACTAAATCCAACCACTAATATTCCAAGAGATATAATTAATTCAAGACTATTACCAGCAACAATATTAATAATCATCATAACAAAACAAATAGCAGACAAAAAAATCGCTGCTAAAGTTTTAAGTACTTTTTCTTCTTTTGTTACAATGCTATGAATGCGTTGATTCTTAAGCACAACTAATACGTTTTTAAAAAATTGTCGTATCATGCTCGTATCACTCCATTATCCAATTTATTTTTAATCCCCAATTTAATAATAACACTAAAATCAATATTTTTTAATAATTTTGCAATAAAACCATAAAATAGTAAATTTTCTATCAATTTAACACTAATTTTAATAATTTTCTTTATTCTAATCTTAAGCATTTCTAATCCAACAATTAATCTATTACATAGGAAATCAACATCTTGAGAAAAAGGAACATTACTACGTCTTATATTAATATTTTTACGCCTAGAGATTTTGTTATCTGTTTCCATAAATAAATCTTCTATTATTAAATTATTAATGTAACAAACGTCACTTCTCTCTTTTTCAAAAATACAATAAATAAATTCTTTATTTTCAGAGGCAAAATTTTCTTTTTCGTCTATTAATGTTTTTCCTATGCTTTTTCCCATTTAAATCTCCCTAAATTACTATACATAATTGTGATATAACTATTCTGTTTATTAGTGCTTTTAGACTCTTTATTTAAAAATAATTAACTCCTTTTTATTAAGATATCATATAAAGTGTTAATAAAAAGGTAATTTAGTGTATATTTTATCTTCATATATTAATAAAAAATATATTTTTTGTTATTAGTTGATTATAATAGATATAAATAAACATTAAGAGGGTGCAATTATGAAATACAATTCTCAAATCTTAAAAGTAGGTCAAAGTTCTATAAGAAAATTTAATAATCTAGCTCATGAACTAGGTGCAAAATATTTTATGACATTAGGAGAACCTGATTTTAATACTCCTGATTCAATTGTTAATGCTTGTATAGATTCACTTAAAAATCATAATACAAAATATGCTCATACATATGGAAATCTAGATTTACGTGAAGCAATTTCTAACTTTGAAAAAGTTCATCATAATTGTAACTATAGTAAAGATGAAATAATTATAACAACCGGATCTACAGAAGCACTTGCTTCAGCATTATTTACTATTTTAAATCCGGGTGATGAAGTAATAGTTCCAACTCCTTGTTATGCTTTATATCGTCCTGTAATTGAATATATGAATGCCAAAATGGTAACAATAGATACAACTTGTACAGGATTTGAAATAACAGAGCAATTATTAAAAGAGACAATTAACCAAAATACAAAAGCAATTTTATTAACATCACCTAATAATCCTACTGGACATATTTATTCTAAAAATACACTAGATACGATTTATAAATTAGTCAAAAATACTGAAATATTTGTTATTTTAGATAATTGTTATAGTGAACTTGTTTATGGTGAATATCACAACATGTACGAATATCACGATATACGTGATCAAATTATTATTTGTCAATCATTTTCAAAGCCATACGCAATGACTGGTTGGAGAATCGGTTATCTGATGTCAACTAAAGAATTTTGTGAACAAGCTTCAAAAATTCATCAATATATGATTGTAGCTTCTAATACATTCATTCAAAGTGCCGCACTTGAAGCTTTAAGCTTTGATGTTAAAGAATTTAAAGATATATATATAAAAAGACGTGATTATATTTTAAAACGTCTTGATGAAATTGGAATGGAATATGTAAAACCCGATGGTGCATTTTATGTCTTTCCATCAATTAAAAAATATGGTTTAAAATCATGGGACTTTTGTTTAGAATTAGTCAAACAATACAAAGTTGCAACAATACCAGGTATTTGCTTTGAAGCTGATGATTACATAAGATTAAGCTATTGTGTTGATATGGAAACAATTGAATACGCAATGAATTCATTAGAAGAATTTATTAAATCTTTAGAAAAGTAGAGTTTCTTCTTTTCTTAAATTATTAAAAATTATGACAAAATTTTATAATTAATATAAAATAAAGTTAAGGTTATGCAAATTAAGAGAGGTTTTTATAATGATAGGAGAAATTTATATTAATCTTTTGTTAACTATAACATTAGTGTTTTTATTAGCAATTATTGGTAGAACACAATTTATAAAAAAACAAAAAAGCAAATATTATCGTAACGCTACAATTGGTATGATTGTAATTCTTTTATGTTATGTCTTTCGCTTGATTGCTATTAATACACAAACAAAATGGCTTTCGATTATTACAAATTTTATTATTTATGGATTTGCACCATTTGTTCCATATTGTTTATGCTTATCATCATTAAAGAAAATAAAGAAGAGAGAAATAATATTTATAATTGTATTGTTTATTAACGTGGTGATTGCATTTGTTTCTATATTCACTGGTTGGTACTTTAAATGTTCAAGTGACCAAGTCTATGCACGTGGTTCTATATTTTATGTTGCATATATTATTACAGCAGCCTTTGCACTTGATTGGATTATTCTTTCACTTATTGAATATAAACAAGTATCACTTCGTGAAAAATTACACCTTATTGGATTATTTGCTTTATTAACTGTTGGAACCATATTACAAACAATAAATTTAGAAATTAAATCAATATGGATAACTAATACAATGGTTATCTTACTCTATTACGCATTTATTATTGAGGTTTCTTCTCGTTATGACGAACTTACTGAACTTCAAAATAGAAACGCATATATAAATAAAGTTTCACATATCAAAAAATCAAATCAATATAATATTGTTATTTTTGACTTAAATGGCTTAAAAAACATTAATGATACCTTTGGTCATGAAGCTGGTGATCACTATATAATTAAAGCTGCTAGATTCATTAGGAAGTATTTACCACGATTCACGAACATTTATAGAATCGGTGGTGATGAATTTGTCGCTTTTACTTCAAGTGTATTACCTGAAGATGAACTAGTTAAAATATGTGATACAATTTCTGAAAATTTAATTAATTATGGTAAACAAATCCATCGTAATTTATCATTGTCGTATGGCGTTGCAACTCATTCAATAGTCAACTTAAATGATACTTTCGAGACTATTTTTAACTTAGCAGATAAACGTATGTATACACAAAAACAAAAATACTATAAAAACAAAAATATAACAAAAGAAAAATCAAACTTAGACATTTCTGAATTTAATGATTTTAATAATTTTAAGACACACTAATTAGGTGTGTCTTTCTTTGTTGTTTATATTAATATTAATAATATAGACGTTTAAATACACAATTTTTAATATGATTTCCATTTTTAAATTGCAAATTCATTTTCTATCTAATAAAATAAAAATAGATACAAAAATATTATAAAAGAGGAATTTTTATGGGAAAATGGTTTTTGCAATTGTTTGGCCTCAATAAAAACCCTAAAGAAATTAGAGATCATCTTAATGAGGCAAACGTTAGAAGTGCCATCTATATGGGCTTCATGATTATTATCCTAGAATTGTGGATGATAATTCGTACCCTTTGTACTTTCAATCCTGAAAAAATAAAAACGGTAATTAATCAAGAATTCAATTTCTTTTCTTTATTCACAACAGGATTAGCTATCTTTTTCTTTTCATTAACGGATACTAAACGCAAAAAGTATAAATGGCAAATAACTTGTACTAGAGTCTTTTCAATGATATGCGGTGCCTTTAGCTTAGGCATGATAATTTATAGCATTGTAGAAAATAACTATTTTAGCTACGCTCCAGTTGTTCGAGTTCCAGTTATTTTATGGCATATTAGTGGTATACTTATCGGAACATTATGTTTCGCATATACTTTCATGGATAAAGTACCTAATTACTACAAAATCATAATTCTAGCTTTATTTTCACTTGCATGTTTATGCTTTGGTATGTATGTTTCATACTATGATTTTAAGAGTCAAACAGTCTTTACAAATATCGTCGGTGACCAAGTGTTCTCAAAACAAGGTAAACAAATTCTATGCTTTGTGACAATGGTAATATTTGTAGGTTGCTTGTTAATTTATAAGCCTTACATTTCATTATTAATGCTAGGAACAATCTTTTTAATATTTTATTTTATGCTTACATCATCCGGTGTACCTTTCCCTCCTGGTGACTTAGTTAACTATATTACTTTCTATATAACCTTATCGATGATATGTATGAGCATTTATTATCAACGATTAAAAGAAGCTAAAAAAACTATTGAACTAGAAGAAACAGTTGTTACTGACTCACTTACAAAGATTCATAACGTAAAATTTATTGCAGACTATGCACATGATGTTATTTTTCATCGTACTAACGGTCTAAACAACTATATCTATTTATTTATTAATATTGAAAACTTTAAAACTTACAATAATGAATATGGATTTATAAATGGTAATACTTTCTTGGAGAACTTTGCTATTAAATTAGAAGAAGTATTCAAAGACGATAACGTAGCTCGTCAATCAGATGACCACTTTGTTGTCTTGACAAAGAAAGATAATTATCAAACTAAAATCGAATTCTTATTAGATTATATTAATAAATTAAATATTTCTCACTATTTATCAATTAAAATAGGTGGATATGAACCTGGAGATAAAGGTGAAGATCCATATCGTGCAATTGATAAAGCTCGTTATGCTGCATACGCAATTAAAAATAAATACGGAGAATTTTTCTGTTTATATGATGATAATATGAATGAAGCATATAAAAAGAAAATGCACATCATTAATAATATTGATAATGCTCTTGAAAATAACTATATTAAAGTTTATTATCAACCTGTTTTATGGGCAAAAAATCACGAATTATGTGGTGTTGAGGCTTTAGCTCGTTGGATAGACCCAGAATATGGACGTATTCCACCGGCAGAATTTGTCCCAGTATTAGAAGAAGTCCATCAAATTCATAAACTTGATAAACAAATATTTGAACTAGTATGTCGTGATTTAAGTGAATTAATTAAGCAAGGTAAAACTGTTGTACCAGTATCATTAAATTTCTCTCGTCTTGATTTCGAATTAATGGATGCAGTTCAAGTCTTATGTGACTTAATTAAAAAATACAATATTCCAAAAGAATTAATACATGTAGAAATCACCGAAAGTGCATTAACAGATAACAAAGATTCACTTAAAGAAAACATTGATAGAATTCATAAAGAAGGTTTTGATTTATGGCTCGATGATTTCGGTAGTGGCTATTCATCATTAAATGTTTTAAAAGATTATACTTTTGAAGTCATTAAAATTGATATGAATTTCTTACAAAATTTTGGCGAAAATGAAAAATCACAAGAAATTGTACAAAGTATTATTAATCTTGCTAACCGTATTAATTCCAAAACTTTAACAGAAGGTGTTGAAACTAAAGAACAAGCTGATTTTCTAGATAAAGCTGGTTGTACTCGTTTACAAGGTTTCTTATTTGGTACAGCATATCCTTTAGAAGAACTAGAAAAATATATTGAAGAAGGAAAATTCGTAATTAGCAAAAAACTTAAATAATTGTTTAAATTAAAAACGTCGATAATGAGAAATCGGCGTTTTCTTTTACTTTCAATAAAAAAAGTTCTAATCTTTTGTTAGAACTTTTACATTTAATAAATGGCAGGGGCGGCAAGAATCGAACTCGCAATAACGGTTTTGGAGACCGTTGCTATGCCATTTAACTACGCCCCTATGAAATGTCTATTATTAATTTCATAGACTATTTCAAATTATACTATTTTAAGCACTTGTTGACAAGACCCATATCAACTTTTCCAGCAAAATTTGCTTTAAAATGTTTCATAACACTTGGAACACTTTTGTCTTCAAGAGTTGCAATAATAGCACGGATTTCTTCTTCAGTTAATAATTTAGGTAAATATTGAGAAATAACATCTTTTTGTCTTTGAATTCCTGCAACACGTTCTTCATTACCAACCTTACGGAAATCTTCTTGTTCTTCATTTAATTCTTTTACTACTTTATTAATAATAGAAATAAGATCAGAATCTTGCATTTCTTTTCCTTGAGCACGGAATTCAACAACTTGTAATTTGTATTTAGAAATAACAACAGATAAGATTGCACGAGCATCTTTATCGTGATTTTTTAAAGCCTCCATATTAGCTTTATTTAATTCATCTATAAGCATAAATAAAAAAACTCCTTTCAATATATTCAATTTTTATTCAAATAGCTTTCTAAGCTTAATAAGCATTGAAGTGAATTTTTCGCAGCTTTTATTTTTGAATGTTAATTAAGTAACGGCACTTTCCCAACATTATAGTTCCACTAAAAAGTAAAAATATAATAAGTGATTAGGGACACCTACTTTTAAAAGAAAATATCAATTAATACTTTTCAGTGCTCCATTTTTTCAAAAATAAAAGCCAGCTGCAAAAATTCTATATGCAACTGGCTGTCAGTTAAGACCCTATAGCTTTCCGTCATAATCTTTCGAATATTTTGGCAAATTTATTTTAATAAAAAATGATAAAAATATCAATAATATTTGTTGCTTTTTTACTTTTTATTCCTCAAATTCGAGCAATTTTTCTAATATTTCATCAATCTTACATTCTAAATCATGTTCTTCTTCTAATAATTTATTCATCTTAGAAGTATCCAAATAATACTCTTCTTTGAACTGATTCTCTTTATTTTCTTTAAGTTTAATCTCTATTTTATTTAAATCATTTTCTAATTTTGTTTTAGAAATATTGCTTTTTTTTAAATTGCTTTGTTGATTATTCTTACCTTTTTTCTCTTTATTTTCGGTTAGACTATTAATGAACTGATCTTCTATTTCTTTAAATTCATCATAGTTGCCTTCAAAATAATAAGGATTAGTATGATAAACATATAAAATTTTATTAGCAATACTATTAATAAAATAACGATCGTGAGAAACAAATATAAGACAGGCATTATATTGCTTTAAAGCATTAATTAAAGATTCTTTTGTAATTAAATCTAAATGATTAGTAGGTTCATCTAATATTAAAACATCGTAATTATTTAAAACTACCTTAGCGAGAATTAATCTCATTGTTTCGCCACCAGATAAAACGTTAACATTTTTAAATACGTCATCACCAGTAAAACCAAATTTACCCAAATGATTTCTAATGGTCTTTTCACCTAATAAAGGATATAGATTTAAAAAATAAGTTAATAAATCACAGCTTTCATTTAATTCAAAGTCATTTTGTTTAATATAGCCAATTTTTAAAGGATGTAAACGATGAATTTCACCATTTAATAATGGTATTTCACGTAATATACATTTTAATAATGTTGTTTTACCTGCGCCATTATCACCCATTATGGCAATTTTATCATTTCCGAATAGATAAAATGAAAAAGGTTTAATTAATGTGTGATCATAGCCAACTTCACAATTATCAAAAGCAATAATTTTTTTATCTTCACGAACTTCACCTTCAAAATTAAATTTAATAGCTTTAGTTGGACCAGTAGGTTTATCTTTTAATTCCATATGCTCTAGTTTCTTTTCTCGATCTTTTGCACGAGAAACAAAGCGAGGTTTAGGTTTAAAATACTCTATAAATTTTTTTAATTTTTCTATTTCTTTTTGTTGCATTGAATATTCTTTCATAGCAAGTTCAAAACGTTCTTTTTTTTGAACAACATATGAATCAAAATTACCAACATATGTATCAATAGTCTTGTTTTCAAGTTCTATTATTTTATTTGCAACTTCATTAATAAAATAACGGTCATGAGAAACAAATAAAATAGCTCCACTATATGATTTTAGATATTGTTCTAGCCAATCAATAGTAGAAACATCTAAGTGATTAGTAGGTTCATCTAATATTAAAAGATTAGGTTTTAATAATAAAAGTTTAACAAATGCCATTTTTGTTCTTTCTCCACCAGAGAAGGATTTAATTGGTCTATCAAGTTCTTCTTTAGTAAAGCCAAACTTAAAGAGCATCATTTCAATAAGATAGTTATAATCATAACCACCCATTCTTTCAAATGCAGCTAATTTTTTACTATATTCATTTGCAATATCTTGATTTTCAGGTTGAAGGGAATATTCAATAGCTAGTTCATTCATTCTTTTTTCAACCTCTAATAAATCTTTAAATACTAATAAAGCTTCTTCTTTTAAAGTATTATCAAGTGATTCAATTACATCTTGAGATAAATATCCTATTTTAGTTCCTTTAGCAACATTAATAGTACCCTTAATATCAGTATTACCGTTATTTGAAATATCTTCTGTACCTAAAATCATTTTTAATAAAGTTGATTTCCCTGTTCCGTTATTACCAACAATAGCAATTCTATCATTTTCATTGATAGCAAAAGAAACATCGTGAAATAAATTCTCGACGCCAAAAGATTTTGTTAAATTGTTACAAGATAATACGATCATAAAATCACCTACTTTAATAAAGTATCATAAAAAAGAATATTTATGAAATATTTATAAAACAATTTAAAAGAGGTAGCTAACAAGTCTACTTGTTAAGCAATCCTCTTTTGTAATTATAATTCATATAAATCTTTATATTTAATTTCAAGATATTCTATAAAATCATCAACTGTAGCATCTCTACCTGTTATATCTTTAATCCAATCTTTAGGATCTAATATATCAGCTTTTGCCCAAACATTATCAATCATCCATTTATTGATTAAATCAAATTTTCCTTCTCTTATGTAATTAGTAACATCAATATCTTTTTTCATTTTATTAAAATACATTGCGTTATAGAAATTACCTAATGCATAAGTAGGAAAATAGCCAAATCCACTTGCCCAGTGAACATCTTGTAAAACGCCTTCTGAATCATTTGAAGGAACAATACCTAAATATTCTTGATATTTATCCTTCCAAACTTGAGGAACGTCATTAATATCAATTTCATTACTAACAATCATCTTTTCAATTTCATATCTAATCATAATATGGAATGTATATGTGAATTCATCAGCTTCAGTACGAATTAATGAAGGGGTGACAAGGTTAATTGCTTCGTAGAATTCTTTTTCTGTAACATCATCTAAAACATCCTTTAATATTTCTTGGCATTTAGGGAAAATTAAATGAATAAATTCTTTTGAACGACCAATAATATTTTCATAAAATCTACTTGTTGATTCATGCATACCCATAGTTTTATTACCATTAATATGGAAATCATAGTTAACACTAGGTTGGAACATTTCAAAAAGGGCATGCCCACCTTCGTGAATAATTGAATACATATTGGAAATAAATAAATTTGGGTAATAATGTGTTGTTACACGTGTATCATTTTTACCTAATTGATTTGTAAAAGGATGTTCTGTTGTAGTAAAAGCACCTTTAGTAAAATCAAAACCAATAACTTCAAGTAAGTATTTAGCAATCTTTTGTTGTTGTTCATCAGTAACTGTACGATATAAAAAATCAGTTCTAATCTTTTTTGAGGATAAAGTAATTTGTTTTAAAAGAGGTACTAATTTTTCTTTTACTTTAGCAAAAAACTTATCTAAGTCTTTACTAGTAATTCCATACTCGTATCTATTTAAAAGATTATCGTATATATCGTCGACTTTTTCATCTAGTAATGAAACTCTTTTAAGTTCGATGTTTTTAACATCTTCTAGTGATTGTGCAAATAAACTAAAATCGTTTTTTTGTTTTGCTTCAATCCAGTTACGATAAGATTTATTTAAAACAACAGAAAACTCTTCGTTTAATAAAGGAGTAATGTTTTTAGTAGCATTATAATCACGATGTAAATGAAGTGCTAATCTTTTCTTATATTCATTATCTAATTCATTAATATGGTTATATAAATATTCTGCAGCTTTAATATAAGATGAATCTTTTAATAATCTAAAAGCCTTATCATCTAAAAAAGTAATTAAATCCCCTTGATCTTCCATTCCTTTACTAGGACATATTGTTTCTAAGTCAAAACTTAAGACATTAATAGCGTGATAATAAGTTTCAACTTCTTTTAATGTTTTATCAACTATTTCATAATTTTCTTGTAATTCTTTACTCATGTTAAAATACCTCACTTTTCTTTTTTATAATTCTTTTATCAGTAATTACTATATCAATTTTTTTATCATGATATTCAGCATCAATTTTATCACTATATATTTGTTCGTCAAAACAAATTCCAATTGTAATTACTTTATTAGTGATTACTTTATCATAAAATCCCTTTCCGTATCCAATTCGATTACCATATACATCAAAACAAACTCCAGGTACAACCATAATTGAAATATCATCTAAGGATACTAGTTTTTCTTTTTGTATTTTAGGTTCCATGACTTTAAATAGACTAATTTCTAAATTATCAAACGAATCAAATAAATAGAAATCTAAATGTTCTCCGCTAACACGAGGTAAACATATTTTATAATCTAATGAAATTAATTTTAAAATAATATTTTTAGTATTAACTTCATCGTCTTTACTAAAATAAAGGGCAATATATTTATTATTATCTAGATAATTATTTTGCCTTAATTCATCTAATAATATGCTAGCAATGATATTACTTTTGTTTTCTTTGTCTGATATTGCTTTTCGTATTTTAATATATTTTTCTCTTAGTTCGTTTTTATTCACAGTATCACCTATAAACAATTATAAAAGAAAACGGAATAGATTGCTCTATTTCCGTCTTGAAATTTATTTTGATTTATTTTTTTCTTTTGAGCGTTTATCAGAAATAATTTTCATTTCTTTTTCTGTAACTACTTTTACACCATTTTCTTTAGCCCAAGTAACACAGCCATTTAAAACAATTTTTAAGAAAGGACGAGGTACTTTAACGATTGTTTTTAAAGCATCGTCTGTAAATTGAACATCAGTATTTAAACGATCTGCTGCATAACGTACAGAACTTAAATCAACTTCACGGTTTGGGATACCAACAGCTTGTGGTTTTCTGTAATCACTACACCAGAAGTTTTTAGAATCTCTGTATCCCCAGTTTGTTGGTAGAGGACAGAAATTTTTTGATGTGACGCCATTTACAATAGCATCATAATATTTATCTTTCATTAAGATATGATCAATCTTTAAAATGAAGTGAGCACCGAATTTAGATGTAATACCATTGAAATCATGGTAAGGTCCTTCATATTCATCTTGTACTTTATCATCTTGAGCATTGTCCATTTCTTTTACCCAAGTACATTCCATAACTTGTACAGCTTCTTTAATGATTTTTGGATATTTGCCCTTAGGATCTAATTCTTGTGATTTACCATCATCAACAGTAAATTTGAAATCTTTCATTTTTTCTTCTGGAGTATCACCAGGGAAGCCTAAACGTACATGTTCTTCAAATGTTTTTTTATTATAAGGTAAGAAGTTAATTGTACATTTACCATGTCTTAATAAACCACGGCAAGTATTAGATGTGTTACGGCATTCTAAAACCATAGCATAGAAACCTTTACCAGCAATGTAGTAAGGGAAACATAAAGAATATGCTCCGAAACTTGTGTGTTCGCCTTTTTCATCTAATGTACCAATTAAACATAATGGCATTGGGAAAAAAGATGAGCTTTGATAGAAATTGTCGACGATACGAAGATCTTTAAAACTTTTGTCCATTAATTATTTCCTCCTATTATTCGATTAAAAATTTTCTCGACGCGTGAATATTCATAAACATGAATAGATAGATTGATGATAGTTTCACCTAAGAAATCAATAATGTCATTATCGATATTAGCATTATTGTAATTATATAATTCAACTATCTTCTCCTTAATTTTACCAACTAACATTTCATGTTTAGATAGATGAGATACATAATCAGTAGAATTAGATTTTACATAATCCCAAAAGCCTACATATTTTTTTGAGAAATCATATAAAGATACATAGATTACTTTAATTCCTTCTGATAATGTATTTTCTGTGTTCATAATAGAAATACATGTAAGCCAATCTTCAAGAATAATTGCCGATAAAATATCATTTTTTGATTTAAAAAAATGATATAAAGTACCAACACCAATTCCAGCTTCTTTTGCAATATCGCGACAATTGATTAATTCATAATCATGATTATCTAGCATTTTTTTAGTTACCTCAATAATCGATTCACGACTAGCATTAATGATTTTTGGCATATTATGCCCTCCTTTTTATGAACACGTTCACAATTATATTATAAATCTTATTATAGAATTTGTGAATAATGTTCATATAAAAATTTGTTTATTTATGAATTTTCATAAGAAAGTATTTTTAGCTTTTACAAGTACTATACATCTAGTATCATTATTCATTTTAATATCATCAATAATTAGTCTTTCACAAAAGCAATATATCAGTGGAAGTTTCTATACTCTACAAGGGCTAATAACAATCCTTGTAATTTCAACTCTTATAGTAATTACTTCTATTGCATTTATTGTATTTCAAATTAAAAAGAAATAGCTAAAAAATAAATTAAAATTAATTTTTTTATTAAATAATTAAATTAAATCGAACTAAGAATTTAAGTATAAAAAAAGGTTTGAAACAGGATTTCTGCATCAAACCTTATTTTTTTTCAATGGCAAAGATATACTATTTTGATACAAAATGCATACCCCTGCTTTTAGTTGCGTACCCTTGAATAAATTTTGCGTACCCCTGGTTTAAAAGTGCGTACCCTTGATATTGATTTGCGTACCCT
>CAVJPS010000016.1:0-64430 GCA_963651465.1 bacterium
CATTATATAGATACATCTCTACAATGTCCGTTCGACTATCATCTAAAATGGTGGAACAGAGGAGAATCGAACTCCTGTCCAAAAATAGTCCCACAATAACATCTACAGTTTAGTTATATTTTAAAATTTAATTATTAATCAAAAACACAACAAATTAATCAATAACGAGATAACTTGAATTTTCATTGGTATTAGGTTATCACTAATAACAACTATTCTTTCTATATAACACTTTATCTAAAAATGAAAGACTAAGATTTCTAGTAAAGTGAGCTGCTCCCGATGGGAACACTAACGTCGTGTGCTTACTAAGCTAAAGCGCAGCTATAATTTGATCTTTGTGTGCCATTTAATTGGCTTTTGGTGATAACGTCACCACTCGACTGCAGTTAAAGCATTACCAATTCCTGTCGAACCCAAAACTGTCCCATGAATTAATAAAGTACACCTTATTGGTGCACCTTATTTTAACACATTAATTATTTATTTCAAATAAATTTGTTTTTTAATTAAATATTGTTAAAATAAAATTAATAGGGATGGGATATAATATGTGTTTTATTACTAATAGTTTTATAAAGAAAACTCGCTATGAAATGGGATCACTAGATTTTTCTATTGAAGATAAAAGTCAATTAAGTCAATTACTTTTCCATCAAGTTGTAGTATATATATTATTAACATTAAAACACATTACTGATGTTAATATTGTTAATTCACATTACAACTGGGTATTTAATCATTGGGATAAAATAGAAAGAGCATTTCTTCATCCTAAATGGAAGAAATGTGAAGAACCTTATTCGGAATTAGATGTAGAAATAAATGATTTTTTCTATACTAACCGTCATATTGTTACTAATATTTTCTGTGACGATTACTCTAATTTATATTTTGATGGACAAATCCATATTGATAAGTTAGATAATTTAAAACATCCCGAAAATCCATTTGAAGTCGTTGATACTGATAAAGGAAGTTTAGTCTTTACAAAAGAGTACTTAACGAAGACAAGAACACACGGACATTTTGATATAGACCAGGCTATTGCTAGATGTATCAATCTTTGTGTTAATACAAAAAACAACAAATATATTTCATACATTATATATAAAAATGGCAAAACAGTTTATGACATTAATGTTTGTAATGCTGTTAAAGAACATATTGAAAAATTAGTAACGACAGAAATATTAGATGAAGCTACTAACGAAATAGAATTCGCTTTAAAAGTAAGTGCCCTTAATTATATATTTACGAAAAATCGCCCACATAATATGTAACATAAATAAAATGCTATTAAATACAAAAAGAACCTATTTTCAATATTAGGTTCTTTTTAATACTATCTATAAATATTATTTTTCTTTTAATCTTTTTATTAATTGTTCTGCAAATAACAATGATATTTGATCACAATTTTTAAAATTCGACCATTCAAGTACTTGTATTGCAGCTAGGTCAGGATATCTATTTTTAAATTCATCTATGCTTACTTTATATAAAATAGGTAAAACTATTTTTTGACCAGTTCTATTTTGTCTATTTAATAATTCTTTTAATTCTTTTTCAGTCCATTCTCTACCAAAATAGTTTTTAGAAATAACAATTATAGCAAATTCAGATTTTTCTAATCCTTCATATATTTTGCTTTTCCAATTATCTCCCCATTTAAAAACATCCTTATCGTAAAAAATATTTATATTCAATTTTGATAAAGATTTATATAAATCATTAACAAATCTAATCTTATCTTTATTGGCGTGAGATATAAAAACATCATAGTTTAATAATTTTTTATTATTAATACTTTTTGTATTGTTATCTTCCATGTTTTTATATTCTCCTTACTGTTAAAAATAATTTTATATTAATTACTAATTATTCTTTCATTGCTAATGATGCTGCTCCAACAATACCAGCATCATTACCAAAATTAGAAACAACAATCTTAGCGTGAGGAGTATTCTTTAATCCCCATTCTACACTATCTAAATATTTTTCTAATCTAGAGGTTAAATTTTCTTTTTGTCCTGATAAACCTCCACCAATAATTAAACATTCTGGTCTAAAGATATTTAATATTGATCTAATACCTTCTCCTAAATATTTAATATAATTATCCACTACCATATTAGCAGTTTTATCACCTTGTAATGCTGTTTCAAAAGCAGTTCTACCATTAACTTGATTAATATCATCTAAACAATATTGCCACATTAATGATTTCTTATCTTTTTCCATTGCTTCTTTGGAGTCTCTTATTAAAGCTGAGACTGAAGCATATGCTTCAAAACAACCTTTATGACCACAGCCACAATCTTTTCCATCAACAACTAAAGTCATATGGCCAAGTTCAGCGCCAGTAAATCCTTCTCCTTCGTATAATTTACCATTAATAATTATACCCCCACCAACACCAGTACCTAATGTAATTAATACTAAGTTTTGGTAGCCTTTACCTTCACCAAATTTATATTCCCCCATAATAGCAGCATTTGCGTCATTACAAATATAAGTAGGTATTCTCATATCTTTAAACATTTCAACGACAGGAACATTACTCCACTTAATATTCGGAGCATTTAATACAATTCCTTTTTCACTATCACATACTCCAGGGCAACCAATACCAATACCACTTAATTCACTTAATCTTACTTTTGAAAAATTACACAATTCTTCAATTTTTTCTTTCATTAAGAAAATAACTCTTTCAGGAGAATTACTATTATAATCAACACGCAATATAGACTTATTGATAATTACCCCATTCGAATTAAGAAGGCCTAACTTAATTGACATTCCACCAACATCGATTCCAATATAATACATATTATTATCTCCCCTTTTTTATTAATTAATATACTTATACTTATAGTATAAAATGATTTTTTACATAAAAAAAGAAGAAACATCGTTTCTTCTTTAAAGATTTTATAAATTAATTTTGTGAAATTAATCTCTTAATTGCAAAGACTAAAGATGTAACAAATCCTACAATACCAACGATTGCACCAATAATTGGTCCTACTCCGTTTGAATAATTAGTAGAAGCTACTGAACCATTTGCAGCACAGAATCCTAACTTATTGCAGAATAATAAGATAAACGATGCTAAGAAACATGCAACTGTAATAAATGGTAATGCTTTAACACGTGGTGCAACAACAAATAAGACAGCACCAATAAGTGGTAATAAGAATCCGATTAATGCAACAACGTTAACATTAGTATATGCATTATTAAGTGATTTCATTCTATAACCACCAAAAACATTATAAATGCCCCATACCTTATCGCTTCCGCCTAAAGCACCTTTATAATAAATAGCAGTTGGGAAAATCATTGCAGCAATAACAACCGCAAATAAACAAATTAAAACAGTGCCAACTACACTTCTTCCAGTATTTTTACTCATAAGAAATACCTCCGTCTAAATTATTATATATTTTATGTAAAATATCTTCAATATTTTTTGTTATTTATTGTGTTTAAAAAGCAAAAGAAAATCGCTCCTGAGGAGCGATTAAAGTACATATTACAATACTTATTTTAATGCTTTGTATGTGCCATATACACCAACTAATGCACCGACACAGTTTAAAACGCCAGCGATAATTGGACCAGCACCCATAACGAAATTCTTTGAAGAATCAGCATTATAGTTGATTGTTGCATAAGATTTAACTGATAAGAATGCTAAGACAGCACCAGCAATAAATGCTAATGTTGGTAATACAACAGCGACAGCACCTTTCTTTTTAACTAAGACAACAATAAGAATGTATACTAATACAGCAATTAATGCTAGGAAGAAACCTAAGAATGCAACTGTATTGAACTTAAGTATTACATTACCATCACTATCTTTAGAACCGAATGTGAAAGCTGGGACTTCAAAATTAGTACTAGCTTCAACACCAAGAATTGTTACTACGTATTTACCTGCAGGTACAAAAACCATACAAGCTGTTGCAATAGCAATAACTAATAATAATAGAGGGATTAAGAAATTAAATGATTTTGATTTTTTTGCCATTTTTATATCTCCTTTTCTTTATTTTAAACCTTTTTAAAAAAAAATAAAATACCGACCATTTTAAATAGTCGGTTATTATAATAAAAAATAAATATAAATGCTTAATGGCTTATCAATTATAATAAAAAATAGTATAATCGTATTTAGATATATTAATCACCGTAATCGGAACCTCTTGATTTGTCCTCTACATAGATGCCTAATTTATCTGTAATATCAAATATTTCTAGATAAATAAAATCATCTACGTGAGTACAAGGTTGCTCAAAATCACCCGTAAAGATAACGCGTTGATTCTTCTTGACTAAACGTTCCATTTCATTTAATATATCAACAATACAACTTGGATGTTGTTCTTTAAAACCTCTTAATTGAGTATAAAACATTGGTTCTATATAAAACATTGATCCATCGTTGTAACGATATAAAGTTGAAAAAGGGTTTTGTGGGTCTTCTATGGCTTCAAGATTTTTCCAGTCATCGTAGAGTTTCACATTCATCACCTGCCTTTATTTATTATACTAATTGTATTGTTTTTTACAATAAATGAAAGGAGAAAGTACTGATGGAAAAAGATATTAAAGCGGTCATTACCGATATCGACGGAACATTATTTTCTCACTCGACGCATCAAGTTCCCCCAAGTGCGATTGAAGCAATAAACAAATTACAAGCTAAAGGAATTAAAGTATTTCTTTGCTCTGGACGTAATGCTTATTTAGTTCGTAAACTTGGAGTACTTGAGCATATTACCCCAGACGGTTTAATTACCATGAATGGTGCTAATGCTATTATTGATGGTAATATTATTTACCGTTACCCTATGCCAGAGAATGAAATTGATTTATTAATTAAGTTCTCTAAGAGGCTTCGTTTTGGTTTAACTCTTATTGAAGAAAAAGAAGGACATATTAATTATGTCGACGAAAGAGTTATTGCAGCTCACGAAGACTTTGGTACTCGTTTCCCACAACCACGTTCATATCCTGATCATTATGATCGTCGTGTTTATCAAGCTATTGCCTTTGTTGATGAATTAGATGAATCACTATTTGCACCACATTTAAAAGAATGTAAATGTGCAAGATGGCATCAATACGCTGTTGATATTATGCCTAAAGATAGTGATAAATCAAAAGGTGTATTAGCTGTATTAGAATACTTCGGTTGGCAACCTGAAAACATTATGTGTTTAGGTGACAACATGAATGATGTTGAAATGTTGAGTTTTGCTGGCATATCTGTAGCAATGGGTAATGCTCGTAGTGAAGCAAAAGCAGTTGCAGATTATGTAACTGATGATGTTGATGAAGATGGATGGGCAAATGCTATCAAACATTTTGGTCTTATCGATTAAGTAGATAACTACTTGTGTCTATTATAGAGGCACTTTTGTTATCTACTTTTTGTTTTAAAAAATAATATTTCATACGGAAATAATAAATAGTAAGTCTATTACAGTTTGGTTAATACTTTTATTCTTGAATAAAAGTGCTGAATAATATACAATAATGTAGAATGCGAGGTTATAAAAATGAAAGTTACACAACAACCTATTAAAACTGAAAAAATGAATAACCAAGCAGCTGCTCCTAAAGCATCTGTTAAAGGATTATTCAAAACACTTATAAGCAACCAAGCATGTGTTGACTCTGCTATTAATCATAAATGGTGGGTTGCTCTTCTCTTCTTTGTTGCTTCTATGGGATTATCAATTATTCCTTCAACTGTTAATACTGCTACTACACGTGGTGATAATATTCTTACAAATTATCCTTATTCTGTAGATGTAGGTTTAGAAGATTTCAGCCGTAAACTTAATGGTGAAGTATATGATTCAACAACTGAATCAAGATCAATTGATAGTGAAAAAGTAGTTAATTTTGTTATCTCTCCTGATGAGAACGGAACAAATAAGTTATCAATTGACGATACATCATTAACAAATCTTAACACTTATGTTTTTACTGAAAAATTAACATATTCATTAGAAGATGGTACAGTTGATAATTACAAATATTATGAATACTCTACTACAACTGGTGAATATGAAGAAGATAACATAACACCTAAAAAAGCCGCTCGTTTAAGAGTCTTCTATATTGCAGATGATCCAGCAACTGAAAATGATGAAGCTGCTACATTTGCTCGTTTTGATCCACTCTTTGGTATTGAAATGCCAGATTTAGCTACTGACCACGTTGCTTACAAAGCTCCTGCTTCATTATTAGTATTAGGTACAAATTCATTCTTCTTTGTTAAATATAATACAGCTGCTACAACAAGAGCTGGTTATATGAATGTTTATAGTGGTGACTATGTTAATACATCATTAATTGACGGAAAATACAATTTACGTTTATTAGCATACGCAGATGGTGTTACTGATTTAACAGCTACCGAATTATCATTTACTGAATTAGCATCTTCTCAATGGTTAAGTTTCTTTGAAAATGGTTATAAGACATTAAGAAATAGAACAACTCTTGTAACATTCCTTGTAACTCTAGGAATGAACTTCGTTTTAACTATATTATTCGGATTTACATTATGGATTATGTGCCGTGGTAAGAATAATCCAAACCGTCATTATAAGTTCCACGAAAACTTATTCATGGCTTTCTATGCATCATTAACTCCAGCAATCTTAACAATTATTGTAGGATTTATGTTCCCACAAATTGCTTCATATGCATTTATTGCTGTAATGGCTATCCGTTTAATGTGGATGTCAATGAAAACATTTAGACCTCAATAACTTTAGTAAACAAAATCAAAAAGCATATGGTATTTAAAATCATATGCTTTTTTTATATATTGTAATTTTAAGTTATAAACTTCTTTTCATAATTCTACAAATACTTTTATTCTTATTCTTTTTAAATATATATAAATAACATAATAAGTTAAGTGTTAAATCTAGAATTAATAGAAGCAATATATATGGGACTGGTATTTCAAATTTGAAAAAACCAGCTGGAATAGTATTATAATAATCAATAATACCAATTATAAATAATACTAATATTCCTATAAGTGATACAAACATTGATATAACAAAACTAATAAAGTTTTTGAGAACCATATATTTTTTTATCACTTTTTGTGGCTTACCAAACGTTAATAATATGCCGATTTCCTCATTACTATTTCTAATAATATTTAAATATTCTTTAAAGAAATTACATAACATTATAGAAATTAAAATAGCGGCAACAAAAATAAATATTAATCTATAAGGCCTAAATTCATTATATTCAGCATATCCCAATTTAGTGTATACACCAACAAATAATAAATTATGACGAATTCCCCATTTGACTACTGAGCTTTTAGTACTAATTCTAATATCTTCCGCTTCAAAATAATGGGCATAAGAATATTTAATTGTTGAGTATGCTTCTTCATTAAAGTATGATTTATATTCTGCTTTACCATCATCTACTACACCACTGATACTAATAGAATCAAAATCAAATAAAGGATTATATAAAGTAGAATTTAATTGATAATCCTTCGGAGAGATACTGTAATTAAAAGTATTAGCTTTTGTAGTCCCTTTAATATAATCATATAATGCTTTATTTACTAAAAATTCATTTTTGTTATTAGGTATGTTTCCTAGTATTAAATTATCATTAATGAAAGAGTTTAATTCTATACTAATGAATGAATCAATATCATCAGTAATAGATGGATTAACAAATAACGAAGCATTTATTTCGTTTATGTATTTAGAAATATCTCCTATATACATACAACCGTATAATTTTGAACCATAATACTGAACTTCATCTACCCCACTATTGTTGTATCCTAGGCTATTTACGTCATACTGGTCAACATTAGTTTTATAATATCCTGAAATACTATATGTATCACCAAATATTTCAACTGTCGATAAACTTTGGTCTAGCAAGTATTGGTAATAGCAATCTGAAATTAAAACCGAGTTATTTGTTGGTAAAGTTCCTTGAATAATTTGTAAGTTTTCTGGTATAGTATCACTTATCTTTCGAGTAACATGAGTTACACCAATAACTATTTCATCAACATCTATATAACTATATGTTTTATATTTATTCTTTACTTCCTTAAAATAACAACCGTTATCAAAATAAGAATCAGATCCATTTGAGTAATTAATTTGGCATATTTTCATATATTCTTTATTAACGTTATTAGAAATAATAATATTTAAAGATTTATAAGTCATACTACATATACATAAAGTGAAAAATACCAATATACTATTCAAAACTATTTTTAATATTTTAAACAAAAGAGAGTCTTTAAATATTGCTTTATTTATTAATTTAAAATCATTTTGAGTTGATTTTATTTCTTCCTTTACATTATTTTTTTCAAAAGGTATATTGCTTTCTTCAAAACCTTTAAATGATTTTATACATCCATCTTCTAATTTAATAATATTTGTAAGATATTCTTTAATAATCATTTCACTATGAGTGACTATAATAACCAAACGTTTCTTAGATTCTTCTACTAATAAATCCATTATAATTTTTGTATTTTCTTCATCAAGGTTTCCAGTTGGTTCATCGCATAGTAAAACTTCAGGTTCTTTTAATAAAGCCCTTATCATTGAGACTCTTTGCTTTTGTCCACCAGAAAGATACTTAATAGGTTTATTTTCGTATTCTTTAAGATTCATTCTTTCCAAATATTCTCTAACTTTTTTGATATCAAGTTTATGATTAGCAACAATTTCTAAATTTTCTAATATAGATAAATTATCAAACAGCTTATAATCTTGAAATATAAATCCAATTTTATCTCTCCTAATGATTTCGTTTACTTCATTATCATTAGTTATATCAATATCGTTAAATAAGTATTTGCCAGAATCAAATGTCTCTATTAAACCTAATATATTTAAAAGAGTTGTTTTGCCTGATCCACTTGTACCTACAATTCCATACATTCCAGTATCGTTAAATGATAACGAAATATTAAATACCCCATATTTTTCTTCATCAACTGAATTATCGTAGGTTTTATTTAAATTAATAAGACTTATCATATTTTAATCCTCGACTTAATTCTTTACCCATGAAACAATATTATTTTTTCTTATCTTCCAACAACTTATATATGTAATGATTAGCGTACTAATTACTAATAAAATCATTGGTAATAAAAATTTTCCAAAACTAAACTTTATTACATTATATATTATTGTACTTTTTGTTAATAAAGATGTAACCTCATTTATCGCTTTTATTAAGAAATACGATACAATAAATGATGGTATTGATAATATCACAATATAAAAAAAATATCTTATTGTGATACATAAACTCATATCTTTCTTTTTAAATCCTAAAGATAAAAGAATACCAATATTGCCTTTTTGATTCTTAATTAATGTACTTATATCTTTGAGTAAATAAGCCACAACAAATATACAATTTAAAATAGAAAATATCCAAAAGAACCCCAAGTAATAATTGATGTTTATAAAAATATTATTTATATCTGTTGAGTACATACTCGATAGTACGATACTAGGGTTATCATATGCTTTATCAAAGTTTGATATAGGTAATTTATATATTCCACCACTAAAACAATCACAATAGGTTTTGTATGCAATATTAAAAGCATTATCCATTAAACAAATAGCATTTGTTTGCTTATAACTGGTAGGCAAATCAATTACACCTACTATTTTAATGGAGGAAAAATTTAGAAACAAGGTATAACTATTTTTGAGTTGTTCGAAATAATTAATATAATAATTTTCTTCATAATTTGTATTATACAACTCTTCATAAGAGATACCTAATTTTTTTCTATAAAATTCACTAATTAATATCTCATTGTCAGTCTTAGGCATTCTCCCGTTTAATAGATACTTCGAATATTCATCTTCTATTTTTATGATGTTACAATAAGTTCTTTTGGAACTATCTTTTTCCAATTCCTTTCCTATATCCTTTGCTAAAATATTATTTACAATAATGTAATCGCGGTAATTATTCAAAATATAATATATATCATAACAATACAAAGTTCTTATATAATAAGCTCCATCATGTGAATCGATTTTTTCACTCACTTCACCATATTTAAAATCACATTTATAATATCCACATATTTCATAATTTGTACCACCAAGATTAATAATATTATTATAATTATTTTCTTCATACACATAATCAGTAACAATTACTTCATCTTGAGTTTGTGGTAATCTTCCTTCTAAAAGTTTGTTTTCATCAAACCATTTAACATCAGAAAGATAATACCAAATAGGCCATATTGAATCATCACGTTCCGACTTAATACTATATAATTCCTCTAATTCACCAAATTCATTATTAATCTCATTAAAGGTATACCCTTCAGTGTATTCATGATCATTAGAACGGTTGTACTTAATATAAATACTATCTTCGTTATTGTATTGAAATGTATCGCGAATTGATTCTTTATTATTTGCAGACTGTATTGCCAAAGAGGAAGTAGTGAAAGCACACATAAAACAAAGTACAAATATAAGCCCGAAATTTTCTAATGGGCTGTTTTTAACAATTTTTTCACTAACATAGCACATTTTTTTTACACTAGATTTTTTCCTATTTATAGATATGTTAGAAGCAGTAATATTTTCATCTATTATTTTGTCTTGGTTTAATATTGTTCCATTTTTGATATTCAAAATATTATCAGCGTATTTTTTAGTAAGTTGGCTATCATGAGATACAACAATTACCAAAATATCTTTAGATAATTCTTTTAAAATATTCATTATTCTTTCGGTATTTTTAAAATCTAAATTTCCAGTAGGCTCATCACAAAGTAAAACTTTTGGAGATTTGATAATTGCACGAGCAATAGCAACTCTTTGCTTTTGACCCGCTGATAACTCATTAATTAATTTATTTCCAAGTTTTGCCAATCCCCATTTACTTAACGTACTGTCTATATCAACGTAAAATTTTTCGTTCGTGCATATTTTAATATTTTCAATTACAGTTAAATTCTCAATTAATTTAAAATCTTGAAATATGTAACCAATGTAGTCCAATCTTAATTGTTCAATGTCTTCATTTTTTAATTTATTAATGTCTAACCCGAAAAATTGATATTCTCCATCAAAAGTATCAATTAATCCAAGTACATTTAACAATGTTGTTTTACCAGCTCCGGATTCTCCATTGATTATATACATTCCTTTTGAATCAAATGTGAAATTTATATTGGATATACCGTCACAAGAATTATCATATATTTTACTAAGACCATTTAGTTTAATCATAAATTTATCCTCATTAATATATTATCAAAAAGCGCTAATTACTTAAAGTCCGGGGTAATATGAATAATGAGAATTTGCATGATATATTATACCACCATTTGGATTTGTAGAATCCCATCTTACATATCTGCATCCAACAAAAGCATAACTATTAACTAAAATTGATTGTCCTGCCGGAACCTTAAAAATACACAATGAATAAATTTCATACGATAAAGATATTTCAGAAATCTGGTAAATTTGCTGAGCATGACTATTCGAATAATTAAATTTATATTTTAATGTAGAGTCATATGATGATGAATTCTCCAATTCGGCATTAATTGCTAGATTCTGAATACCGTTATTCAAAAGTTCAGTTGAAGGATTTACCACAAAAAGAAATACTTCTTTTATCAAACTTTTATCAACATCATTATTATAATATCCAAAGATATTATTAGGGCATATGTTTTCATCAAAACAAAATACACCTTCTAAATTATCATAAACGAATTGAGTTTCTTGGAATCCCTCAATTGTTAAATAATTAGGATTATCTACACTATTAACGTTAAACGAAACATAATCAATTACGCCAACATAATTTCCTACCCATATTGGTGTTACAGTGATACAAGATAATAAGAAATAATAATTGTAATTCGTATTATAAGGATTATCTACTTTTAAAGCATTTGTATAAAAACCCAATTTGCCTATTTGTTTATTTCCTTTGTAAACATAAGAATAACCAGTATTGCCTGGCGATTTTAAAAATGATCCTTCTTCAGTATAGCAATCAGAATCATATGAAATACCAAGCATAGTATCTTGAGTATCGTATGTTTTTAATATATTTTTTTTTAAATATAAAGTAGCGGCAGATGATTCTTGAACACTCAATAATGAGCACATTAAAAAGCTAAGTGTTTTTTGTATTTTTTTCATATTTTAATCCCTTTAAATATGTAGTTATTATATAAATATGTATATTTTTAGTCAATGATATATTATTTAAACAATATTTAAAGTTATTATTTGTAATAAAAAAGAAAGTAAAATATATGTTATATTAATATAAAGTGAGGATAAATCATGATTAAATTATCAAATGTTTCAAAAGAATACGTAAAAGGTATTAAAGTAATAGACAATATATCTTTAGAAATTAATAATGGTGAGATATTAGGTTATCTAGGCCCAAACGGAGCTGGTAAAACAACTACCCTTAAAATGATTACTGGCATTACTTCTATTACTGAAGGAAATATTACTTTGGATAATTATAATATTTACAATGAAGGATTTAAAGCTAAGAAAACTTTGGGATTTATTCCTGATAATCCTGATATTATGACACGTTTAAAAGGAATAGAATTTTTGCATTTTATGGCTAAAATATATGGTATTCCTACAAGTGAAGAACAAGAACGTATTAAAGAATTAGCTATACAATTTAAAATGACAGATGTTTTAGACAATCGTATTGAATCTTATTCTCACGGTATGAAGCAAAAAATTCAATTAATGGGAGTATTATTACATAACCCTACTAATTTAATTCTTGATGAACCTTTAACAGGTTTAGATCCTAAATCAATATTTGAATTAAAACAAATTATTAAGGATTACGCTAAACAAGGTCACGCTGTTGTTTTTTCAACTCACGTACTTGATGTAGCTGAAAAACTTTGTAATCGCGTAGCAATTATTAATAAAGGTAAATTAATGTTTATTGGAACTCTTAAAGAACTTAAGAATGCATATAAAGAAGACGAAAGTCTAGAAGCTATTTTCTTGGAGATGACTGCAAGTGAATAGATTTCTTACTTTAATAAATTTAATGCACCGAACTGGATGGCTATCTAATCTTGTTCATGGTACAAAAAACGGTAAACAAAAATCAGTATTCTTAAAAGTTCTTATTTGTTTTGGTCTAGGCACAATTGTATTAGCAATATGTACCCTTCTATTTTTTATTTGTTACGGTATTATCAAAATAAGTGTTTTAGAAAATGGTGTTATTGATAGCCAATATTTAACAAATTTAATGACAATCTATGTACCGTTATATCTAGCAATGGTATTAGTATTTATTAGTATGATTGTCCTACATGTATTTTATCTTAATAACGACAATCAATTCTTTATGCCAATGCCTATTAAATCAACAGAATTGTTTCTTGCAAAATTCTTTTATGTTTTAGATTATTCTTACTTAGTGCAAGCCATATTAATTATTCCTTGTTATATTGCATTTAATTTAGTAATAGGATTTAAAGTATATGTGGTTTTATCTCAAATAATTGCATTCTTTGCTCTTCCTTTACTACCATTTGCAATATGTATTTTAATTCAAAGACTTCTTGTTAAGATTATTAATTTTGGTAAAAACAAAGGTATTTTATCTTTTATATGTTATTTATTATCGTTAGTATTACTTCTAGCAATGGAATTAATCTCAAGTACTGCAATAAACTTTAATGGCGCTTTATCAAGTGATGCAATTAAATCTTTTAAAATTTCAATTAGTAATCTTGCGTCATCATTAAATGTTTCTAAGTTTGTATTTCATTCATTAGTAGCAGGATCTTTGAGTAATAATTTTTTTGGTTTCTTAAGCGTTATTGGTTTCCTATTAATAACTATTGCAATTACTGCAATTGTAATTACGATTGTAGCTCCTGGCTTTTCTAAAGTACTTGTTGATAATTCAAATAGTACACAAGTAATTAAAAAGAAACGTGATTTAGATACTATTATAAAAGAAGAAACAACTTCAACAAAAAATCAACTCACTGCATATATTGTTAAAGAATGGCGTACTTTAATGCGTAATTCTAGTATTGTTATTTCCTATATTATTCCACCTATTTTAATGGTATTAGTTTTAGGTAGTATTATTTTTATTACTTTATTTGTTGGCGATTCAACTAAAGAAGCTATGAATATATTAATAAAAAATATGCAAAACTTAGCTACGTTTGATAGTGGATTTGTAATATATTATATTGTTGCCATATCAGTTGGAGTATCCTCTTTTAATTTAACAAGTGCAACCGCAATTTCTAGAGAAGGTCAAAATGCTTATTTTCTTAAATATACTCCAGTTACAAGTTTTAGAGTTATAATTGCCAAAATCTTCTGGCCTTTTATTCTTAATTCTGCAATATTAACTACTTTAATTATTAGTGTTGGATTTGTATTTAATTTATCTTGGTACATTGTTTTATTATCGTGGTTAGCATCAATTCTTATTACACTCTTTATTCAATTTTTAATGATATCAATTGATTTAAAGCGCCCTTATTTAAATTGGACAAACGAAAGTGATGTAAATAAAAATCTTAATATGTTCTTATCTATATTATCGTGTGTATCATTAATCATAATGTTTATAGGTATTGGCTTATTAAATCATTACATTACAAAACTAAATGTTGTTTTAGCCTTCTTTATTATAATAATAGTTGTAATAGCGTTAACCTTAATAATTACAATGCATTTAAAAAAAAGAAAAAGTCATGTATTTGATAATATATAGAAAAACAAAAAGGAGCAATCTAATAATAATTTAGATGCTCCTTTTATTTATGGTATATTTTATGATTTATAATTGTAAAAGCACGATACACTTGTTCTAATACTAAAACACGTGTCATTAAATGAGTAAATGTCATCTTTGATAAAGATATTCTTTCATTTGCTCTTTTACGAACATCATCACTTAGTCCAGTTGAACCACCTATTACAAACGTAATAGTCGATTTTCCATTTGTCATTAGTTTATCTATCTTATTAGAAAATTCAATTGAATCAAATTGTGGTGCAACCAAATCTAATAAAAACACATATTCGTTGTCTTTTATTTTAGATAATAATCTTTCTCCTTCTTTAATACGACAATTAAGTTCATCATTTGGAGAAGGATTGTTTGGCTCTTTTTCATCTGCTACTTCAATTATTTCTACTTTAGCATACGTAGAAATTCTTTTAACATATTCTTTACTTAATTCAATAAGTGAAGGATCTTTTAATTTACCCACTGCGACTATTTTAATATTCATAATATGTTACTCCTTCACTATTAATGTATCGTTTTGAGTAGCACAAATAATTTTAATATTATCAAGAGAAACATTATTACGTTTAAAAGTATTGTGATACGTAAATAAAGCCAGTTCAGGAGTATTAGCTTCTTGAGATAAATGAGCCAATACAATAGTTCTAGTTTTATTTCCAACAATGTGAGAAATACATTCTGCACTATCATCGTTACTTAAATGCCCATAATCACTTGCAATTCTTTTCTTTAAATTTTCTGGACGATCAGTATTCATTAACATTTTATAATCATGATTACTTTCAATAATGTAATAACTTGAATTTTCCATATACTCTAAATTTTTAGATGAAATATATCCTGTATCGGTCATATATGTAAGTTTTTCATGTTTATCTTCAATAATAAATCCAATTGGATTTTTAGCATCGTGACTAGTAGGTAAAATAGTAATCTTAAAGCCTGCTATTTGATATGTTTCATAATGTTTTAATTCATTTATTATTGGAATATCATCTAAAGTCCCTTTAGCACAATAACACTTAGTACGGTCAATATGTTTGTCTACTCCCGATATATGATCACAATGGTCGTGAGTAAATAAGAAAGCATCGATATCATCTAATGACAGCGATACTTCGTTTAACTTATTAACTAGTTTACGATTAGAAATACCTATATCAATAATAATAGAATGTTCATCATTACATACTAAAGTACAATTTCCTTTTGATCCTGAAGCAAGTACGTAGATTTTCATATTAATTAAAATCCTTCTTCATCATCGTATGCTTTATCGTCAAAACGGCCAATACTTTTTGTAAATACCAAATCAACTTCACCAATAGCACCATTACGGTTCTTTGCTACTTGAATATTAACAATACCAGAAGTATTTCCGTTTTTGTCCATTGCTGGTTCATCATTTTCAGAACGTTTGCGAGTATCTAATCCTTGAGCTGTATAATAATCTTCACGATATAAAAGTAAAACTTGGTCAGCGTCTTGTTCAATAGCACCAGATTCACGTAAGTCGCTTAGCATAGGTTTACGGCTTGATGATGTTCTTGAATCAACAGAACGTGATAATTGAGAAATAACAAGGATTGGTACTTCTAATTCACGAGCAAGTTGTTTTAAAGCACGAGAAACTTCAGAAACTTCAACTTGACGAGATTCAATTTTTGTCTTACCAGTTGTAATTAGACCGATATAATCAATCATTAATAAACATAAGTCAGGTTGTTCCATTTTTAGTTTACGAGCTTTTGCAAGAATATCTGCTAATTTACTATTAGGTGTATCATCAATAAATAGTTTTGTATTAGATAATTCATCAATAGCTTGTTTAACAGCTAAGTAGTCTTTTTGAGATAGATGACCTGTTTGAATCTTATCAAGTTCAACACACGATCTATTTGCGATTAAACGTAATAATAATGCATTAGATGGCATTTCAAGTGAGAAAATACCAACAGCATTGTTACGTTTCAAAGCAGCATTCAAACATAGATTTAATCCAAATGCAGTTTTACCAACAGAAGGACGTGCAGCAATGATGACAATATCACTTTTTTGCCAACCGTGTGTTAACTTATTTAATTTCTTATAACCAGTTGAAACACCAGTAACACCATCTTCGTCAGTCTCTTTCATTGTGCGGATATCGACTAAAACACGTTTTGCAACATCAGCTGCTCTTTCAAAATCTGAAATCTTACGTCTTTCTGCGACATGTTTAATTTCTTCACTAGTTGTACCAATAAAAGTAGAAACATCATCTACTTCTTTTGTTTGATATTGAGCTACAACATCTTCTAACTTTTTAAGATAAGCACGTAAGACTGATTGGTCTTTAACCATTTCCATATAATGTTTATAGTTAGATGGGATAAGATTATAATCATTTAATTCTAATAAATATTGAGTTCCACCGATCTTTTCAAAATCTTTTTGATTAATAAGTTCATTTGTAATAGATTGAACTTCAACCGGAACCTTTGCTTCATTTTGAATCTTAATAATTGTATTAAAAAGAATACGGTGTCTTTCTTCAAAGAAATCATTAGCTTCTAATTGACTAGAACCTTCAATTAAAGCTTCTCTGTTCGACATCATTAAAGCAAGAACTGACTTTTCAGCTTCTATGTTATGTGGATACTTTTCATTTGTCATAATTCTCACCTACTTGTAATAATTTATTTTTTTTCGGTGACGTGAACTTTAATTGTTCCAATGACACCTTTATATAATTCAACTTTGAAATTTGTAACACCAAAAGTATTAGCACTTTCACTATTAACAAATTTACGTTTATCAACAACAATATTGTGTTTATTCTTTAATTCTTCAACAACTTGTTTTGAAGAAATTGAACCAAACATTCTGCCGTCTTTTCCTGCCGTTGCAACAAACTCTAAAGTAATACTACTTAATTTAGTAGCAATTTCTTCAGCATTTGCTTTTGCTTCGGCATCTTTTTGTTTTGCGTCAGCAATTTGGTTATCTAATATTTCTTTGGAACGTTCAGTAAATTTAACACCTAATCGACGTGGGATAATAAAGTTATTTGCGTATCCATCAGATACTTCAACAACATTACCCTTTTTACCTATATTTTTAACATCTTGTAATAAAATAACACGCATATAAATGCCTCCTTGATTATGAATTAATAACTAATAATTCATCAATTTCATGAATCTTGTCAATTAAACGATTCTTTATATCATAGATTGATGGCATCTCTTCTTCTTTAGAAATATCTTTTAATTGGAAAGAAATAGCAGCACGATCAAATTCGCCACCACCATAGCCACCCTCTATAGATTCACATACTTTTTGAACATTGAATTGTCCACATCCACGTGCTGAAACATAAATCTCTGTTTCATTTATCTTACCGATAACAAAACATACATCAACGTCTTTTGTAGCAACGTGTTCGTCAGCTACTTTTGCTAAAATATCCTTATCTAAAACCGCATCAGGGTTTTTAGCGTCTTGAGCACAAATAATAAATACATGAGCACCATTACGTAAATAGAAGTTCTCATAATTTTCTGGTTTATCAACATTTGATGTAATCATACATTTTAATTGATATGTTTCGTATGCTTCTTGTAATAAGTTGTTTGCTTTTATACTATTAGCACCACGGCCAATTAGTAAGTTACATGCATAGAAAGTTGAATCATCTACTCTATTTCTAAAGTTAGATGTATCAAGCATAATACCAGCAAGTAAACAATCAGCTGCACCAGCATTAAGTTTAACTGGTTCTTCGGTATATTCTAAAAGGTGAGTTACCATTTCAGAAGCCGAAGATACTGAAGGATCAATGCATTCTAATAAAGGATCAAGTTCAGTATCAGCAGTTGTCTTCATATGATGGTCGAAAATAACAATACGACTTGGTTTCACTAAATCTTCAGAAATATCAAAGTTTCTTGAAATAAGAACAGATGCTGGGTTATGAACATCAGTAATAATTAATAAAGTTTTATCATCAAACATTGTTGCTGCATCATTAGGTGTAACAAAGGCACCTTTAAGTGAATGTTTACGTAATTGATAATATTCATTTAAAGTATTTGATTGAGAAGATGTTGTATCAAATACAATAAATGCTGGAACTATTGAACCATCGTTTTTACGAACTGTTTTAACAAAATTATAGAAACCAACACTTGATGCTAATGAGTCAATATCACTAACTTTATGTCCAGTAATAATAACTCTATTACTTTCACGAATATAATATGAAAGTTGTTGAGCATATGTACGATAACGAACTAAGTTTTGTTGGCGTTGAATTTTCTTATTACCACCAAATGCTCGTTGAGTATCTCCTTCAGAAACTACGATTTGGTCGCCACCACGTTTTAATGCTGTTGAAACAGCTTTATTTGAACGTTCAAATAATTGTGGAATTGGTTCATTAAATCCATGAGCAAAACCAATTGAAATAGTCATAGGAATAATTGCGTCACTTGTATTTTTATGAATTTCTTCAAGTAAAGTGAATTTATCATCAATCATCTTTTGGAAGTTTTCATAAGAACACATTATATATAAAGTATCTTCTGCGCTTGACGGTAAGATAATTGCGTTACGTGCAATAAAATAGTTATCAATTATTTCATTTGTTGAGTGAAGAATTGATTGGAATTTACGAGTTTCAGTAGATTTTTCAATTTCATCATAAGTATCAAAAATAAGAGTACCAATTACTAATGATTCATTAATAGCATTTTGATGTTCTTCATTATAAGCAGTAACATCTTTAAAAATGAATAAACGAGATTTTTGAATATATCTAACTGAATATGAATCATTGTTAATTCTTACTTCTATATCGTGCCCTTCACTAATATCCATTAATTCAGGAAAACAATCAAAGATATTCAAATCTAAGATTTTAAATTGACGTGATTGTAAGTATGAGTTCATCCAAATAACTTCATTTGTTTCGTTAATAACGGCTAAACCGATGTGACCATAATCAAATGCTTTAGTAACATCATTGCCTAATGCTTTAGTAACGTTAACGTCAGTTGTATGACTAAGTTTTGTAATTTTATATAATCGAATATAAATGAAAACAATATCAATACTAAAGAAACCACTGAAGATAATAAACATATAAATTGGATCTAAGAATTTTTTTGCAAAATCTGCGTTTAAAATGTTGATTAAAATGTAAGCAACAATACAAACAAGTTCAATACCAAGAAGTATTAAAGAATAGAGTTTTGTAAAATGCAAAGCCCTATATAATGTTTTATGTGATTTAGAATAAGGTTCCCAGAAATAATTTAAGAACCTATTAGTAGAATTCTTCTTTTGCTTCATATGCATAGTCCTCTTTATAATTATAAACTAAAATATATATATTATTAATAAAAACGTTAAAAAACTCCTTTTTAAAGGAGTTCTTAAAATTATTAAGTTAATTTTATTTTTTCCTTTCTGGCTTTTCATTTGATTTATGTTCATCATATTCACCTATATGATTCAAATTCTTTAAAAACAAAAAACCTTGCCATTGCTGACAAGGTTATTAATATTATTTACGTTCATCTCAAGAAGTGATGTTATCACTTCTTTATTTATTACAGATTAGTCAATAACGTATGGTAATAAAGCCATATAACGTGCATTTTTAATAGCAACTTCTAATTTACGTTGATATTTAGCACATGTACCTGTAACACGGCGTGGAGTAATCTTGCCGTTAGGAGAAATGAATTTCTTTAATAATTCAACATCTTTATAATCGATGTGAGTAATTTTATTTTTTGCAAAGTAACAAACCTTTTTACGAGGTCTAATCTTTTTAAAACCCATTTTTTAATACTACCTTTCTATAAAAATTATATTTATCACTTAGAATGGTAAATCATCATTAGCCATTCCTAAGTCTACGACTTCATCAGAATTGTTTTCTGATTCAGCCTCGAAATGTCTTGATTCATCTACTTGTTTTGCTGATCCATTTCCTTTTGGTTCAAGGAATTGAACTCTTTCACAAATTACTTCTACAACATTGACAGTTTTACCATCTTTATTTTCGTAACTGCGTTGATTTAAACGACCTGTAACACCGACAAGTGAACCTTTATGAGCATACTTTGTAACATTTTCAGCAGCTACATTCCAAACTGTACAAGGAATAAAACTTGCTGTACGATTGCCATTTGCATCTTTGACTTGATTATCAACTGCAACAGTGAAGGAAGCAACAGCTGCTCCATTTGTAGTTCTACGAAGTTCAGGATCGCGAACTAAACGACCAACTAAAACGACTGAATTAATCATTATTAAATCCTCCTATTAATTAAGCATTAAGGACTAAATGACGAAGAACATTGTTGTTAAGCTTTGTAACACGGTTGAATTCATTAATTGTTTCAACAGTAGCATTAACTGTAACTACAACATAGTAGCCTTTTGATTCATCATTGATTTGGTATGCTAAATCGCGTAAACCCATTTCGTTGACTTCTAAGACTTTTGAACCATTTGTAGAAAGTAATGCGTTAACCTTTTCGATTTCAGCTTTTCTAGCTTCTTCTTCAAGATTAGCTTTTACAATATACATAATTTCGTACTTTTTCATGAGTACACCTCCCTTTGGACATTCTGGCTATTAAATCTACATCATTAATAGCAGAGAGCATTACCACGCCTTCACACGTGGCTAACTTATTTTATAAAATAAAATAGGCATTGTAAAGCACTTTTTCTAATTTTCTTTTAGCCCTTACTAATAATTACGCATAAATAGGCAAAAAACCTTATTTTAAAGATATAAAAAGAGTTATCAAAGCTTACTTGATAACTCATTTAAATAAACACTTTATATATTATTTATCTCTCATTGTAGGGAATAATAATACTTCTCTAATTGAAGTTTGTTCAGTTAAGAACATAACTAAACGGTCAATACCCATACCGACACCACCACAAGGAGGCATACCATATTCAAGAGCTTCAACGAAATCTGTATCCATATCAGATGCTTCATCGTTTCCAGCGTCTTTTTCTTTCAATTGATCAAGGAATCTTTGTTTTTGATCAATAGGGTCATTTAATTCTGTATAAGCATTTGCGAATTCATGTCCGCCAATATATAATTCAAATCTTTGAACAAAACGTGGATCTTCTGGATCTACTTTTGTTAAAGGAGAAATTTCAATTGGGTGTCCACATAAGAATGTTGGTTGAACAAGTTTGTCTTCACAATATTGTTCAAAGAATGCGTTAATAATATGTCCAACAGTAAAATGTTTTTCAACTGGAACGTTGTGTTTTTTAGCAAGTTCAGTTGCTTCTTCTAAAGTATAATTATTACCTTTAAAGTCGACACCAGTAACTTCTTTAATCATGTCACACATTGTAACAATTTTAAAAGGTTTTGAAATATCAATCTTTTCTCCTTCAGGATTAAAGATATTCATAAATTCAACTTTATCACCAGCAACTTTTTTAGCAGCGTGTCTAATCATGCCTTCAGTAATTCTCATCATAGATGATAAATCACCAAATGCTTCATAAAGTTCAATTGTTGTGAATTCTGGATTGTGAGATAAGTCCATACCTTCATTACGGAATAAACGGCCAATCTCATAAACTTTTTCTAAACCACCAACAATTAATCTCTTTAAATGTAATTCAGTTGCAATACGTAAATAGAAATCACGATCTAAAGCATTGTGATGAGTAATGAAAGGTCTAGCAGTTGCGCCACCCTTAACGTTTTCTAAAATAGGAGTTTCTACTTCAATAAATCCTAATGAATCACAATATTCTTGAATACCACGAATAATTTTTGGACGAGCAATTGCAATGCGCTTTGCTTCTTCATTCATAATTAAGTCAACATAACGACGACGATAACGTTCTTCTTTATCTGTTAAACCATGGAATTTTTCTGGTAAAGGACGTAATGCCTTAGATAAGTGAGTATATTCTAAGCACTTAACTGTTGGTTCACCAGTTTGAGTTAACATTACTTTACCTTTAACTCCAACAAAGTCACCAATATCAGCACTCTTAAATAATGTATATGCTTCTTCACCGATATCGTTAATTGAAATATAAATTTGTTGTTTACCTTTTATGTCTTGGATTGCAAAGAAAGAAGCTTTACCCATTTTACGAATAAACATGATACGTCCTGCAACACAAACATTTAAGTCCATTGCTTCAACTTCTTCATGAGTCTTTCCTTGAACCTTTGCTCTAATATCAGCAGACCAGTCTGTACGATTATAAGCTTGACCAAATGGATCAATACCTAATTCTTTTAATTTTTCAACTTTTTGACGTCTTGCTAATTCTTGATCTGTAAATTCTGCCATAATTAACACCTCGCTTTATGATTTTATCATAAATAACTATTCTTACCAAATAAAACTATATTTATTTTGTATTTCACTTATAAATTATCAATCTCTTTTATAATATTTAAAAAATCTTCATATGTGTTCATAGTTGCTGTAATTTTATTTTTAATCACTTTTGTACCAGGAAAACCTTTAAAATAATGTGGTGCTATACCACGCATTTCTTTAACAGCAATAAACTCACCTTTTAGTTTAATAAGCATGTTGAAATGAGATTTTAAATATTCAATATTTTGTTGTAATGTTGGATTAGGTAAACGAGTACCATCTTTAAAATATGTAGCAATTTGAGTAATTAAATATGGATTACCAAGAGCCCCACGAGCAACCATAATATAATCTGCTCCGGTATATTTTTGATATTTAATTGCATCATCTAAAGTAAAAATGTCACCACTAATTGCTAAAGGTACTTTCATTTCTTTGCGAATATCTTTTATAAATTCATATCTAGCATTACCAGTATATAATTGATTACGAGTTCTAGGATGAATACCAATTAACGATACTCCACTACGTTCTAATACTTTAATAGTTTCTTTAACATTAATACATGTATCATCCCAACCAATACGGATTTTTGCAAATACCGGCTTTTTTGATTTTTTTACTAACGAAGACATCATATCTTCTAATTCATCTAACCTTTTAAGCCAAGCACTTCCCGCGCCAGTTTTTGTAACTTTAACGACAGGGCATCCTAAATTAACATCAATAAAATCATAATCGATATTTTGATTTTCAACTATTTCTAAAGCCTTAAGTAAGGTTGCTTTTGTTCCACCAAATAATTGAATTGCAACAGGATGGTCGCTAATACTAGTTTCTAAGTATTTATATGTTTCTTTGTTGTTATATATTAAACCACAATCAGAAACCATTTCAGTATAAGAAATTCCAACACCAAAAGGCTTGCAAAACTCACGATATGCAAGGTTAGTAATTCCAGCCATTGGAGCAAGAATAACATTACTTTGGATTTCTTTATCTAAAAATTTCATTTAAAATTCCTTAAAAAAAGGAAAGGATTACTCCTCTCCTTTTTCTTCTTTCTTTTCTTCAGTTTTAGAAGCTTCAGTTTTTGGAGCACGTGGTTTACGTGGTTTAACTGCTTTAGCCTCACCAGCAGAAATCGGCATTACTTGTTCACCTTTAGTTGGTACTTCTTCACTAGGTTCTTCTGAAGAAGGTTTATTTTCTTCTTTGACCTCAGCTACTTTTTCACCAAATCCTTTTAAACTACGGTGTTCTAATAAATAAACAATTTCTTCTTGATTGATTGTGTCACGCTCTAAAAGAGTTTCAGCAATAAGAATTAAATCATCTTTGTTATCGTTGATAACTTTAATTGCTGTATCATGAGCATCGTCTATAAGTTTACGAATTTCTTTATCAATTTCGAATGCGATTTGAGTAGAGAAATTACGTTGACTATTGTTGTAATCACGACCTAAGAAAACACTAGAAGTATTATTCTCATATTGAATTGGTCCAAGTGGAGACATACCATACTCAACAACCATAGCACGAGCAATTCTTGTTGCTCTTTCAATATCGTTGTGAGCACCAGTAGAAACATCACCGAAGAAAATTTCTTCAGATGCACGTCCACCTAATAAACCAGCAATTTCAGCAATAAGTTCATTCTTAGTTAGTAAGAAACGATCTTCCTCTGGTCCCATTAAAACATGGCCACCAGTTCTACCACGTGGAACAATAGTGATTTTTTGTACTTTATCTGAATATGGAAGTTTTAAACCACAAATTGCGTGACCAGCTTCATGATATGCAACTTGACGTCTTTCTTTTTCAGTCATTGCATGAGTATTCTTTGCAGGACCAGCAATACGACGGTCAATTGCTTCATCAATTTCAACCATACTGACACTTTCTTTATTGAAACGAACAGCTAAAATAGCAGCTTCATTTAAAACGTTCTCTAAATCAGCACCGGAGAAACCAGTTGTACGCTTAGCAATAGCTTTAAAGTCAACATTCTCATCAATAACTTTGTTACGAGCATGTACTTTTAAAATAGCTTCACGGCCTTCAGCATTTGGAAGGTCAACTGTAATTTGACGATCGAAACGTCCAGCTCTTAATAAAGCCGGGTCAAGAACATCATCACGGTTTGTTGCAGCCATGACAAGGATACCCGCATTATCAGAGAAACCATCTAATTCAACAAGTAATTGGTTAAGTGTTTGTTCACGTTCATCGTTTCCGCCACCTAAACCAGCACCTCTTTGACGACCAACTGCATCGATTTCATCAATGAAGATAAGACAAGGAGCACTTTGTTTAGCTTTCTTAAACATATCACGAACACGTCCAGCACCAACACCAACGTATAATTCTACGAAGTCAGAACCAGAAATTGAGAAGAATGGAACTCCAGCTTCTCCAGCAACAGCTTTAGCAAGTAAAGTTTTACCAGTTCCTGGTGGGCCTACAAGTAAGACACCTTTTGGTAACTTAGCACCAAAACGTGAGTATTTACGAGGATTCTTTAAGTAATCAACCATTTCAACAAGTTCTGCTTTTTCTTCATCACATCCAGCAACATCATCAAAACGAATATGGGATGTATCTTCACGACGAGCACGGGACTTATTGAATTCCATTGCTTTATTGTTTGAACTATTAACAGATGCACTTAATCTTGAGAATAATACAAACGCAATAACAAGACCAATTCCTAAGAAAATAATTGTAGGTAAATATTCAAGAAACCAGTTTGTTTCAAATGCATTTTCGTAAGTACGAATGTCAGCAGTGTAATATGTTGATTCGTAAACGCCATCTTTATCTTTATCACGTAAACGATATTCAATAATTTCAGCAATACTATATTCGCCAGCACTAGTATAACCATCTAAAGTTGTTTCATATTTAAAAACTTCTTTATCACTATATGCTGATGAATGCATTTCACATTTAAAATTAACAGTATAAGTAGTACCATCTGAAGTAGTATCGACATATTTACCAGTAATGTAAGTGATAGTTGTTTCTTCACGAACAGTAACTTTAGTAACGTCTTCATGTGCTAATACTTCAGCAGTTTGAGTTTCATTTAGTAAAACTGTACCACGATTATCTTTACCAAAGATCATATATAGTAAGACTGCTATAAGACCAATGACAATAATGTAAGGCCAAATAAGACCAAACACCGATTTTTTTCTTTGTTCAGGTGCTTTATTTTCCATTCACATAACCTCCTTTTGTTGGTTAGACACACACATAAATACAAATTAATGTTAATAAATAAATATAATTTATTAACTTGTGATAATGTTATTATATTATCGACAAATAAAAATGTAAACTAATATAATCAAAACAATTTTAAATAATATTTGTAAAAATCTCTAAATTAGTATCTTCATTTGATTTAAAATCATTTTGATAACGTGGAACATATATTATGCGACCATTTTTATCTAAAAAAACAGGCCAATACTTACGAATATTTAAAGGCATTTTCCAATCAATAAAAAGTCTTCTAACACTTCGTTTAATGCCTTTAATTTCTACATAATCTCCTGGTTTGTAGGATCTAATAGTAAGTGGATAGTCATCGATTGTGATATTTCGATTTGATGTATCTTTTAAAAAGTCTAACTTAAAATATCTTGTCGTTAATACCCCGGGTTCTAAAAGTTTTACTTCGTAATTAATGTCATCCGTATTGACCTTATTAACTTTAAGAGCATCATATGATTTAACTAACTTAAAGTCACTATTTAATACCATTTCAAGATTAGGTTTATTGGATTTAATTAATTTAAGAATTTCATAAAGACGAGATTTACTAATGTTATAAAGACTAGTTTCTCTTTGAATTAAAAAATATAAAATAAATAATTTGACATTTTCATCCTCAATTTTATTAAAAGCATTTAAATCAACATAATTATTGCTTAAATATGATTTTGCTTCATTAATCTCTAAATTACGTTTTTTATTAATATTTTCTATTTCTTTTAATAAAGTATTTCTTTCCTCATCACTAAGTTTTTCAACATAATTATGTCTTATCTTATTACGGGTGTGGACATCTTCTAAATTAGTATAATCAATACTATATGGAACATTATTACTAGCACAATATAAAAGTAAATCTTTTTTCTTATATTCAAGTAAAGGACGAACGATTTTCATATCGTATAATGTTGTTTCTTTGCTTATTCCATAAAATGGAATAAGCATATGTCTTTCTTTTTGCATTACGAATGTTTCAAGTAAATCATCTTGATGATGTGCGATTAAAGTAGCGTATGTATTTTCAATACGAGATATGTGACGGAAAAATTTATAGCGAATATCACGAGCCCAAGCTTCAAAATTACCATCCTTATTAGAGTTAAAATATACATCATTTTTTACATATAATTTAATGTTATATTTTAAACAGTATTCTTTAATTGATTTTTCTTCTATTTCAGATTCTTTTCTTGTATGGTAATTGACAAAACAGACAATAAATGAATAATTTTGTTTTAAAAGCATGTCAAAAAGTGCCATTGAATCTGGTCCAAATGAACACGCTAAAATATATTTTTCATCGTTTTTTAAATCCAATTTCATACTGTACCTCAATTATAATTACGTAATAATTAATGTATATTCCTTAAAATAATAAAAGTAGATGTTATAAATCATCTACTTAATCTATTTAGTATTAGGAAAATGAGCAACAACTTCACCATCATCTAATGTATTAATTGTATTATCTTGCTCTAGATAATCAAAATAAATGTAATCATTACTTACAATTGAATCTTCTTCATTTGATTCAATAATTTGTTCCATTGTTGTATGAAGTTCCTGGTTACGGAAATATGTTTTAATACCAATATAACTTAAAGCTGATATTAACAATAACGAAAAGACTAATACTAAATAAGAGATAGTACGTATTCGTTTATTACGGATTTCATATGCTTCCATTTAATATCACCTTCTTTACTTAAGTGTAGCATAAACTTAAAAGAGTTATAAATGAAAAAAGCCACATATGTGACTTTTTTATTCATTTTCACCAAAAACCAACTGTTTAATAGCTTTTACTAATTCTTCATAGGCTTTATTACAAACAGCTTTAGCCGTTTCGTCTGAAGTTAAATTATTAATAGTAGCCATAAATGTATTATAAAGAGCTTTTAATTCCCCATTCATAACCCATTTTTTAATGGTACCATATTGTTTATAAACATCTGAAGCTTTAACTTCATCAATATATTGTTGTGCTTTCTCAGTAATAACGCCTTTATAATATGACGCAAATTCTTTGAAATAATCATTTAAGAACGTAACCATATCGTTAATAAAATCTTTAGTCATATTATAGATATTTGAAGATATAGTTAATATATCATCAAATTTTTCCATTGAAAGATTTAAGTTATTAAAGATGTTATCAAGTTTTTCTTTATATGCATCTAATTCAAGAATTGATAAAACATAGTCATATTCTTGCTTTAATGTTGCTTTACCAATAGTAATTATCTTTTCAATTGTTTCACTAATATAAGGATCTAAGACATCTTTATATTCGTTATAAACCGCAAGACATGTATCGTGAATTCCATCTAAAGATGAAATACCATTTAATAAATTAATAGTATCATTATAAATAGGTTCAACAATTTCACGTAATGCTGGTACAGTTGTAACTATTTGTTCAAAAATAGATGATACTTTTGTTTTTGTTGCTCCAGTAACATCACTAATAGCTTCATTTGTGATATCTAATATTAAAGAAGAAACTTCATTTTTAATATTTTCAAATTCTTCAATTGCAGTATCGTAATTGTTAATGCTACGTAATGAATCAACAATTTCATCATAAGATGTTTTTAATTTCTCTTTATATTTTTCATCATCAAGTTTATTATAAGCAGCATTAAACATTTCTTCTATTGCTTGATAAGTTGATTCACGTAATTTATCTATTTCTCTATTACAGAATGTTTGGAATATATCAACTAAATCATTTGCTAAAGTAGTTGTAATATTTGAAATATCTTCAATTGAATTATCAATATTAACAATCTCATCTAAAGCTGTAATAGCTTTATTATAAGCTTCAGTTGCGGAAGCTTTTAAATCCTCATATGTAATTAATTCAACATAGTGATTAAATTGTTCATCAATATATGTACGAGCTTTTGTTTTATAAATTTCTAATTGAGCTTTAACATAACTTAATACATTTTCTTTAACATCATTAACTATAAGTTCAATACTTTCTAAAAATGCCTCTTTAGAACGAACTCCTTCTAATCTTACTTTAGTATCGTCATATAAAGATTCTAAATTAAATCTTAATGTTTCATCTTCAACCTTAGTTAAAGCATTAGTTATATATTTATCAACTTCATTTGTTGCATATTTAATAGCTTCTTCAACGGTTACATTAATTAAAGTTTTGCCTAATGCAAATACATCAGATTTAAATGTTTCAATATAACTTGAAATTGTAGTAGTAATATTTTCTTTATCTACTAAACTAGATAACGCTAAATAAGTGTCGTTATATAAAATATCAAGTTGAGATTTGATATCCTCATTAGTAACGTGGCAAATAGCTTCTTCATAATATGAAGCTAAAATGCTTTTAGCTTCATTTATAACACGAGCTAAAGCTTCATCAATAACGTTATCTATATATTTACGAGCAAATGTCCTAAACGCATTAACAAGTTTATCTATTTCATCTTTGTACCCAATTTCTTCAACTATTTCAGTAATAGCCTTTTTATAAGATTCAAATATGTTATTAATATATGGAATTGTTTCACTATTAGATAATGCAAGAACTGCCTCAACAATACGTTTAATTTCTTTTAAAGCATGTTCACGAGTTTCTAGATATGTAGTAACTCTTTCTTGAATAAAATCAATAGTATCTAATAATTCACCATATAAGATATTTAATTGTTCTTTAACTTCGTTAGCGTCGCCAGTAATTTGTTCAACAGCTTTAACTACATAATCATAATATAATTCTAATGTATCTTTAGAATCATTATTAATTAATACATCTTTTACAGTATCTTCGTATTGTTTTAAAGCGACAGCTTTTAAAACAACAACATTATTTTCGTTATTATCAAAAGGAATACTACGACTTTCAGTATTTTCTACTATATTCTCATTAGAGTTGTTAGTGTTATTTGTACAGCCTGTTAAAAGTGATAATACAATTCCAGACATCATAACAACTTTAGATTTCTTAGTCATAATAAATCCTCCTTATCTTCACTATTATAAACTTTATTTTAAAAAAATAAAATACATATAGAAAAGAGCGATTATATCGATCGCTCTTAAAATGAATTAGACGATTACAAAAATATAAAACTTACTATTAATATAATTTTCTTTATATAAACATTAGTATTTTATAATTCTTCACTTTCTTTATATTTCATTGCTAATTTATAAATAATTGAAGAAATATCTTGATAATCTTTTAACCAATAATCTCTTTTTTTGATACTTAGTTTTAATTCCTTATTTTGAATATTAACTTTTAAAATTAATAAATACTTTTGGAGTTCTTTGAATAATGTAAAACCTATTCCATCAATATTTGAAAACTCTTTAGAACAAATTAAATCAATATGATCGTTATATTCAACAAAATCTTTAAACCAGTATTCTTGTTGGTATAAATCTATTGTTTTCTTTATAAACAAACGATTAACTTCTTCTGGTATAGTTCCATATATATCTTTAATCTTATCTTCAACGTCTTTTAAACCATCAAAATCATTAACACCATCTATTTCTTTATATAGATTAATTTTTTCTCCTTTTGATGCGTATTCACTAGGAATATAAGCATCAATATTAATTAATTTATTAGGTTTACGTTCCATTAATTTATTACTTTGATTAGGGTTTTGTTTTTCTGTAATTGCTTCGTTTAATAATTCGATATACATATCAATACCAACCGAGTCAATAAATCCAGCTTGTTCCGGTCCAAGCATATCACCTGCTCCACGAATCATTAAATCTCGTTGAGCAATTTTATATCCACTACCAAGTTCTGTAAATTCTTGGATTGCTTTTAAACGTTTTGCAGCGTCTTCATTTAATTGTTTACGTTCTTTATAAAGTAAATAAGCATACGCAATTCTATTACCACGTCCTACACGACCTTTTATTTGATAAAGTTGAGATAAACCAAAACAATCTGCATTTTCTATAATAATCATGTTTGCATTAGCAACATCAATACCAGTTTCAATTATTGATGTACATACTAATACATCAATTTCGCCATTATAGAATTTTATCATTGTATCTTCAATTTGATCACGTTCCATTTGCCCATGTACAACAGCAACACGAGCATCTTTAACAAAAGACTGAATTTTCGTGGCTTTAGAATATATTGTATCTACCACATTATGAACATAGAATACTTGTCCTTTACGAGCAAGTTCGCGTTCTAATAATTCTTTAATAACATCATCTTTTTGTGGCATTACATATGTTTGAATAGGCATACGATTCATTGGAGCTGTGTTTAATTGTGATAAGTTTCTAATACCAACTAATGACATTTGTAACGTACGTGGAATAGGTGTTGCTGTTAAAGTTAAAACATCAACACTAGTTTTAAGTTCTTTAATACGTTCTTTTTGTTCAACACCAAAACGTTGTTCCTCGTCTACGATTAATAAACCTAAATCTTTAAAATTAATTTCTTTAGATAATAAACGATGAGTACCTATAGCTAAATGTATAGAGCCATCTTCTAAACCTTTCATATATTTCTTTTGAGTAGATTCAGAAACAAGACGAGAAAAAATTGCAATTTTAATACCAAAATTTGTAAAACGTTCAATAGCTCTTTCATAATGCTGGCGAGCAAGTAAAGTTGTAGGACATAAAAGAGCAACTTGTTTTCCACTATTAATAGCTTTAAATGCAGCTCTAAATGCTAGTTCAGTTTTACCAAATCCAACATCACCACAAAGTAAACGATCCATTGGAATTGGTTTTTCCATATCATCTTTTATTTCTTTTAACGCTTCTTGTTGACCTTCAGTTAATTCAAACGGAAATTGATTTTCAAATGTTTCTTGAAATTCATCATCTTCTTTAAAAGCAAAACCTGTAGCTTTACTACGTTCAGAATATAAAGCAAGTAATCTATCAGCAATTTCGTTAACACGTTCTTTAATTTTCTTTTTAGTTTTCTCCCATTCATTAGAATTAAGTTTGTTAATTTTAGGAGCAGCTCCTTCTTTTCCAACAAACTTACGTACTAATTTGAATTGTTCAACTGGTACATATAAAACATCACTACCTGCATATTGGATGTGAAGATAGTCACGGTGAACGCCATTATTCTCTAATGTTTGAACATCTAAGAATCTTCCAATACCGTATTGTTCGTGAACAACATAATCACCAGGAGTTAAATCTTGATAACTTTTTAAAATAACAGCTGATTTATATCTATTCATAAAACGGGAAGTTTTATTTCTAAATCCTAACAGTTCTTTAGCGGTTAAAACTACAATACCATCTTCAACTAGTTCAAAACCGTTCTCTAAGCTAAAAATAGAAACACCTATTTGTTTAGTAGGAATTTGAAGCCCTTCAGTTCTTTCAAATTCAATATCATGTTCGCGTAATAAATATTCAATAGAATTACGTTGTTGTTCACTAGTGAGACACAATAAAAGTTTCTTACTAGTTTCTTGATAAGATGAAATTAAAGGGTATGCTCCATTAATAGAATTAGTACCACCTAATATATTTCTTACATTAAACACAATATCATTTTCAGAATGTGCTAAAGGGTGACAATAAACACATCTATGTTCATTAATAGTGTTGTAATAATTTTGATACATACCTAAATGTGACAATGAAAAACCTTTTTCAAATTGTGCATAAAAATAATCTGTGGCTTCTTCTTCAAGTATTCTTGAAGTGTTTTCTAATCCTTCTTTATTACAAATAATGTTAATAGAATTAGAACTATAATCTAAAATACTAAAATGAGTTTCTTGAATATAACCATAATATTTATAAATAGATTCATCCAAAACATTATCTTTAATATGTTCAATATGTCTTTTAACTATTTCTTCTAAAGAGTGCCCTAAAACTTCTCCAATAATTTTGGTGTCTTCTTCTAATCTATTTAATAATTTATTTTCAAATGTATTTTTTTCTTCTTCGGTTAATATAATATCGTAACTCGGTAAAATACTAATGTTTTGAATGCGTTTAATACTTCGTTGAGTAGCAATGTCAAAATAACGAATAGATTCTAATTCATCATCAAAGAATTCTAATCTAATCGGATTTGCGTTATTAACAGAATAAATATCTAGAATATCTCCTCTTAATGCAAATTGCATTGAAGAATCAATTTTAGTAACTCGTGTATAACCATTTTTAATTAATAATTCTTTAAGTTGTTCTAGATTATAATTTTTACCTTCTTCAAAGAAAATAGTTTTTTCTTTAAATAAACGTGGGGAAGGTAAAAATCTTAACATACTTGCAGCGTGACAAATTAGAACATAATTATCTCGACGTGATAATTCATCCATAACATAAAGACGTTGTGCTAACATTTCTTTAGAAGCTTTTATATTATCGGTTCTAAGCATCTCATCCATTGGAAAAAATAAGCAATTATCTTCGCCAATAAAAGATGATAATAAATCATAAACTTTTTGAGCATTATAAAGATTTGTAGTTATAACATTATATCTACCTTTATTTTTTAAGAAATTTGATGCTATTAATAATGAAGCACCGAGTACTTCATCCACGACAAAAGTTCCCTTTTTTTTTAAAAGGGAGGGTGCAGCCATCTTCGTTTGTAAAATATCAAATAAGTTTTGTTTCAAATAGACCATCTCCTTAGGATCAAGTCACAATTATTTTAACATAAAACATTAAATAAAAAATGATTTGAATTAATAATGATACAAAGATGAGAATAAGTGAACATTAGTTCATATTTATAAATGCAATATAATATTTATTTTCTTTCACAAAGACAGCATTTATTTAGATTTCATCTTCTTAAATTACTTATATAAGATGAAAGTTACTATAAAAAATATTAAAATAATATAAACAATATTAAGAAATTGAGGGAAAGAAAATGAGTAAAATCGATTTATCATTATTAACAACTCCAGTTAATGATATTAATGTAATGCCACACACTACTTTTTTTAATCGTACAATAGAAGGCAAAAACCCTTCATTGTCATTAAATGGTGAATGGTCATTTATCTATCTTGAGAAATTCGACAACAAATATTTAAAAGAAGTAGATCTTTCAAAATTAGATACTATCAAAGTACCTTCACATTTTGAACTACAAGGTTATGGTAAAATTCAATACGTTAATAAAATTAACCCTTTTAACGCAATTGAAGATTTAAAATTGTGTGAGACTCCAAATAAAAATCCTTGTGGTATTTATTTTAAAGATATTTACATTAGTTCATTAATTAACGACTATATATTAGAAATTAATGGATTTAACGAAGCATTGTATCTATATGTTAATAATAAATTTGTAGGGTTTAGCCAAAACGGATTTATTACAAATAGATTTTTATTAAATGATTTTATAAAAGAAGGTAACAATAGATTAACTATTATTGTATTTAATTATTCTGCTTCAACATGGTTAACTATTCAAGATATGTGGCGTTTCCATGGTATCTGTAGAGATGTTAATCTTTTAACTTTACCAAAAGATCATTTAGACGATATTAAAGTTTTAGCTTTACCGGATGAAGACTTTAAAAATGGTAAATTAAAAGTATCATTTAATGTTTTATCAAAAGGTAATGCAACTCTTACTCTTCTAGATAAAAACAATAAAAAAGTGTTTGAGAAAAAAGAAAACGTTGATAAAACATACATAGGTGAATTTGATATTAAAAATGTTGATTTATGGAGTGACGAAATTCCAAATTTATATACATTGAAAATCAAATATAACGAAGAAGATGTTTCATTAAATGTTGGTTTTAGAAAAGTCGAAATCAAAGAAGGCATCATGTTATTAAACGGAAAACGTATTGTCTTAAGAGGTGTTAATAGACATGAATTCGATTGTCATACAGGAAGATACATTAAACCTGAATTAGTCGAAAATGATATTATACTTTTAAAACAAAATAACTTTAACGCTATTAGATGTTCTCACTATCCTAATATTAATGAATTTTATGATTTATGTGATAAATATGGTATCTTAGTTTGCGATGAAACTCCAATTGAATCACACGCTACTTGGGGTACAGGTGAGGGCTATCAAGGAAAAATTAACCCAATGGATGTAATTCCGGGTTCTAATCCACTTTATAAAGATTTCACAGTTGATCGTGGTCTTAGCATGTTAAGAAGAGATTATAACCACCCTTCTATTATTATGTGGTCAATTGGTAATGAATCTTACTTTGGTGAAAACTTACTGGCATTAGCAAATAAGATTCGTGAAGAAGATCCAACTAGAATTGTACACTATGAAGGTAACAGTTTATGTTACCCTAAATATTTAGAAATGTCAGACGTTATTTCTCGTATGTATACTCACGCAGATCAAATTGAGAAATTCTTAAAAAAACACAAAGACAAACCATTTATTCTTTGTGAATTTGAACATTCAATGGGTAACTCTACAGGTAACTTTGATGAATATATGGCACTTACTTATAAATACCCACATTATCAAGGCGGATTTATTTGGGACTATGTTGACCAAGGTTTATTAATTGATGGAGAAATGCGTTACGGTGGTGAATTTGGTGATTATCCAAACGATAGTAATTTCTGCGCAGATGGTATTCTTTTATCAGATAGAACTCCAACTGGTAAACTTGCTAATGTAAAGCATTATTATTCTCCTATTGATGTAGTTGCTTCGTTATCAAAAATTGAAGTAGAATCTCGCTATAATTTTAAAGATACTTCTAACCTTGTATTCAAATATGAGTTATTTAAAGATAATAAAGTTGTTGATTCATTTAATTTTAAATTAGATATTAAACCATTATCAAAAGCTGTATTTAACTTAGAAAATAAAGTATCCATAGAAGAAGATTCATTCTATTTTATTCGTGTAACAGTATACGAGAAAAACAAAACATTATATAGTGAAAAGATGCACGAAATATACTTTAGAGATACACCAGTAAATAAACCATTTAAAAAGAACGTTACTGAATATAAACACGAAAATAAAGGTGGACTTAAAGTATTCTACTCGACTGAACATATTACAGTTCAAAAAGATGATTTTAAAGTAATCTTTGATGGCCGTAATGTACCAGATGGTGGATTACAAGCTATTATTAAACACGATGATATTTATTTTAAAGATATTAGTTTACCTACTTTATATCGAGCAACTACTGATAATGATAGAACAGGTAGTAAATATTTCCATTCGTTCTATTTAGGTGGATCTCGTTATCCAATTTATATTCCATTCTTTGGTGGAGTTCATGTTGTAAAACAAACAGACGATATGGTTGCTGTAGAATTAACATTCCGTATGTTTGTTGGTATTGCAATTAAAAATATCAAAATACGTTATGAAATATATTCTGATGAAACGATTAAAGTTTCTTATTCATTTAAGAAGTGTGCAATTATTAAAGCTCCACCTCTAATTGGTATGAAGTTCTTCTTTGACAAAAATGCTATTAAATATAATTATATTGGTCTAGGACCTTATGATTCGTATATTGATAGATACAAAGGTTTAAAATACGGACATTACGAAGATACTTCAATTAATTCTTTAGTACCATATTCAAGTCCACAAGAATGTGGTTCAAGAATGTACACTAAAGAAGTTGAGATTGAAATTAATGAACGTCAAAAGATAAAATTCATTGCTTTAAATGAAGCATTCTCATTTAAATATCAACCATATGATGAATTTGAACTTGATAACGCCCAATATCATTCTGATTTACCATTATCTAAACGTAATGTATTAACTATTGAAGCATTTAATAAAGGTGTTGGAGGAGACGACTCTTGGGGCTCCCCAACTCACTCTCAATATTTATTAAAGAAAAAGAAAGTTAAACAAGAATTCTTAATCAAAATCACTAAGTAATTTTATAAGATGTGCCTATTAATCATAAGGCACATCTTTTTTTATAATAATATTTATATTGATTTAATTTAACGACTTGGTCCGCAGTTATATTATCTTAAAAGTGTCAGTGTCTGACTATTATAATATTTCTTATATTTTAAACAATTAAAAAAAACTATCTAGACAATTGTTATCTAGATAGTTAATGAATTAAATAATTTTATTTATCTTTTGAATCCGGTTCGACTGGAACTTCGCTTACTGGAGCTTCATTTGCAGAAGCTTTAGCAAGTAAAGCTTGTTCGTATTCAGCTTCTTTTAATAAGTGTTCATTAGATAATTTTTCTTTTTGTTCATTCCATTCTTTACCATGTAATGGATAGAATAGCATAGCAACAAATGATAATACTAATAAAATACCAGTAATTAATAACCAACAGAAGAAGAATCCGTCTTTAGCAACTTGAGTTTGACCTAACCAGTCAGTAACAAGTTCACCAGTAGTACTATCTGTTACTTTTAAGTTAGCATCGAATCCAAATAAATTAACAATCATAAATGGGAATAATGCAGTTGCAATAGAACCAGCTGGTTTTGTAATAAGTGAGTTAATACCAGCATAGACACCTTCACGACGTGAACCATTATCGATTTCATCTTTATCAATAACGTCACCGTTAATCATAGGAACAAGGTATAAACCTCCAGCAAGACCAATACCACAACAGAAGAATGTGATAACTGATACGATAAAGTATTTACCTAAGAATGCTCCTAGTAAACAACCAAATCCCATCATACCGACAGCAAGTAAAATACTAGTTCTTGTTCCCCATTTGTTTCTGAATAATACAAATAATAATAGTCCTATCACAACACCTAGTAAGATAGCACCATATAAAACAAGCATAGCACTACCACCAATCCAACCATTGATTGTGACATTAGCATTTGCCCATAAACCACTTAAGTAAGTTAAACCTACCATTAATGCAGATTGAGCATAAATAACAGTCCAAGATACAACTTCAAATAATAAGAATGATTTATTCTTTAAACAAAGTTTTAAACCTTCAAAGAATTTAGGTTGTTTCTCTTCTTGAATATAATTGTTTTCTTTATAGAAGAATGTTGAAGCGAATACAATTCCTCCACATAAAACGGCAGCTGCTGCCATTACCCATACAAATGTACCATAATTTGATTCAATCATCTTATCTAACATTGAGTTAGCAACCATAGGAACACCATAACTGAATAATGAGAATACAATATTCCATAAGAAGATTTTATTACGAGCTTTGTTTGTGACAGCCATCTCGTAAGGCATAACGTAAATTGCAGAAGCAATTGCAGTATATACAATATCAAATAAGAATAATCCTAATAATTCTTGAATAAATAAGAACCATTGAACACCTTTCATACCCGGGAACGATATCCACATTATAGCATATAGTACAGCCATAATAGGGGCACCATATCTAATCCAAGGACGACGTCTTCCAAGTTTTGATCTTGTACGATCAGCAAGGAATCCATAAATTGGATCGTTTAATGCGTTCCAAATACCAAATAAAATCATAACAATTAAGTTATACTTTGTATCAAGTCCTAACTTGTTAACAAATAGGAATTGGAATGCACTACCTTCAGCAAACGCACATAATACGCCTGTTGCAGCATTAGCAGCTCCTAGCCATACTGCACTCGAAGTTTTGACCTTTTCTGCTGGTAAGGCCTTGTTTTCATTTTTTTCCATTTCTATAACCTCCACTTTCTACTTTAGAAAGAAATGACTTAAGAATGTCTTTATAATTTTCAGTATCAACAATGATACTAGAAGAATGTTCAGCACCTTTTATTAAGTGTAATTCTTTATAACAATTAACAGCATTATCATTTATCATCATTGCGTGTTCACAAGGAATAAATGTATCACTTTCTCCATGTATTATTAATAATGGAACCTCATTATCTTTAATAGCATCCACCGGTCTAATCTCTCTAGGATTATAACCATTGTTTAATTTAAAAAACTTAAACGATTGATTTAAAAATATTTTCCAAATATGATTTTTCTTTGCTTGATATTCTAATAAATAACCTAAATCTGCAAAGGCACAATCACTAACAATAAAATCTATTTTATCTTTATATTCACAAGATAATAATGTGGTTGCAGCCCCTAAAGATTCTCCATGCAATCCAAGGAAGATATCATTGCCAAATCTTTTATATGTATCCTGAATGATTTCATGTAAATCTTTTTTTTCTAGATACCCCATCATTACTTTACCATGCTTATTAAGTCCATGTCCTCTTGTATCATAAAATACAATCGAATAACCTAATTCATAAAATAGTTTTGCGTATTTCAAAGATCCTTCTTTTGTCCAAGTATAACCGTGAACAATAATAACAAATTTCTTGCTATTGTTATTGTTGATATAATCACTGTGAATTACATATCCATCACTTAATTTTATTTCATAAGGTTCACGCTTGATGTCATTAAAATATCCAATTAAACCTTTATCCACATCAACCTTATTTGTAAAATTAGTTTCGTATCTTTTAGGATGAGTAACCATAACTTCTAATAGCAATGCTATTAATAAATAAAGTAATAAAATTACAGCTATTCCCCCAACAATACTTAAAATGATTATTTGTGGTAAATCCATATTTACCTCCCTATTCACGCTATATACAATTATATTATATAAATTTATTTAAATAAAAAGCGCTTACATGAACATTATTTGATTTAATCTAGTTAATAATTACTATATTTTGATAGAAAAACATTGTTTTTATATCATTTTTTTAAATAAATAAAAATATAACAAAAAAATATTAGATAATATAATCTAATCTGCTAATATTAATACTCTATTAGGAAAAACCACAAATGAATTATATGTTAAGAATTATTATTTATCTGAGGTAATACAAATATTACATTTCTATCTATTCAAATCATACAATTAACTGGTTGTATTTAGTATTACCTTAATCAAATAAACTATTATAAAAACTTATAAAATAAAAAGTTGCCGTAGCAACTTTTATATTTATTTATTTCCACCCATTAAAGAAGCAATATAAGGTACTTCTACTTCTGCATCTAAACGTGGGAATAAAGGATTGATTTTTGTGATAGTAACATTTTGAATATTACCAAAATGTCTTAATGCTTCAAAGTTACGGAATTCTTCTTTAACACCTAATGCATCAAATAATTGAGCTGGTGCATTAACAAGAACAGGTTGTAATAAGAATGCAGCAACATAAAGTACATTAGCTAAATGACACATTACTGAAGCTAATTCTTTCTTCTTAGATTCGTCTTTTGCTAAAGCCCATGGCATTGTTTCATCAATATATTTATTAGCGCGAGATACTAAATTCATAGCCTCAATAATTGCATCAGTAATCTTTAATTCTTCAAAATCTTTTTCATATTGAGGAATTGTAAATTCAACTAAAGAACGTAACTCCTTATCTTGAGGATTTACGTCCCCTTCGTAAGCAGGAACTACTCCATTAAAGTATTTTGTAATCATGCCTAAAGTACGGTTTAATAAGTTACCAAAGTCATTTGCTAAATCAACATTAACTCTATTAACAAAATCTTCTGGTGTAAATCTACCATCAGAGCCAAATACTGTTTCTCTTACAAGATAATAACGAACAGCATCTAAACCATAACGTTCAATTAATGGATATGGTGAAACAACATTACCTTTTGATTTTGACATTTTACCATCTTTCATCATTAATAAACCATGTACAAATACACGATCTGGTAAATGTAAACCTAAAGCCATTAAGAAGATTGGCCAATAAATAGTATGGAATCTTGTAATATCATTGCCAATAACATGAATAATTTCAGTATCGTCATTCCAATACTTTTTATAAAGTTCTTCATCTGGTGATAAGTAACCTAATGCACTAACATAGTTAAGTAAAGCATCTAACCAAACATAGACAACATGTTTTGGATTTGATGGAACCGGAATACCCCAACTAAATGAAGTACGTGTGACACATAAATCTTCTAAACCAGGTTTAATAAATGTATTAATCATTTCATTTTTACGTGATTCAGGAGTAATAAATTCTGGATGTTCTTCATAGAATTTTAATAAACGATCAACATATTTATTCATTCTAAAGAAATATGCTTCTTCAGTAGCTTGTTCAACAGGGCGTCCACAATCAGGGCAAATATGGTCAGGACCTACTTGAGTATCAGTCCAAAATGATTCACAAGGTGTACAATACCAACCTTTATATTCACCAAGATAAATATCATCTTGAGCAAGTAATCTTTCAAAAACTTCTTGAACAACTTTAATATGTCTTTCTTCAGTTGTCCTAATATAATCATCATTTGTAATTTTCATTGCATCCCATAATTTATGGAAACCTGCAACGATTTCGTCAACAAATTGTTGTTCTGTTTTGCCAGCTTTAGCAGCATTTTGTTGAATTTTTAAACCGTGTTCATCGGAACCTGTTAAAAAACGACAATCATCTCCGTGCATAATACGATAACGTTTGTAGACGTCACACATTGTTGTACAATAAGCATGTCCAATATGTAAGTTAGCACTTGGATAATAAATAGGTGTTGTAATATAAAATCTTTTTTTGTTCATAATTAATCCTCCATGGCAATTAATCTATTTGCATTGCTATTATATATTATTTTTTAAATAATTGCTCTATTTAACTTTAAAGAATAATATTTTTATATCTATTAAAGCGTTAAAACTAATTAAATGATTTTTATGATAAAATATAAAAAAGGTGATTAAAATGGAAAAAAAGAAAATAAGCTCAAGAATTAAAGAATTGGCTCTTTCATATAGCGCTGATAAAATAGCTGACTTTGACGAAAATCCTTTAACATTTTTAGAAAACAAATTATATCTAATTCAATTTATATTTAATGTAGTTGTTACTTTAACATTATTTGTATTCTCAGGATTTAACATTGCGTTCAAATATATAAATTCAAATTATCATTTCACCCCATCTTTATATGTTTTATTATTTGCAAATATCTTAAGTTTATTATTAATTGTTGTTTACTACATTGCATATAAGATAAAACGTAAACACGAGGATCCAAATTTAATATGTGAAACTATTCTTGCTATTGCCAAATTTGCAATCAAAGTATTAAAACTTTTTATTCCTATTATGTTATTAATTACTTTAGTTGGTAATCCAGCTTATAAATTAACAACAATGATTATTTCTATGATTTCTATCTTTTGCGGCTTCTTCTCCTTTTTTCTAGGTACTTATAAATTTATTCATTTTATGTTAACCCGTAAAAAGAAATTAGAAAAGAAAAAAAGAAATTACGAACGTTACCAAAACTTTGATAAATTTTATCAAGACGCAATAAACAATAAACAACAAAAAGAAGGTCAAGTGGATAACGAACATTATCTTGATAATAAATAAAGTTTACTAAAAAATTTATTAGATATATTTATCACAAACAAAAATACAAAAAGAACTTTAACAATATGTAAGCGTAAAATCAAGAAAACGCTTACATTTTTTTTTAAAATTTTCCCTTGATTTATGTAACAGATAATAGTATTCTAATAAACAATCAACTTTAGTTAACTCTGTATATCTAAAACTAGAGATGATTATGGATGTAAACTTAAAAGTATTTTCCCTACACACACAATAAAAATGCACACATTTTTACTTATAGTACTTCTTTAGTTTACATCCATCCTTTCTGCTCTAATTGTTATTGAATATTCATAGATGTTAAAAATTGTTCTTCTTTTTCCAGTTGATATTTAATAACAAGCCAAAAGGTACTTTTCGCATAAGAGTACCTTTTTATTTTTCTAAAAATAAACAAAAAAAAGATACTCCGTTAAGAGTATCTTTATTTGTTTTACTATTTAAGACCGTATTTTTTATTGAATTTATCAACACGACCATCTGCTTGAGTAAATCTTTGTTTACCTGTGTAGAATGGATGGCAATTTGAACATGTATCAACACGAATTTCTTTTAATGTTGAACCAGTTTCAAATGTTGCACCACAAGAAACACATGTTACTGTAATCTTGTTGTATTCTGGATGAATTCCTTTTTTCATAATTTAATCTCCTTCCGCCTAAAGTCTCTATACGTACTTTAAGAAAGTTTCGCTTACGCCTTTGTATAATAACATTTATAAAATATAAAATCAATTATTTTATATATATTTTTCTCATTATTAGTATTATTTATTTATTTCTCTTAACATATATTATTAAGAATATTTGGAAGAATAAACCAAACATCCATAATAAAGTAATTAGCCACATATCTAATGAACCATACGCAAGTATTGCACCGTTCATAATAAATTCTGGAAACCAAATAATTAAAGCACAACAAGTTAAAGGAATATATGCTATTAAATTTATTAACATAAGTTTAGGTTTTAAAAATGATAGTATAGCCATGACTATTACTAATATAAGTAATACTGGTCCTCCAACTAGTACTTCAATTGATTCAAAATTTGAAGTTATTCCTTTACATAAAATATAAGAACATAAAAGTAAAATAGTAACTAAGGTAAAATAGTGAAATATTACCTTATTAATTGGTTTTTTCCCATTTTCTAGATTTGACATAAATAATCCCCTTATTGATATTAATATTGATGGTCACAGCCACGACAGTGATCATCAAATAAATAATCGTGACTTTCTATAAATGAATCGCCACCACAGTTAATTGTGTGATTTGAATTATTATCTACACAAATTGTAGGAACAGAAACACTACTATCGATTAATTTCTTAGTATGACTATTAGCTCCGATATTAGTTGGTTTAATCCATTGCGTTTTATCGTTATCGCCTAAATCTATACCAGTAGCATATTTAAATGAAGCAACAACTAATTCACTACAATACCAAGTTGTAGAATTAATATCAGTATTGCGTCCCCATATTTTAAATTTATATTCTTTACCTACTTGTTGTTCGTTAAAATAAATAACTTTTTTAATTTGATCATCAGTTAGGTTAGGTACACGATAAATATATCCATTATATAAACGAGAAACATTTAATTCTATTTCTTTTATACCTTCTGTTTTTCCTAATGCTTCAATTGTTTTAACAACAAAATCACCATTATCGTTATAGTAAGTATCTGTTACTACCCCAGCATGACCTGTATTATATTTAATAAAACCAATTTTGATTATTGCACCAATAGGATCAATAAAGATATCACCTTTCTTGATGAATTTTTCCATACGTGTTCCAAGTGTTGCTACCTTTGTAGCATCCATATCCGGACTTGTTGCACCATAAATTCCTGTTGTGCCATTTGATGATCCTGATGAACCAGAACTTGATGCGTTATGACGAGTAACTTCAATTACGTTGTTATTTGTATATCCTAATTCTTGTTCTAATACTGAAGTGTATTGAATAGACGAATTAAAAGAAACATAACATGTAGTTAATAACAACAAAAATTTCTTTTTGTTCTTCATTTTTGTTTTCTCCCTCTTAAATTAATTTTATAGGTGAGAAAATAAATTGTCAATTTTGTAATAAGAGAATACTTAATATTGAAATTAATTTATATGAATGAATAAATATTACTTAATAACTTTATAACCAGCTTTTGTAACAGCATTATCAATAACGGCTTCTTCTAATTCTTTTTTAGATGTGATAACAACTTCTTTTGTTTCTAGATTAACATCTACTTTTGTAACTCCTTTAATACCACTTATAGCTTCTATAACGTGTGCTTTACAGTGTTCACACATCATACCATCTACTAATATTTTTGTTTCCATAACTTTTTCCTCCTCTATCTTTTTAAAGTTAAATAATCTTAAAGCATTTAATACAACAGAAATACTACTAATACACATTGCAAGTGAAGCAATCATAGGATTTAATTTAAAACCATTAATCCAATAGAACGCACCCATTGCAACTGGTATTGCTAAGACATTATATGCAAATGCCCAAAATAAACTTAATTTAATATCATTTAAAGTTTTCTTTGATAACATATATGCATTAAATGCATCAAGTAAATCACTACGAGCTAAGATAATATCTGCAGATTCAATTGCGATATCGCTACCTGCACCAATTGCCATTCCAATATTAGCTGTTTGAAGTGCAATAGCGTCATTAATGCCATCACCAATCATTAAAACCTTAGAATCTTGTTGATATTTTTTTATAACATTAGATTTTTCATCTGGTAAAACATCAGCAATTACTTCATCTACATCAACTAAAGATTTAATATAATTTGCGTTATTAATATTATCTCCAGTTAACATTACAGTTTTTAATCCCATTTGTTTAAATTTACTAATAGCAAATACACTTGATGATTTTATGATATCACTAATTAATACATAACCTAATATCTTTTCGTTATTAGCTAATACAATAACTGAATGATTAGAAATATTAATACTAGATACATCTAATCCTAATTCTTCAATATATTTTAAATTACCTGCGTAATAAGTGATTTTATCAATATTACCTTTAATTCCTTTACCTTTAACAGTTTCAAACTTAGTAACATCTTTTAATGATATATTATGTTCTTCTACATAATTATTAATAGCACTACTTAAAGGATGACTAGAATCTTTTTCAAGTGATCCTAATATCGATAAGAAATTAGAATCAAATTCTATAACTTCATTAACTACTAATTTCCCTTCAGTAATAGTACCAGTCTTATCCATAATAACTGTTTTAACTTCACTTAATCTTTGTAAGCTTTCAGCATTTCTTACTAAAATATGATTTTTAGCAGCTACCCCTGTTGATATCATAATAGCAATAGGAGTTGCGAGTCCTAACGCACATGGGCAAGAAATAACTAAAACTGAAATAGCAATATCGATAGCAAAACTGACATCTTTTTTTATAATCATCCATACAATAAATGAAACAATAGATAAGCCAATAACAACTGGAACAAATACTCCACTTACTTTATCAGCAAGTTTAGCAATAGGAGCTTTACTATTAGAAGCTTCATCAACTAATGCGATAATTTTTGATAAAGTTGAATCTTTATTTGTTGTAGTTGCTTTAATATAAACTACTCCATCACTATTTATAATTCCACTATGAAGATTATCACCTTTTGAATAAAACTTTGGTAATGGTTCACCCGTTAAAGATGATTCATCAAAATTTCCTTCTCCTTTAACGATTGTTCCATCAACTGGAACACTCATACCAGATGTAACTTTTAATATATCACCAATTTTAATATCGTTAATGTCAATTTCTTCTTCTTTATCTTTATCAGTAACTTTAATAGCAGTTTTACCAGTTAAATCCATTAACATTTTAATAGAATTAGATGTTTTTGCTTTAGATAATGATTCAATATATTTACCAACACTAACCAAGGTTAAAACTGTACCTGCACCCTCAAAATAATAATTATTATGTTCAATCATAATATTAGGGTTATTTGTAGCAACCTTTATTATTACTAAGATAATAGAATATAATCCATATACAATAGCAGCAGTTGCACCAATTGCCACCAAACTATCCATATTAGGTGCTAATTTAAATAAACGTCTATATCCATTAGAAAAATAATTAAAGTTAAGAACTACAATAGGAATTAATATAATAAGTTGAGTTAAACCAAACCATAAACCGTGTTGATATGTATGATCTAAAAAGTATGGTAATGGTAGTGAAATCATATGCCCCATTGCAACATACATAAGTAATATTAATAATGTAATTGATGCAATTAACTTATTACGTTTAGAATTACTTTGTTTACTAAATCCTGTATCGTCATGGCTTTTCGCCTTATAGCCTGCTCTTTCAACTGATTTTATAATTTCTAAATCAGTGACATTATCAGTTTCTAGTTCCATAGTGTTAGAAATTAAGTTAACATTAACATTTTTAACACCATCAATTTTACTAACAGCATTATATACATGAGCTTGACATGCAGTACACGTCATGCCGATAATATCGTATTTCTTTTTCATACTAACACCTCATTAATAATATAAATGATAATCTATTATTTTAAAAATAAAACGCTTATAACATTAAAAAAAAGGCTACATTTGTAGCCTTTATTTTATTCTTCTTGATCTTCAAATTGAAGACGATACAAGTTATAGTAATAACCTTTTTGTTTTAATAATTCTTGATGGTTACCTTGTTCAATAATCTTACCTTTTTGAAGAACTATAATATTATCAGCGTGTTGAATAGTTGATAATCTGTGAGCAACAATAAGCATCGTACCAATATTCATCATTTTTTCTAATGATGATTGAATTAATTTTTCTGTTTCAGTATCGATATTAGATGTTGCTTCATCTAAAATCATAATTTGTGGTTTATGAACAATAGTACGAGCAAATGATATTAATTGGCGTTGACCACTAGAGAAGTTACTACCTCTTTCTTGTATTTCATAGTCATAACCTTTATCAAGTTTCTCAATAAATGTATTAGCACCAACATATTCAGAGGCTGATTTAATCTCATCTAATGAAATGTTTTCATCACGTAAAGAAATATTAGATCTAATAGTTCCTGAGAATAAGAATACATCTTGTAACATTTGACCAATCGCTTTACGTAAAGATTTAATCTTAATATGTTTAATGTCAATATCATCAATTAAAATTTGACCTTTTTGAATTTCATAGTTGCGGACGATTAATGATAAAATAGTTGTTTTACCTGCACCAGTAGCACCAACAAATGCTACAGTTTGACGAGGTTCGACGACAAATGAAACGTCTTGTAAAATCCATTCAGGTTCTTTATAAGCAAACCAAACATTTTTAAATTCGATTTTACCTTTTACTTCAGTCAATTCAATTGCGTCCTCTTCATCAACTAAATCAGGTTTAGTATCCATTAAGATGAATAATCTTTCACTAGCAGCAAAACTCTTTTGTAATGAATTGAATTGATCTGCAAGAGATTGAATAGGTTGGAAGAATTGGGAAACATATTGGTAAAGTAAATATACAGTTGTATAACTTAAGAATAATGATTCACCTTCTGCGTAATATCCAACACGTTTAAAGCCTAAATAGAATACTAATGTTTCAGCTAAAATATAGAACGTGAACATTGTAGGTCTAAAGAAAGCAAAGACAAATACTTCTTTATCACGAGCCTTACGTAATTGATTATTACAAACATCAAATTCATCAGCTTTACGTTGCTCTTGGTTGAAGATTTGAGTAATCTTCATACCTGATAAGTTTTCGTTTAAGAATGCATTAATATTAGAAATACAATTACGTACATTACGATATGCACGACGAGAATATTTTCTAAAGATTAAAGCTGCAACAAATATAAATGGAATAAAGCAATAAATAGCTAATGCAATACGCCAATCATAAATTGCCATAATAACAGCAATAACAATAGCTGTGATTATGTTTTTAATTAAGTTAACTAGTGTATTTGTATATAAATCATTAACAGCATTACAGTCAGAAGTTACACGTGTAACAAACTTACCAGTAGGTAATGCATTAAGTTGAGCAATTGATAAAGATTCAATATGTTCAAATACATCTTGACGTAAATTGTAAACAATACGTTGTCCTGTTTTCATTAATAACATTGTATTAAGATATGTAAAAAGTAATGAACCAATAATACATGCAAAATACGATAATGAAACAACTAAAACAGACATATATTCATAAGGTATATCAGACTCAAATAAAGTTAATATTTTATCTACAAAGATAGGACCAGCGACTTGAAGGACAACCATTATAGCCATTAAAAGTAAAGATAAAACAAATCTACCAAAATAAGGCTTAATGTATTTCCATGTTCTTTTTATAAGAACAGAATCCTTCATAGTACGAGTTTCTTGATTTTCAATGCTAGCCATATTATTCACCCTCCTCTACTTTCTTTTCAAGTTCTTGGAGTTTAACCATACGTGCAAATGTAGGTGAAATTTTTACTAAATTACTTGGTTTATCGTAAGCTTCAATTTCACCATTATTTAAAACTAATACTTTATCTAGATGTGAAACAGTAGAAACACGAGAAGAAATAAGAATAGTTGTCTTTCCTTTTCTTTTTGCTTTAATATTTGTAAGAATTTGTTCCTCTGTTTTAATATCAACAGCAGAAACTGAATCATCAAGAATTAAAATTGCAGGATCTTTAACAATAGCACGAGCAATTGAAATTCTTTGTTTTTGGCCACCAGATAAAGTAACACCTCTTTCACCAACCATTGTGTTATATCCATCTTTAAATCCTAGGATATTTTCATGAACATCAGCAAAAGATGCAGCTTTTTCAATTTGTTCTTCGGTAAGTTCTTTATTAGCAAAACTGATGTTGTTTGCAACTTTATCTGAGAACAAGAAATTATCTTGAGGTACAAATCCAATTGAGTCTCTTAATAATTTAAGTGGGACATTCATTAAATCAGTACCGTCAATAAATACTTTACCTTTTTCAATATTGTATAAACGTAACAATACATTTACTAAAGTTGTTTTACCACAACCAATTTTACCAACAATACCAATGGTTTCTCCTTTATTAATTTTAAAAGTAATATTCTTTAAAGAAGTATCTTTTCCTTCTGGATATTGGAATGAGAAATCTTTAAATTCAATTTCTCCATCAATAGTATTAATATCAGCAGGGAAATAATCTAAGATTTCTACTTTTTCATCTAATAATTGACTAATACGTTTTAACGAAGCATTTCCTCTTGAGTGTAATGAAATAATCATACCAAATGCAATCATTGGCCAAATAACACTTTCGATTAAACCAATAAATAAAATTAAATCAGCAGATTTAAATTGACCATTATAAACATACCAACCACCAATAGCCATAACAAGAACAAATGATGATTGAATAAGTAATTCTATTAAAACATCAAGAATGGCACTAAAACGTGTGAATTCAATATTTACTTTTTCATTATTATGATTGTGCTTCTTAAATTCACGTAATTCATGAGCTTCTTTTACGAAAGCTTTAATAACAGAAATACCGGTGAAATTTTCTTGAGCAAAGTCACTTAATTTTTCATAAGCTTCTTGTCTTTTCACATACTTAAGTTCCATATATTTACCAACAACGCCACCACAAGCAGCAAGTAATAATAATGGTATACAAGCAATAAGTCCAAGAACCCAGTTTTCCATAAACATTAATACAAAGCCATAAACTCCCATAAATAAAACGTCAACTGAGAAAATAGTTCCATCAGTAATAGCTTCATCAATGGTATCTAAATCGTTTGTAAATAATGCCATTAATGCACCTGTTTTGTTTTCTTGGAAATAACGTTGTGACATTTGTTCACTATGAACAAACATATCTTTACGAATATCACTAACAACTGCAATTGAACCACGAAGTAAAGTCATACGCCAAATAAAACGTCCTACAAACATTGTTCCAGCAATCGCAAACATATACCCAATAATTTTAAATAACGATTCTGCGTCAACACTACCTTTTTCTTGAGCGATACTAACTAAATCTTGAATAAGAAAAGGTAATTTTAATTGACAATAGTCAACAGCAATAAGTGCTATAATTCCAAGGAAGAATAAATACCAATATTTTAAATAATATTTATTTAAATGTTTTCCAAAAACCATAATAACCCCCCTTTTAACTTTTAATAATTATACACCTATTAAAAAAAATAAACACTCATTATTATAAATAAAACAAAAGAAGACGTACACACGTCTTCTTCTTATTCGCTACGTAATGCTTCAACTGGTGGTTTACGGCAACCACTAATTGTAGGAATTAATGATGCAAGGACTGTTACCCCAACAGCAATAAACAATAAAATTGGAGCAACCCACCAGTTAAATTTAGTTAAATTAAGTTCAGTTGTTGCTAATACCGAACTTGAATATTGATTAACTAAGTTAACTACTAAACTTGATACTGGCTTACATAAACAAATAGCAAAAATAATACCTATTAAGCCCGATAATAAACCCACAAAGACATTCTCATTCAAAAACATTACTAATATGTCTTTCCTTCGAGCACCTAACGCTCGTAATAATCCTATTTCTTTCTTTCGCTCCATAATTGAGATATAAGAAATAATAGCAATCATAATACCTGCTACTAATAATGAGACACAAGAAATAACAAGTAATACATTAGCAAAAATATTTACTAATCCTGAGAATTCCGACGTAACTGATTCAATATAATCTTTAACTATAATTTTTACAGTAGCGTCATCATCAAGTTTATAATCATATACATATTTTGTTAAAATCGAACGATCTTCAAAAGAATCAGTGTAAAAATAATAATTTGTAATAACTGGTAAGGCTCCCATACGATGTAAGTTTAAATTATAAAGATATTCATCCTTATATGTGACACCACTATCAGTCGTGTATGTATGAAGATCGTAGCCGTTACGGAAGACATCCATTTCATATCCATATTCTACTTGATCTTTATACATTTGTGATTTAGTTGCATTACTAACAACCAAATTACTATATGCACGTGTATATAAAATACCTGAATTAAATAAAGAAGAATAGGCATTATCTTTTAAACGTAAGATACACGTAATCTTACAAGACGTTGAAGAATTATTAAACATCGTCGCATCATATGAGTTACCACGCTTAACATAAGAAATCCAATCTTTATCTTCAGCATCTTTAGTAATGATTTTTGTATAATAATCATTATTGTTGATTAATCTAAATTCAAAATCATTCATAATCTTATCAAATGAAAATGTAGTATTACCTTTAGTGTTAATATCACCAAAAATTGTAGAACACAAACGATATGAAAGATTATTATATTCATCTACAACAAGAGCAAATTCATTTGCTTTTGTTGGTAAAGTACCTTTTAAAATATCATATTGATTTGCAACAACATTATTGTCACTACAAATTTCATAAAAATATGAATTGTTAACTCTTGTATATGATGGGTTATCGTCACTACCAGATTTAAGGATTAAATTAAAAGCTACATTTTGGTCAGTTTTATAATTACTAACAAGTTCTTTATTTTGAGCAATTTCCTCTAAATAATCAATGTAATCATCAGGAATACGATTAAGATCAGTATATTGATAATCTGAATATTCAATATTAACTTCTTCTGTATCAGGATATTTTACATAGTAATCATCTTCGGATTTTGCCGCACTTGAAGTCTTTAATACTGATTTAACAATTAAAGGATAATCCCCTAACGCATTTGTTTGTACTTCTTTAACATAATCAGTAATACCTGTACGCATTGAAAGAATTAAACCAACCGAAGTAATACCAATTGACGCAGCGGCAATTGTCATAAAATTACGCCATTTCTTTGACCACATATTTTTCAAACCCAGTTTTAAGCCAATGAGAAAAGACATATGTACGTGATGAAGTTCAAATTTATCTTCTTTGTCTTCTGCTACATATTCATTACTATCGTGAACTACTTTACCATCAAGTAAGTTAATAATACGATCACTATATTTTTCAGCTAACTCTCCATTATGAGTAACCATTAAAACTAAATGGTTTTTTGAAATATTTTTTAAAATATCCATTATTTGTTTAGCTGATTTAGAATCTAATGCACCAGTAGGTTCGTCAGCTAAAATAACATGTGGATTATTAATTAAAGCACGAGCAATGGCAACTCTTTGACATTGTCCACCCGATAATTGCTTAGGATAGGAATTTTCAAGTCCTTGTAATCCTACTTCTTCTAATGCTTTTAATATACGTTCGTGAATTACATCTTTATCTTTTTCACTAGATAGTTTTAAAGTAATTCCTATATTATCATAAATTGTTAATTGAGGTATCAAATAATAATTTTGAAAAACAAAACCAATTTCGTTATTACGATATGCATCCCAATCTAATGGGCCAAAATTCGCTGTGTTTCTTCCATTAATATAAATAACGCCAGAATCAGCAATATCTAATGCACCAATAACATTTAATAAAGTTGTTTTACCACAACCAGAAGGACCTAATATTGATACAAATTCATGATCACGAAAGCATAATGAAATATCGTCAATAGCTTTAATCTCTTTGCCGCCTTTCCAATATGATTTTTTTAAGTGTTCGAATTTGATCAATGTAATCGCCTTCTTTCTTAATTTAATTATACATTATTTTAAAAAGCGATAATATATTAATCATTTTAAATAATTTATTTATAAGCAATATATAATACACCAATAGTATTAGGTCCACAGTGAGAACCAATAACACTACCGGCACTTGTAGGAATTACATTTGCGTCAGGTAATAAAGTTTTAACTTGTTCAACAAGATACTTACGACCTTCTTCTGTTCCGGAATCTGTAACATAAATATGATCTAAGTCAATTGTATATCCGTTTGCAATATCATCTTTAAGATAATCTAAAACAGCATTCCAGCCTTTTACTGGTTTACCAATTGGTTTTTTATCTGTATCCATCTTACCTTCACGGACAACAATAACAGGACGGATTTTTAATAATGTACCTACAAATTTAATAAGTGAATTACATCTTCCACCTTTATATAAATAATCAAAAGTTTCAATAACAAATTGAGAACGTACTTTATCTCTTAAATCACATACTTTTGTGTATACTTCATCTAAAGACAAACCTTCTTTAATGAATTTACATGCCTTCATAATCAAAAGACCAATACCGGTAGATAGATTCATTGAATCAACAACTCTAATATTATCTTTATCAATATCTTCTGCAGCAATACAAGCATTTTGGTAAGTACTAGATAAAAGACTTGAAATAGTTATACAAATAATTTGATAACCTTCATCTCTATATTTCTTAAAATAATTTTCAATTTCTCCAACATTAACAGCTGAAGTTTTAGGAAGTTCTCCCCTTTGTTCAACTATTTTATAAAGTTGTTCGGTATTGATTTCTACCATATCACGGTAAACCTCTTTACCAAAAACAACTGAAAGAGGCATCACTTCTATTTCATTAGCAGCAATTTCTTCTTTAGTTAAATCACATGTTGAATCAACAATAACTTTAATTTTGTTCATTTTAAACACCTCTTTCTTTTTAGGCACTTTTAATTATACCCCATAAATAATGTAATAATAAGTTAAAAGAATATAAAAATAAATACACACAAATATATTTACCAGTTAACAGTCCATTCTGGATGAGCCTTTGCAATTTCTTCAAGTAAAGAATCAGCAAATTCTTGTTCTTGTTGACGAACTCCTTTTTCCATAATATTCATAATGTACTTAGCGTAACTTTTTACTGCTTTATTAGTAGCAACTTCGTTATCTAGAACAAGTCCACATAATACTAGGTATGCGCGAGCACTTTCAATATTTTCAAGACGATTAAGTTTATTACGAGATTCATTATCTAATTTATTATTATAGAAATCCAAACACTCTTCTTTTGAATGTAAACAGAATTCTATTAAGAATTTATTTGGAATAATACGGTCAAAATTAACAACAGAAACATCTTCACATTTTTCAATAAGGTTATCGATAATAACTGCTGCCTTTTCATATTGTCCTATATATATATAAGAATTAAATGCATAAAAAGAATAATCACTTATAAGTGGATTAACTTCTTCCATTAAAGGTAAATTAACTAATCTTTCACCTTGACGAATAGAATTTTGAACTTTACATAATTCGTTAAAGTTCTCATATCCATTCTTTTTAATACATTTCATTGCTACTCCACCAGTAACACTATCAATATTAAGTGGTAACATAGCATAAGTAATCATTAAAATTGATAAAGAAACAATATAGAAAATTCCAAAATATAAAATAGGTAAACTGTCTTTTATTGCTGGAATTGTTAAGTTCAATATAAGTAAAATAGCATCAAAGATAAAGCAAGTTAAGAAACCTCCAGCAAAATATAATGATGGACGGACCTTTTCTTTTGTCGGAATAACTCTTGTTTCACCGACAAAGCCACTATAGTGAGAATTGAAGAAGAATTTTACTTTACCATCTACTTGTCCAACTTCAACACCTAAAACATTAAAAGACACGACTTTATATCCAGATGCTTTAGCAAATATAATATGTCCAATACCATATAGTAATGAAGTTAAAATGAAACTTAAAAAGTAAAATCCTACAGCAACTACTCCTGGGTATGGTGTTCCCATTTCATCACCGAAAAATGAAATTAATGCATAGCCTAAACCAAAAGCAATAGTCAACATTATTCCATACATTACAAACGTATAATTCTTTGGTTTTTTCATAAACAATCACTCCTTAACGTGCACATTCGTAAATTTTACGAGCTTTTTCTTTATTTATATTGCCTCCAATACTTGGAATTTCATAAGTTCCATTATTGGTTAGCATATTGCAAAATAGCTCCATATCAAAATCAATGATACCTAAATCTTTTAAAGAAGTTGGCATACCTATTTCTTTAAAAAAATCTTTTAATATGTTAATACCATTATAGGCATCTTTTTCATCGTTGCAACTATCAACACCTAATACTTCTCTTGTGAAACGTGCAAATTTTTTTACATCACTTTGATAAACGTTATAACACCAAGCTGGAAATAAAACTGCAAGTCCAGCTCCATGAGCTACAAAGTCGTATACACCGGAAAGTACATGTTCCAATTGGTGTACTGGCATAAATGCATTTTTTCCTATGTTAGTATATCCTGCATGTGACATAGAAGAACTAATCATAAGCGTTGCTCTAGCCTCATAGTCATTTGGGTTTTCAATTACTTTCTTACCTGCTTTATAAACAGTACGTAATAAACCTAAAGCTAATTCATCAGCTAATTCTATTTCAGTACTAGGATTATAATAACGTTCTAAAGTATGCATCATAATATCAACAATTCCACAAGCTGTTTGATAAGGTGATACTGTATAAGTTAATTCAGGATTACAAATTGAGAATAATGGTCGATTGAAATCGCTATTAAATCCTCTTTTTATATTTGATTCTTCATCAGTAATAACACATGAAGTAGATAATTCGCTTCCAGCAGCAGCAATTGTTAAAATTACTCCAACTGGTAAAGCTTTATTACAAATTGCTTTCTTTAAATTAAAATCAAAAGGATTACCATCATAATAAAAACCAGCAGCAGTTGATTTGGCAGTATCAATAACTGATCCTCCACCAATTGCCAGTAATAATTCAACTTTTTCTTCTCGCGCAATCTTAATTGTTTCTTTAACAAAACTTAATTTAGGATTGGCAGATACTCCACCTCTTAAAACATATTCAATTTTATTATCTTTTAAAAGTTTAGTAGTATCTTCTACAAGTTTAGCAGTTGAACCCCGACCAAAGATAATCATAATCTTTTTAAAACCGTAATTTTTTATTATATTACCGACTTCTTTTTCTTTATCTTTTCCAAAAAAGATTTTGGTTGGAACATATAAATTAAAATTAATCATTATAGACCACCATTCTTTGCATTTTTAAATTTAAAGATAATATCTTCAGAGAAATTACCAATTAAAATTTGTAAACGTCTAAAGATAACATTCTTCTCTTCACGCATATTTCCTTCTAACCATGTTATTAAACTATATAAAATTGCTGCGGTATAAAAACGACAAACAAATTTACGTTCATCTATACTTAACACATATTCAACATCTTTAAGAGCTAATAAACGTAATAAACGAGAATAAATTCCTTCAAAGATAAATTCTTTAAACAATTCTTTACCAGCACTTGATAAGACATTTTGAATAAAATCATAGTTATCTAATATATAATTTGTATATGCATTTACAACATCTTGCCAGTTAGTAGCTTCATCAAGTCCTTTTACTTTCTCATTTAAAAAGACCCATGTTAATAAATCATATAAATCTCTAAAGTGATAATAAAAAGTTTGGCGATTAATATTACACATATCCGATAAACGTTTAACTGTAATTGAACTTAATGATTCATTCGCCATTAATTCTTTTAGTGTGCGTCCCAATTTTTCCTCAGTCTTCATTTTTTTTAACCTCGTTTTAAGAATAACATATTTTTTAGACAGTGTATAGAAATAAAAAAGGTAGTATAGAAATTTCTATTACTACCTTAGATTTTAAATAATTTCGTGATTAACTTTATTCATTATAACTTTAGAATTTGCTGGAATAGTTTCAGTAATAAAAACGTTTGAACCAATTGTACTATGTTCACCGATTATAGTTTCGCCACCAAGAATAGAAGCACATGAATAAATTGTTACATAATCACAGACGGTTGGGTGTCTTTTAACACCTTTTAATTTTTGACCAGCACTTAAACTTAAAGCACCTAGTGTGACACCATGATAAATCTTAACATGGGTACCTATAATTGTTGTTTCTCCAATAACAATACCAGTACCATGGTCAATAAAGAAATGATCACCAATTGTTGCTCCAGGGTGAATATCAATACCGGTATGACTATGAGCGTATTCAGTAATAATACGAGGTACAACTGGAATATTTAATTCATATAATAAATGTGCAATACGTTGATATGAAATGGCAAACATTCCAGGATAAGTTAATATAATTTCATCATAAGAGTGTGCAGCAGGATCACTTTCATATGTAAATTCAACGTCAGTTTCAATAACATCAATTAAACTAGTAAGCTTATCAATAAATTGACTAGCTTTTTCGTTATCGTTACAAATAGATTTTAAAAAAGCATATTTAATAATAAGCAATTTATTTTTACGATATATTTCGCAGTCTTCATTTACAGCTTCAAAATATCCAGGAAAAATGAATTTACGACATTCAATAACGAAATCAATAATTTCTTTTGATTTAGGTAATTCATTAAATTTTTTTAAGCATTTTAATTCCATGAATAGCGATCTCCTGAATCTGGGAATATTACAACAATATTCTTTCCTTTATTTTTCTTTGCATATTTGATAGCACCTAATAATGCAGAACCCGAAGTTAATCCACAAGAAATACCTTCTTTTTTATAAATTCTACGAGACATTAGAACAGTTTTAAATGGATCAATATTTATAATATTATCAATAACACTCTTATCTAAATTTGGTCGAGGTGCATCAAAATTATCACTTCTAGCGACGTGTAAAGCTATTTTATCTTCGTTTTTACTAGAGTCAACAGCTTCTATTCCAATTACTTGAATTGATTTAGAAACTTCTTTTAAATAACGACCACATCCACTAATAGTTGCTCCACTACCAATCGGTGCTACAAAACAATCAATTTCAGGTAATTCATCAAAAATTTCTCGACCTGTATATTTATAGTTTGCGTCTTGAGCAGAGTGATTTTTATATTGACATACACAATAGTAATTTGGATTTTGTTTACAAAGTTCTTCAACTTTATCCATACATTCTTTCATGTTGCCGTTGACAGTAATTAACTTACCACCGTATTTTTTAATATTATTACGGTAGACTAAACCGATTGTATCAGGCATTACTTCGACAGTTTCAATTCCTAATTCATAACCAATATATGCTAATGATATACCCATGTTACCATTTGTTGAATCAATTAAAACTGTATCTTCTTTAATTAACCCGTCGTTGTAAGCTTTTTCGATAATTTCTAATACAATACGATCTTTAATAGATCCTGTTGGGTTAGAAGATTCAACTTTAGCATAAATGTGACAATCTAGTGATTTAAGTTCATCTAACTCAGTTAATTCGGTTAAATGAGTGCCACCAATCTTAGCACGTAATTCTTTAAGTTTGGAATCATTTATCATAATAAAAACCCCTTACGAATACTTAATATACACAAAAATTGTATAAAAGTAAAACAATATCGTATCTTTTAAACTATTCTTTAACTACTTTTATTGGCGTATTGAAAGAATTAAAAAAGGGTTATAACAAAATAAAAGTACTAGAAAATCTAGTACTATATACATTTATTTTTTCAAGGCTTTTGCAATTTCTGCACCTAATCTAGCATTATTTAAAACCAATTCAATGTTAGCATCTAATGATTGACCTTTAGTTAATTCAACAATAGTTTTTAATAAGAATGGGGTACAATCTTTACCATGAATTCCTTGTGCGTCCATTTCTTTTAAAGCTTCATTAATTGATACGTCAATATCTTCTTTTTTAATTTCGTATTGTTCTGGAATAGGATTACATACTAATACCCCACCCTTAAGATTATTTGCTCTTTTTTCATTAATAATAGAAGCAAATTCTTCAGGAGTATCTACAGCATAATCTAATTCAAGACCAGATTTACGAGAATAAAAAGCAGGTAATTCTTTTGTCTTATAACCTAAAACCGGAACACCTTGAGTTTCAAGATATTCAAGTGTTAATGGTAAATCAAGAATAGCTTTTGCACCAGCACAAACAACTGTTACATTTGTATTTGCTAATTCTTGTAAATCGGCTGAAATATCAAATGTTTGAGTAGCACCGCGGTGTACACCACCAATGCCACCAGTAACGAATACTTCAATTCCAGCTTGTGCAGCTAAAATCATAGTAGTAGCAACTGTTGTTGCACCCCATAATTTTTTAGCATAAATAACTGGTAAATCACGGCGTGATACTTTAGCTATACCACCACGTTTACCAAATTCTTCAATTTCTTCGTGTGACATACCGACAACACCAACACCGTCGATAATGCCAATAGTTGCAGGAACAACTCCAGCATCTTCTAATACTTTTTCAACTCTTAATGCTGTTTCAACATTACGAGGATAAGGCATACCATGTGAAATAATAGTTGATTCAAGTGCAACAACTGGTTTGCCATTTTTAAGAGCGTCTTCTACTCTTTGTGAAATTCTAATCATACTTAATCGACCTTTCCTTGATACATTTTCATAATTTCTTTTTGTCGTTTAGCATTGTGAACTTCCCAGAAATGAACAGCGATGTTCATAATTGTATATAAAGTAATATCGACGATTAACATAATAATGACAGCCGTCCAGGTAGTACTACTTAAGTCACTCAATTTAAATTTAAGAAGGTTAAAACTATCACAATATTCATTTAATAAAATTACTGATATAGCCATAACTGATAAAATGCTAAACAATGTAGCGCGATACCAATTCAATGGTAAACACATACGGAATAATACAACAAAACTCATTACATACATGATGACACATCCGGAAGCAACAAATGTTTGTTGATTTTCCATACCATATAATTTTTGGGTACCAAAGATATAACACATAAATACTGTTAATGCTATTAAAACGCCTGATGGCAATGCTCGACGAATAACGTTAGCAGCAAATGATCCGGATATTTTACTTTTATTAGGTTGAAGTGCAATAAAGAATGCACCAAGACCAATAGAAATAATTTCCCAAATATACATATGTACTGTCTCAAATGGATATGGTAGAGCAGTTCCTCCTTCAAATCCAAGAGTTGTAAACATAATAGCGGTCCAAATAAGTGAGAATAACATACTAAATACTGTCTTTACTAAGAATAATGATGAAACATTTTGTAAGTTATTGATAACACGACGACCTTCAGCAACGACATCAGGTAATACTGCAAAGTTACTATCAAGTAAAACAATATGAGCAGCATCACGTGCAGCTTCAGAACCGGCAGCCATTGCAATAGAACAATCAGCTTCTTTTAAAGCTAAAATATCATTAACACCATCGCCAACCATAGCAGCAGTTCTCTTATGGTGACGTAAGCTACGAATAATTGCAGCCTTTTGTTCAGGTGTAACACGTCCAAATACAGTATAGTCTCTAGCAATTGATTCAACTTCTGAAATTGATTTGCCTTCTAATGAAATATAACGTTCAGCGTATTTAACTCCAACTTGTTTTGCAATTTCACTAACAGAAGCTGGATTATCACCAGAAATAATTTTGACATCAACATCATTTTCTTGGAACCAATTAATAGTATCTTTTGCATCGTCACGAATGTGATCGATTAATATAAACATAGCAACTAATTTTAAATCATTAGGTAATGTTCCTTTTTCGTTAATACTCTTTGAAGAATGACATAATACTAAAACACGATTACCTTTGCTTACAGCTTTATTAATTGTGTCTAGAACTTTACGATCATCTTCTTTATATAAGAAATCACTTGCACCTAAATAGAATGTGCCTTTCTCGTTAAGTGATACAGCACTATATTTACGTTCACTTGAGAAAGGTAAACGACGAGAAGATAAATATTTATCATTTAATGGCATAGCATTCATTAATGCTTGTGCGGTTTGGTTATCGTCGCCAACAGCTCTTAAATAAGAGCCCATAATTTCTTTTACAGCCTTTTTAGTATATTTATTAAAAGTAATTGTTTCATCAACACGCATTGTACCATCAGTTAAAGTACCAGTTTTATCTAAACAGATAACGTCAACACGAGCTAACGACTCAATTGAATATAATTCTTGAACAAATGCTTTTTTCTTAGAAAGATTAATAACACCAACAGTTAAAGTCATAGAAGTAAGTAAGAACATACCTGCTGGAATCATTGAAACTAACGAACCAGCTGTTTTACCAACAACTTCACTAATCTTAGTTGCTTTTGTATAAGCAATAACTTCACCTAACTCATTAACGTAAGTTTCTGCTTTTGCAATTTGTAACCAGTTACCAATTAATAATAATATTGCCATTGGAATGATAATAAATGAAATCCATCTAAAAATCATATTAAGGGATGTTAATAATTCTGATTTAGGTTTAGCAATAATTTTTGCTTTCTTTTGTAATTGTTGAACAAATGTATCGTCTGAAATTTTATCAGCTTGGAACCATCCATGACCACTAGTTACATAAGAGCCAGCAAATACTTTATCACCTGGACCTTTTTTAATAGCAACTGATTCACCAGTTAATAAAGCTTCATTGACTTCAACAACGCCATCTTTTACAAAACCATCAACGACAATTTGTTTACCAGATGATAATAAGATAATATCGTCTAGGACAATCATATTTGTACTAATAGTCATTTCTTCTCCTTCACGAAGAACTGTACATTTTGATTCAGTAACAAGACGCATCTTTTCAATTGCAAGTTTTGCTCTGATATCTTGAACAATACCAATTAAAATATTACCGAATTGAACAACCATGAAGAATAAGTTTGTATACTTACCAACAGCAAGCAAAGCACCTGCAATTACATATAAGAATATATTAAAAAATGTAAAGACATTGGTTCTAATAATTTCCCAATAACTCTTTGTATAGTGTTTTGCGTTTTTATTAACTAATCCGTCTTCAATACGTGAATTAACTTGTTCGTAAGTAAGACCTACTTTAGGATCTGGTTCAAAACGAACTTCGTAATATATTGATTTATCTTTATCTTTTTTATTTTTTTTCTTATCGTGTTTAACTTCAGTAGTTTCAACAATTTCTTGTTTTACTGTTTCTTGCTTTTTTAATTTAGCCACTTCAATCATCCCCTGTTCGATTGTTAACTTTATAATATATTAAATTTTAATTTTATTAAATACTACTATATTCTATTTTATTATTTTTTCCTTTTTTGTTTAAAAAAATCTTTCATTAAAGCACTACATTTATCTTCTAGTACTCCACCTTCAATTATTGGATGATGATTTAAATTCCTTTGATCGAATAAGTTATATGAAGAACCTAATGCTCCACCTTTAGCATCCTTAGTACCGTAAACTATTCTTTTAATACGTGACCAAAGTAACGCTCCAGCACACATAGAACAAGGTTCAACTGTAACATATAAAGTACAATCTTCTAATCTCCAAGATTTAAGTTTACGACACGCTTTTTTAATAGCCATAATTTCAGCATGTCCTAAAGGATCGAGTTTGTGTTCTCGAGTATTATATCCTTTACCTATAACTATATTATCTTTAACAATAATAGCACCAACAGGAACTTCATCTTTTTTAAAAGCCTTATTTGCTTCCTTTAAAGCAAGTTCCATAAATTTAATATCAATATCTTCCATAAATATTATTATCCTTTAAAAATAAAACCACCGCACATAGACAAGAAGCTTATGGCTGCTACGTTCCCGTCCTGACCAGGTTCACACTAATCTATCGCGATGGCACAAATATTATAACATAAAAGAACTATCTTTCAATTTCTTTTGGTTCTAAAATTTTACACTCTGCTATTTTACTACGTTTTCCTTCAATTAAAACACATATAGCGTCTTTTCTAACTTTATCATAACACATTTGTAATTTTGTAATTCTAAATCCATTTGCCAACGCACTTTTATATATGTCATTCAATCTATTAGCACGATGTAAAATATAAAATCTTCCGTTATCTTTTAAATTTCTTTTGAAACATCTAAACATATCTTCGATAGTTAAACAATCTTCGTGTCTTGCATCCTTAACTAATGAATTAACATTTTTTAAAGTAGTATTTTTAGTATTAAAGAAAGGTGGATTACAAATAATACAATCAAATTGTCTTTCATCATAAAATGTCTTAGCGTCTTGTACAAAAACATTTCCTGTTAGATTATTTAATTCTAGATTTTTCTTAGCAATTTCTATGGCACCTTCATTAATATCAATACCATTAAGTTCACTTGCTCTTTTGCTTAATGAAGCGTAAAGAAGTAATGCACCATTGTTTGTACCTATATCTAAAACACGATCGTTTTTACGAATTGTAATAAATTCACCTAATAAATGAGTATCGGTATTAATTCTAAACATTGTTTTAGATTGAAATACTTTTATTTCATCATGGTGAGGTAAATAATCTAAAGTTAAATTGTTATCCATAATATACCTTCTTTCTTTTATTAGAATAACATAATAAAAAGATATACCATAACAATAATTTCTGATTATTACAAATATAAAAAAGAAATAACTTTTTTTAGTCATTTCTCATTTTCATTTATTTATTCAATTGTATTATTAGATTGATCATTGTTCTCTTTTATCTCATTATCA
>CAVJPS010000017.1:0-72759 GCA_963651465.1 bacterium
TTGACTATTATAATTAATATAATAATGTATTCTATAAAAAATCTTATTGAATTATAAATATTCAAAAAGATTAACATGTCTTTTGTTGGCGTTCCCGATGCGATTCGAACGCATGACCCCAAACTTAGGAGGTTTGTGCTCTGTCCAGCTGAGCTACGGGAACATATATAAAAACTATTTATTAATAATATTAATTTCATTAAAATACTTTTTAATAAATATTTCTAATTCTTTTTGATATTGATTAACATCAAAAATAAGATATAAGTCATTTTTGTTACTTTTGTTAGTAAGATAACAATAAACAAAATTCTTCATTTGATAAAAAGTTAAAGTTTCAATATGCTTCATATCTTTTTCTTCAACTATCATAGAATTCAAATTATCGTGATAATGTTCATCAAAATCAAAAATAAAATCCTTATTAATATTTAAAAGAGTTTTATTTAAATTACTATTGTTGCTTTTATTTAAACAATATATATTCAATTTAATAAACCTCCTTTAATATTTTACAAGAAATAATGGAGCAGATAACTGCTCCATTAATTATATGCTTTTAACGAATTTCAAAATCATTTTTAAGACTTAATGAACGTTTAACCATTGCCTTATTTTCATACATTATACGGTCTGCTTCCTTAAATCTGGTTACAATAGATTCTTCACCGCGGTGATTATATTTAACAGCACCATATGCAATTGTATATTCTTGCTCGTTAATACGACTCATTAATTGATTATAAGCTTCATTAACTTTAGCTTCTTGGCATCTACAAATAACTGCAAATTCATCGCCACCGATTCGGTAACAACGGCCAATTTTTCCAAACGTTAGAAGTAAGAAGCGAGAAATACGGTTAATTGCTCTATCACCTTCAGCGTGTCCACGAATATCATTAATCTTTTTTAAATTATTTAAGTCAATCATTATTAATGTACAATCATATTTTTCATTATATTCATTCATATCATTTTCATATGTTTGACGATTATATAAACCTGTTAACGAATCAAGAGAATATAATTGAATATGAACAAGTAAATAATAAATTAAAATAAATGCTGCAAATGTATTCCAAACAAGGAATGTGCCACTTAACCATAAGAATTGAATAGCAGCAATTCCACATCCAAAAAAGAACATAATAAGTAAAATTGAACGTTCGGATTTTTGGAATGTCGCATACCTTCTTAAAGTAGCTATAACTAATACTAATATACCAATAAAGGTAATTATTGGTGGCAAGAACGAAAACGGATAATAAACAAATTTACAAGTAACTGGATCAACTGTAAACACCATGTTATTTACAAACATATTTGTTACACATAGTCCAAATGTAATAATCATAAAGAACCATACAAAGTTAAATCTAATAGTTCCAATAACTTTAATAATAGTAGCAGGAACCATTGGCATTAGACTATATTCAACAAATGCAATTGCGTAACGAATTAATCGAATCGTATTTGCGGAAGTTTCAGGAATTATTCCTTCTGAATATAAACAAAACAATGCATAATCAACAGCTTCAAGAACTATCATAAATATCATTTCAAAAGCAGCTAAAGAAAAATATTTCTTCTTTGCACTATCAAGCATCTTATTATTATGACTTAAAATAAGTAGGAACATACTACAAAGGATACCAATTATATTAATTCCAAGTAAACGTATATCGGCATTATCATTAATAATTGACGAAAGTATATTAAAATTCATAATCAATAATCCAACCTTTCTTATTTATATATAATATTATAACATTTTTCAAAAAAATATTACCACATAAATATATTAACTAATAAATATAAATAAAGTAGTTTATAGTAATACAAAAATACTATCGAATAATTCGTACTATTTTTTTATTTTAATTTATTAAATTTAGTGTTATTATTAAAATGTAAGCTAATAAGGAGTGGTAAATATGAGATTTTTATGGGCATCAAGCGCTAATGATAGCACCTATGTCTTTATTATAATTGGTATTATTTTACTTGCAATTTTTGCACTTATTTTTGTTATTAATATGGTTAATGCAAAATTTAGAGTTGTTTTCTTTATTGATGATAAAGATGTTATGAAATTATATGTAAAATATCATACACCAGTTATAATTCCTGATGAATTAAAAGAGATTCAATGGTATAAAGATCCTGAATGTACAATTCCATATGAACCAACTCAAAAGATAAATCGTGATGAAAAAATCTATTCACGTACACCTAATTATAAACCTACTGAAAAATAAATAAGAGGAGCTCTGCTTCTCTTTTTTTTCAAAATTATTTAAGATATCCTTCTTTTTTTAATAAGTTAAGGACGTAATTTTCTCTAGTTATGTTACAAATAGCTTTCTTAATTTTTAAATATTCATTATTACCTTCAATAATTTCATCTACATTTTTAAATACATTCACATATTCCAATTCTTTTTCATAATTTTCTAATTTAGGCCCGACGTATTCACCAGTAAGATCAATAAAGAAATATTTAGAAATATGAATAAATTTACAATCATTATAAATTTTAGAAGTTCTAATTTCAGTTACTTCTCCGTATTCTTTAACAGATGAGGGATTTCCAATATAACCAGATTCTTCTTGAAGCTCTCTTAAAGCACAAGTTTCAAAGGATTCATTTTCTTCAAGTCCACCACCAGGAAATTTATAATATCCTTTCTTTTTACTATGCACCATTAAAATCTTACCATCTTTTATAACAATAGCACGACAAGCAATACGGGTATCTTCCTTATTAAATTGACTATAATTATTTGCGTCAATTGTACCAAGTTTTCTCATTATTTTTCCTCGTTTTCATTAAATTTCCATATATCTCTATATCTAGTATAACAAACCATTTATAAATTTTAAACGCTTTCATTATAAAAAAGTGTTGATTTTTAAAATTACTATATTAAAATATAGTGTGCTAGAAAAGGAGGCAATATTTATGTTTTCACCTGAAGGTATGTATCAAGCTTGTGGTATGTTCACAATTTCCCATTTAGTAGCGTTCTTTTTATGTGTTTCTTTAGTTATTGTATTATTTGCTTTTACTCGTAATATGAGTAATAAAAGCTTACGTCATCTTGTCCTTTTCACTGCTATTACATTATCGGTATTAGAAGTAATAAAAATTTTATATAAATTTATTGTCTGCGTTCCATATAATGCTGAAAACGCTCACAAATATAATTTATCTGATTTATCAACTTACGATACTTGGGTCCCTTTATTCTTCTGCTCTTTATTTATCTATGCTTTATGGATGAGTCTAGCAAAGAACGAACATATTCGTAAACTAGGTGAATCATATATCATGTGTGGTGCTTTTGGTGGAGGCTTTGCTTTCTTAGTATTGCCTACAACTTCCCTTCAAATGGTTCCAATTTGGCATTTTGAATCAATTCATTCATTATTATTTCATTGTATGATGTGCTACATGTCATTACTTTATTTATATAGACAGTTCATTACTCGTAACTCATTAATAAATTATGTTATATTCTTCTATATATTCTCATTACCATCAATGATATTTAATGCATTTACTGGCGCAAACTTAATGATGTTATCACATTCATTTATTCCATTTATGCCAACTATAAATACATTCTTTAATACATATAAGGTTGTTTATTCATTATTGTGTCAATTAGCTTATATTGTTGTTCCATTTTCATTATCGGTAGCAATTAATCACGGCATATTCCATAAACACTTACAAGAAACAATTATTAATGCTGACGAATCAACTGAAAAATTTAGTGCTTAAAAGTCTCCTGCGAGACTTTTTTTTTATTTTATTTATATAGTCTTTTTATTGTTTAATAAATATAATAATATACAAGTATAGGGCGAAGGGATTATGGCATACGATAAGGAAGATAATAATATAACTCCAATAAATGAAGTTCCACATTCTATTGCAAAAGTAATGCATTTAGATCATCTAGGAATTATTCTTAGCCGATTAGCGATACTTGGAGCTTTATTTATAATATTTGGAACTGTTGGTGGTTAGCTAATTCAATTTGGTTATTTTATTGCATTAAGTATTTACTATTTATTTTTATTGTTTTTAATACTTGGAACATTATTTTTTATGTTATTGGATGATAATTTTAGAAACAGTTTACTTAATAACGGAAGTGTTGAAGAATCAGTAAATAATTTAGAATACTTCTTTGCTGTTATTAGAAGAACTACGCCATATGGTTGAATAGCAACAATCATATTAGGAATTTTAGCAATTGTTATTTTCTCTCGTCATAAAGAATATCCTCATAAATCTAGAATAGTTACATTATATGTATTAATGGCATTTTCTACTCTTCTTACATTAATAGTATTAATTATGGGATAAGGAGGATTAAAATTGAAAAGAGTTATTTTAAAATAAGAAATCCTCTAAAGGACACTTTTGTTAACATAGATGGTAATATATTAGTACCAATTAAAGACAAAACAACTGGACACACATACTATCAATACGAAACTGAAAAGCCAACAGTTCAATTGAACATTACAAATTTCAATGAAATAAATACTCGACATGGAATATTATGGCAATTATTATTTTTTATCATAAGTATATTTGGTATTTTAGATAAAAAAACTCCTAAATGTTTTATTACTATAAATTATGACGCTACTATTGATGTTTATAATGATGTAAATCTAACAGTTTATATTAATACTTCTTACAATGCTAAATTTCCTATTGAAATGGAGACAGAAACATTTGTTGATGAACATCGAAATATTATGTATATTGATCAACTTGCTCAAAAAAAAGTAAAATTTCTTAAAATTATTAAAGTAATAATATGGATTTTATTAATTGTATTATTTACAGTTATTATAATAAATGCAATATAGGGAGAGAAGCAATGCAATTCTATATTAAAAACAAATTCATTACTCTAGGTGGTAATTCATACGCAGAAGATGAACAAAAAAACAAATTCTTTAAAATTAAAGGTAAAATCATTAGTCCAACACGTAAAAAGAAAATTTATGATATGAACGGCAATTTATGCTACATAGTACGTAATAAGTTTTGGAGATTATTAAAAACTAGTACTTTTATCTTTGACTCAAATAAAAACTTAGTTGGTATGTTAAGTAATGGTGATTTTGATTTTAAGAGAAAATTTGTTTTAACAGATGCACGCGATGACATCGTTATTTCAGGAAACTTAATTCAATTTCCTAATATCAAGCATGAGATTACTAAAAACGGTCAATTAATTGGTACAATCACAAAAGAATTTAATATGTTACGTGATACATATCGTGTCGATGTTAACGAAGAACAAGATGCAGCTTTATTATGTGCACTTGTAATTAGTATTGATAATATTTACGATTCAAAGAGTAAAAGATAATTATTTCTAATAAAAGAAAACTAAAAAACGGATAGATTTATGACTATCCGTTTTATTATGCTTATAAATTATATTCTGTCTTTATAATGTTCAATAATATAATCTAAATCTTTATCACCACGACCAGAGAGATTTACTAAGATTGAACCATGATGCATTGTCTTAGCTAGTTTCATTGCATACGCAACTGCATGTGCACTTTCTAAAGCTGGAATAATGCCTTCTAATCTAGATAATTCAAAGAAAGCATTAACTGCTTCTTCATCTGTTACTCCTTCATATTCAATTCTTCCTAAATCATGTAAGAAAGCATGTTCTGGCCCAACAGACGGATAATCTAAACCACTTGCAATTGAATATGCAATAGCAGCGTCACCTTTGTTATCTTTTAACATAATAGAATTAAAGCCATGCAATATTCCTTCTTCACCATATGTAATACTTGCAGAATTAGCTTCTTTTCCTTTACCCATAGCTTCTACTCCAACAATTTTAACAGGATCATTTAAAAAAGGAATAAATAAGCCGGCACTATTACTACCACCACCAACACAAGCAGTAATGACATCTGGTAATTCACCAGTCATTTGAAGGAATTGTTCACGTGCTTCAACACCAATTACACTTTGGAAATCTCTAACCATCATAGGAAATGGATGAGGTCCTACAACTGAACCAATACAATATATTGCATCTTTGTAATCTTTTAAATAACTTCTAAATGCACTATCAACAGCTTCTTTTAAAGTTCCTTCTCCTTCGGTTACTTCAATAACCTTAGCGCCAAGTATTTTCATTTTTGCAACATTTGGAGCTTGTTTTTTAATATCAACAATTCCCATATGCACTTCACATTCTAGTCCAAAATATGCAGCAGCTGTTGCGATTGCAACACCATGAGAACCTGCTCCAGTTTCAGCGATAAGTTTTTTCTTTCCTAGATACTTAGCTAATAAACCTTCTCCCATACAGTGATTAATTTTATGTGCTCCTGTATGATTTAAATCCTCACGTTTTAAATAAATTTGAACTCGACCTTCACCAATACTTTTACTTAATCTCGCACAATGATAAATTGGTGTAGGACGACCTTGAAATTCTTTACGAATTCTTCTAAGTTCAGTAATGAATTCAGTAGACTTACAAATTGTTAAGTAAGCATCATTAACTTCTTCAAATGCTACCTTAAGTTCTTGAGGGATGTAACTTCCCCCATACTTACCAAAGAAACCATCTTTATCTGGATAATTTTTTAAGTAAGTTTCAAAATTGACATTGTTAATTTTCATATTTTTCCTCCCTTGATAGGCCCATAAAAAAAGACCTATCCTCTCACTTAAAAAGGACAAGTCTAAATAACCTGCGGTGCCACCTTTATTAAAGGAAAAATTCCTTTCTCTCATTTACGAAAAGCTATCACTTTTCTTGTTTAATAACGAAAACAACCCGTCGCCCATACTTGAAAAAAAATTCTTTCTGTTAGCCCTCGAAAACCCATTTGCTAGCTACACTTATTGGGCTTCCACCATCCCCAAATCTCTAAAAAGTAAACACTAGTTTAATATTTTTCTCATAAGTTTAATTTATTATATATTTTATTTAAGAAAATGTAAATATTATTTTTTCAGTAAATGTACTTTTAAAAATTTAATTAATAATCTTAAAATCTATTTTTTATTTTTTGTCTTGAATAATCCGTTTTTTGCTTGCACATCAATAATAACATTTTGAACACATAAATTTATAAATGAGGCAAAATAAAAAGATTGATAGAAATCAATCTCTAGTTCAATAAATGGTGCAACTAAAGAGATTTGAACTCTTACGCTATTGAAAGCATTACCTTCTGAGAGTAACGTGTCTACCGTTCCACCATAGTTGCTTAACGACACAAGTTTAACATATCTTGTGGCATATCACATTTTACACTTATTTCTTTATAAGTTAAAGGATTTATAAATTGTATTTTATGTGAATGTAACGCAACTCTTTGTATCAAACTTTTATTTTCGCCATATAAAACATCACCAAGTAAAGGATGACCAATATACGACATATGCACTCTAATTTGATGAGTTCTACCTGTCTTTAATAACAAACTAACTAAAGAATAAGAATTATAATTATTGATTACTTTGTATGTAGTAATAGCGTCTTGTCCAGTAGATGATACGCGATATTTTTTAGCATTAGAGCGATCTCTTCCGATACGATACGATATTTTTCCACTACTTTTAGAATTATTAAAATTTCCTTTAACTAAAGCTAGATAATAACGTAATATATTATGTTTACTTATCATATCATCTAAAATATTTCCAATTAAAAAATTCTTACCAAAAATAACAAGTCCACTTGTTTCAAAGTCAATACGATGAATAGGTCTAACATTAACACACTCATTCTTCATATGATAATAATTAATAACAGCATTATATAATGTTTTATCACTATTTCCGTCACTATGAACTAACATATTAACAGGCTTATCTACAATTAAAATATCTTCATCTTCGTATGCAACTTTGATATCGTAATTAAATGGTTTAAGGTTTAAATCAAACGTATCTTTAATAACTAATATATCGTTAATTTTTAAAACATAATCTAAAGACACAAAAGAATTATTAATAAAAGAGGCTTTATTAACACGTATTTTTTCAATAGTAGGACGACCAACATGATTGAGTTTTAAAAATTCCTTAATAGTAATATTTTCATATCCCTTTTTAATAATTACTTTTACGTTTTGTTCCATAATTTTAACCTCGTCTTGATTGTAGCACAATAAAAAAAATAAGTCTTGCATACTAACAAGACTTATATAAATAAATTATTCTAATGGAACACCAGAAGAGTCTACATTTACTTTACCTGTAAGAATCATAATTCCATCTATAATTGCCCAAATTTGACCAATTGGTGCAACAAATATAGAAAGTAATAATTGTGCGACACCTTTGCCAATGTATCCTAAATAAATACGTCCAATACCAGAAACAATAATATTTAAAACACCTGCTAATATACGGTTTTTACAATTCTTTGAAGAATTAATTATAGGTCTTGTGTTTTGATAAACATTACGATTGTTTTTATGGTGTTCTGAACTACTTTCTACTTCTACTGTTTTTGAAGAATTAGATTTTTCATCTTGTTTAGCACCACAATTAATACAATAAAGTGCATCATCTTCTAGCTTGTGACCACATTTATAACAAAAAGCCATTTTTCATTCCTCCATCACTCAACTATATTAAAACATTTTTGTTTACATTATTCAAGAAAAAAATACACATTTTTGTAAATGATATTAATTGCTATTTTTACAATTAAATCTATTAACGTATCAAATTAGAATTACTTAAAAAAGTTAATATTTCTTTTTTCTAACAGTACCAGTCTTTTTGTGAATAACAAAGCCATGATCTTGTGATTTAGAAAGTGATTTAGCATAATCAATAGCTTCTTGTTGAGTATTAAAAAGTTTAATAGCTTTAGTACTTTTAGAGAATTTGACTTGCCATTTTTCATCGCTAGAACGTTTTGTAATATGGTATACGTTAGAAGCATTAGAAGTTTTTTCTGTAACAACTGTTTCAGTTTTTTCTTTTTCTTCCTTTACAGCTTCCTTTTTAGGTTCCTCGGTTTTAGGTTCTTCTTTTTTTACACTCTCTTTTTTTGTTTCTTCTTTAGCTTTTTTCTTTTTCCAAAAACACATAATATACATCTCCTAATCTAAATTTTGTTTAATAAAAGAAGTAAATTCTTTTAAATAATCTTCTTGATTATCAATAAATGATTGCACATGTTCAGCATTTTCATAAGTAATACGTTTAATATATTTTGTATTTAATGAAGCTAATCGTTCACTACCTTTTGGTGGACATATAGAATCTTTTAATCCATGAAAGATAAGAGTTGGTTTTTTAATATTTTGAATAAATCGATATGGGTCAGATTGTTTTACGTTAAAGTGTGCAAATAATGCAGCACCACTATACACAAATGGAAGTAATGGAGTTGGATGAAGCTTATATAAGGAACCCATTGCGACAATAGCATTCCGTAAACTATCATAAGGACTATCAGAAATAATAACTTTTACATTTTCAGGTAAATCATCTTGAGAAGCACCTAATAAAACAGTACTTCCTCCCATTGAAAGACCATATAATATAATTTTTACATTTTCATTTAAACTACAAGCATAGTAACACCACGCTAATAAATCTTTTTTCTCACGTGCACCAAAACAAATCGTTTGAGTTTCACTTTGTCCATGTCCACGTTCATCAACTAATAAGACATTGTATTTTTCTTTTTTACCGACAAGTAAAGAAACAATGCCATCTCTTCTAACTGTAGCTTTATATCCATGGAATCCAATAATTAATGGTGCATTATCGTCACCAAATTTAAAATATTGTCCATGTAATATTTTATTATCGTAACTTTTAATAAAAACATCTTCATATGGAGTATCATCAAACGACATCATCATAGGGTTACTTACTTCAATATAATGTCTCCAAAGGTTGTTAATTCCTTCATCTCCCTCAGGAGCATCATCTTTTGCATGATCTACTACTCGATATTTTTCCTTATGAAAGAAAATAAATTTATAACACAAAAAAGAAATAAGTAAATAAATAAAAAATAATAGTAAAACAGTTAGTATGACGTAAAAATACCATTCCATAATTATATCTCCATATCTTATATTTTATTTTATCATAACTTTTCTAAAAATATCATTATGATATTGAATTCAAAAAAAAGATTATCTTATTAGGATAATCTTATATTGTTTTATTATGATTTATAAAAACGTTTGTAGTCAATTGCGTTTAATAAATATACTTCAGCACCAAGACGAGCGCCTGACCAATCGGTAACAAAGTTATCGAAGTGTTTAAAATATCTAAATCCTGTTGATTCAATTAAAGCTTTACTTGCAGAATTGCTTCCGTAATAACATGCCATTAATGTTTGAATTTGGAAAACATCAAAAGCATAGCAAATAACTTTAACAGCTGCTTCTTTTCCATATCCTCTATTTTGGAAACGTTCACTAATAGCAACTCTTATCTCACAATCATGTAAGATTTCACTATGACGACAAGTATGTAATGACACACTACCAATAACTTGACCAGTCTCTTTTAATACAACTGCCCATGTGTCTTTTGCTTTTAAAAACATTTGAATAACTTTTCCAGAATCTTTTGGTGAACCATGAGGCTTCCATCCGAGGTTAGCAGCAAGATTACTTGATTTAGCGTAATCATATAAATCTTCAGCATCTGCCATAGTCCAATCTCTTAATAGTAATCTTTCCGTTTGAAGTTTTTCCATAGTATCAACTCCTTGTGTAAAAGTATATTGTATTTTCTCTTTCTCTAATTTCCTCAACTATATTTTACTATCATTTATTACTATTTTGCCACAAATTTATAAAAAATGCTTCATTTTCTATCAAAAAAAGGAATATTATACAAATTTCCTTTAAAAATTAAATGAAAATAGTGACATTTGGTTGTTTTCATCAAGGTTAGCAAGAACCCCAAGATTTTCTAAGCTTTCTATATGAGCTTTAGATAACTTAGTACGATTAATCAAATCTTCTTTCGAAATGAACATACGTTCATTTCTTGCTTCTACTATTGAAATCGCAACAGCTTCACCTAAACCATCAATTGAATTAAATGCCGGAATAATAGTATTTGTTTCTCTATCGACAACAAATCTAGTTGCTTCACTTTTCTCTAAGTTAATTGGTGAAAATTTAAATCCACGTTGATACATTTCTAAAGACATTGATAGTGATTGTTCAATTTCAACTTCCTTAGCCGATAATCCTTCACGTGTTTTTTTCTTCTCTTTTAAAGTTTCAAGAGCTTTAATAATAGCTTCTTCACCTTTAACCATAGCTTCAATATTAAATTTATCAGTACGAATTGAGAAATAGTTTGCGTAGAAATCAAGTGGACGATGTACTTTATACCAAGCAACACGTATAGCCATCATAACATATGCGGTAGCGTGTGCCTTAGGGAACATGTATTGAATCTTATTACAAGAATCGATATACCATTGTGGAACATTACATTTTTTCATTATTTCTTCATATTCAGGTTTAACTTTTTTACCTTTACGAACATCTTCCATAATTTTGAATGCAGTACCACTTTCTACACCATATTTTGAAGATAACGTGACCATAATATCGTCACGACATCCAATAACGTTAGATAAAGTACATGTTTTATTTTTGATTAATTCATCAGCGTTACCAGCCCAAACACCAGTACCATGTGATAAACCAGAAAGAATTAATAAATCAGCAAACTTTGTAGGTTTTGTTTCTTTTAACATTCCACGTACAAATTGTGTACCAAATTCTGGTAAACCTAACGCACCAGTCTCTTCATTTAGATAATTGCGTTCCATCTTTAAGGCTTTTGGTGAACTAAATAATGATAATGTTTCAGGATCAGTCATTGGTACATCTGTTGGTAGTACATCAGTGTAATCTCTAAACATACGCATAGCAGTTGGATCAACGTGACCTAATAAGTCAAGCTTTAATACGTTATCGTGAATTGCGTGGAAATCGAAGTGAGTTGTACGCCATGATGATGATTTTTCACCTGCAGGATATTGAATAGGTGTAAAATCGTAAACCTCGTACATTGTTGGAATAACAACAATACCACCAGGATGTTGACCTGTTGTACGTTTAACGTCTTGACAGCCAATTGCTAATCTTCTAATTTCAGCTTTTGAGATAGTGTCAACATTTCTATGAGTACGTTCAAAATAACCTAATACATAACCAAATGCAGTTTTTTCTGCAACAGTTTCAATTGTACCAGCTTTGAAAACGTTATCTTTACCTAATAATTCTTTTGTTGATTCATGAGCAATAGCTTGATATTCGCCTGAAAAGTTTAAATCAATATCAGGAACCTTATCAGCATTAAATCCTAAGAATGTAGCAAAAGGAATATCTTGTCCATCACGAACCATATCAATCCCACAATGAGGACATAATTTTGGTGGCAAGTCAAAACCAGAAGTAATACCGTCAATTTTTGCAAATTCAGTATGGCAACATTTCGAACAACGGTAATGTGATGGAAGTGGGTTAACTTCAGTAATATCAGCCATTGTTGCAACAAATGAAGAGCCAACAGAACCACGTGATCCAACCATGAATCCAGCTTCGTTAGCTTTCTTAATTAATTTATGTGCAATATAGTAAATAACTGAGTATTCATGTTTAATAATACCATTTAACTCTGTTTCTAATCTTTCTTTAACAATATCAGGTGGATTTTCACCATACCAACGATGACATTTATCCCAACAAATTTTAGTTAACTCTTCAGCACAATTTTCAATATAAGGTGTGTAAAGTTTATCTTTAATAGGTTTAATTTCTTCACACATATCAGCAATTTTATTGGTGTTAGTAACAACATATTCAAATGCTTTATCTTCACCTAAGAATTTAAAGCATTCAAGCATTTCTTCAGTTGTTCTAAAGTGTTGATCTGGGTTTTCATAAGAAAGTCCATTCTTTTCACGTACATATGGATTTAATGGGTGACGCGTTTTTCCTAAACCTTCAGCAAATATATAAATATCTCTAAAGATTTTATCTTCAGGATTTAAGTAATGTGCGTCTCCTGTTGCACAAACCACTTTTCCTAACTTATTACTTGCATCAACTACATCAATAACAAATTGTTTAATGATGTCCATATTAGGAACGGCACCTTCATTTACTATATATGTTAAGTTTTCAAGTGGTTGAATCTCAATAAAATCATAGAATTTAATTCTATCCATTAAAACTTCTTCAGTTCTTGTTTGAGCAGCAACAAATACTTCGCCATTCGAACAACCTGAACCAATTAATAAATTTTCACGATATTTTTCAATTTCTGCACGCGGAATCTTTGGTAAATCAGCAAGATAATCAATATTTGATAAAGAAACCAATCTAAATAAATCTTTTAAACCTTGTGCGTTTTTAGCATAAACCGTAATATGACGAGGACGTAAATGTTTATATAATTCAACGTCTGGTTCGTATTCACCTAAATTACGATGTTCAATTTCAGGATTCTCTTTAGTTAATTGACTTAACATTGCAAGCCAAGCTTGTAATAAGACATCTGCATCGTAATCTGCACGGTGAGCAGCTTCTGTATCATAAATTACTCCTAAGTAATTACAAACTGATCCTAAACGATAGGATTTTAAATCGCGGAATAATTGTTGACTTAGTGATAATGTATCAATAATTGGATTCGTAACAGGGCCTAAATCGAATTGCTTATAAGCCGACTCTAAAAAGCCAATATCAAAATCAGCATTGTGAGAAACAAGAATTGAATCCCCAATGAACTCTTTGATATCGTGAATTGCAGTTTTAATAGTTGGTTTACTAGCAAGCATTTCATCAGTAATACGAGTGATTTTTGAAATCTTTGCTGATAATTTTTGCTCTGGATTTATAAGAATATCCATATGACCTATTTCAATACCATTTTGGTATTTAACAGCACCAAATTCAATAATCTTATCATAACGAGCAGATAAGCCAGTTGTTTCAAAGTCGAATGAAACATATGTTGCTTTACCTAATTTAATGTTAGATGGATTTTTAATGTATGAAAGATTTCCATCAACCATATACATTTCACATCCATATAAAATTTTAATTCCATATTTAGATGCAGCCTTTTGAGCTTCTGGGAAAGCTTGAACACAGCCATGGTCAGTTAACCCAATTGCTTTGTGTCCCATCTTAGAAGCTAACATTGCGTAATCACTAATAGTTGCAACAGCATCCATTGTTGACATTTTAGTATGTAAATGAAGTTCAACGCGTTTTTCTGGTGCGTTATCTTCACGTAATGGATCACTTTCTAAAATATCTATATAGTGAACGTAAATCATTAATTGTTTACTATAATCATCAACAGTAACAGCTCCACGTACACGAACTTTTACTTTACCTCCACGAAGATTTTTTTCGACCTCAAGTAACTTATCTTTAGGTAAAGCTTTGTTTTCAATCGCTTTTAAAACAATCGAGTAAGTTCCGTCATATATATAAAAAGTGCATATATAAACACCTTTTTTAGAAGAAACCTTAGAATCGTCTTTACAAAAAATATTACCTTCAATTTCAACGTTTCCACTATTAGTGTCAATATCACAAATGTTTATTTTCTTATAGTTTCCACGAATAAAAGTATTAGAAATACTCTCTTGATGAGTCTTAAATTCACGTGCTTTGCGTTCTTGTTCTTCAAGAATTGGTGTTACTTTTTCAATATATTCTTTTTGTTCTGCTTCAATATCAAGATCAATAACTTCTTTAACTTTTTCTTGTTCAACTAATAATGGATAACTAATTAAATCAAGAAAATTATTAAAGTCATTTAATATATTAGAATATTTATCTCTTTCAATTGAAGACATATATAAAACTTTTAAGTATCCATCTTCGAAACTTAAAATGTTTTGGTCAAATTCAATATGGTATATATTTTTATACCAAGTAAGTAATAAATCTTTTTCAATTTCAGGTGTAATTTGAGTTTTATACTCAAATTTCAAATCATAAGGATAATTAATATTAACAATACATTCTTTAAATTCATCTAATAATTCAAATGTCCATGGAGTATCTTTATTAATAACCATTTCCCATGTACCACTTGGTAGTTTTTTAATTGATTTAAAATCTAAATCAAAATCATCTAAATTAGTAATTTTAATAGATTTTAAAAATCTTATCGTGTAATCGTTCATATTATCATTCCTACTACTGATGTAAAGTTAATAATATCTTTAATTAATACAACACCCATTAAAATAAATAACATAATCATACCGATAAATGAAATTATATTTTTAACTTTATTTGGAATTTCTTTATGGAAAATTGCTTCTACAATAATAACAACAAAATGCCATCCATCTAAACCTGGGAATGGAATTAAGTTAAATAAACCTAAGTTAACAGAAATAAGCCCCCATAAATATAAATAGTTACCAAAGCCATTTTCTAAAACTTGAGATGAAGCTTTAAATAAAGAAATAGGACCTCCTAAATTTTCATATCCTTTTCCAATAAATAATTCGCCTAATGCTTTAGCAATCATTGTAAAACCATAGCCGAAGTCTTTAAAAGCTTGTTTAATGCCATTTCCAAAGCCCATATGAGCTTTATATGTATAAGAACTTATACCAATAAGATTCCAAGCAAAAGTACCATCTTCTTGTTCGTAAGCAGTTGTTGAAATGTTAACAATAATTTGTTTATCATCAGTTAAATCATTTGGAGTATTAGCAGTATCACGTAAAACAGTAAATGTATAATTTAAACTATCAGATGCTGTTTCAGGGCTTGCATAAACCATATTATTCCAAAGTTCATAATAATCAAAATTAGTTTCAAAAGTATAGATTTCACGTGTCTCACCATTGATAACACCAGCAATTGATACTTCTTTAACATTATCGTAAGTTAATAAGCCAGATGTTTCAGCATTAGAACCTTCTTCAACTACAATTTGAGAAGTAGCGTATACTTGTTTAAAGCAAGTTCTATTAACAACAAATAGTAAAAGTGCAAGAATAAAGTTACATACAACACCCGCAACCATAATAATTGCACGTTTCCATTTAGCAACACCACTTAATGTACGTTCTTTTGGTACAACGATTGTAGGATCTAATTCTTCCTCTTCCTCGTTTTCACCATACATTGAAACAAATCCACCTAAAGGAATTGCACGCCAGGAGAAATAAGTTTCGCCATCTTTTCTTTTTTTTGAAATAATTTTTGGTCCAAAGCCAATTGAAAATTCTTTACAATATACATTAAAAAGTTTAGCCATTGAGAAATGACCTAATTCATGAATTGTAACGACAATCATAAGGCCTAAAATGAATAATACAATATTAAGTATCCATTTGCCTACAGCACTTGATAATATCATCATAATAAGTTCTCCTTTATATAATTAATTGCAAGTAATCTTGCATTCTCGTCAGCCTTAATTAATTCAGAAAGACTTGGCTTTAGTATAACATTACTTGTATCTAAAACATAAGATATAATTTCCTCAATTTGTAAAAATGATATCTTATTTTCTAAAAATGCTCGAACAGCAATTTCGTTTGCAGCATTTAAAGTAGCTGGCATAGTTCCTCCTACTTTTATAGCTTTTAATGCAAACCCAACACAAGGGTATCTATTCGCATCAAATTTACGGAAATGGAAAGTTCCAAAATCTTCTAAATTCAAACGATAATTGTTGGTCTCACGATTTCCTCTAAATAAAGCATAACTAATTGGTAAGTGCATATCACTAGGACCAATATCAGCAAGATAACTACCATCTTTTAATAAAATTAACGAATGAATTTTTGATTCATCGTGTAGCAAGATTTTAATATTATCAATATCAATATTAAATAAATAATATGCTTCAATAATTTCAAATCCTTTATTCATCATTGTAGCGCAATCAATGGTGATTTTATCTCCCATATTCCAAGAAGGATGTTTAAGTGCATCTTCTTTAGTAACGTTTTTAAGTTCTTCTCGACTTAAATCTCTAAAAGCTCCTCCTGAAGCTGTCAATATTAATTCAGTAACATCTTCAAAATTTCCTTTTAAACATTTTGATATTGCAACGTGTTCACTATCAATTGGGTAAATCTTTGCTTTTGAAGTTTTTAAAATATTTCTTATTAATTCTCCTCCAACAACTAATGCCTCTTTATTAGCTAAAGCAACATCAATATTGTTTTCAAGACAATAAACAGTTGGGCTTAAGCCTACAAATCCAACAAGAGCATTTACAACTAATGTTGGTTTAGTAGCTTTAATTAAAGAAATCAATCCTTCATCACCGTTAAAGCAAGTTATATTAGTAGATTCATATTTTTCATTCTTAGTGCAGATAAATTTAACTGATGGAAATTCTTTTAAAATTTCATCAATTAAATTTACTTTTGTCCCAACACTAAAACCAACAAGGCAAAATTTGTCCTTGTTAGCTTTTAAAATATCTAATGTTTGGTGACCAATAGAACCTGAAGCACCTAAGATAAGAACTTTTTCCATTAAGCAAGAAAACTCCAATTATTTGTCATAAATATAATAATAATAGCAGCAATAATAGATGCTGTAATAATAGAATCAAGACGATCTAAGAAACCACCATGACCTTTAATAATATTACTGAAATCTTTAATACCATAATGACGTTTAATAGCTGAGAAAATAAAATCTCCTAATGTAGCAGTAAATGGTAATACTAAGGATATTCCAATAACGTTAAGCCAGTTAATTGGATTTGATAAATCAAATACAGGTAAAACTGGATAACCACAAATAGATAAAATAAATAAGAATAAAATACCAAATATAGTACCAAAAGCAATTCCACCAGCAAAACCTTCCCATGTTTTCTTTGGTGAAATTCTTTCATTCATTTTATGTTTGCCAAATAAGACGCCAATAAAATAAGCACCAGTATCGGTCATAATTGTAACTAAAATAACATAGAAGAATAATGTACTAGTTGAAATAGAATTATAATTATAGGTAGAGTCAGCAGTTTCGTTAAGTGCATCAAATATGCCTTTTGGTAAATAACGCAAGAAAAGCATTGCTTGTATACCTATGCCGACAAAAATTACCATTGTAAATAAATAAGTAACATCAGCTACTGAAAATTTTTCATGTAAAATTTGGAAGAAGAACAAGACAAATAATAATACTGCAATTGCAATAGTTGAAACACTAATACTTGCAATACCTCCACCACCAGTTCGATAATCAACGAAAGCGTGCTCAAATGACCACCAAGCTACTCCTTCAAGAGATCCTTCCTCACCCATCACTTTAAACATGTTCATTAAGTTATCTTTAAAAACAACCCAGAAAGCAATTGAATAAAGCATTATATAAACAAATATCCATATAAACGGATTATATCGTTTTTCATTATGGGGAGCATACAATATTTCAAAAGCAACCACTCCAGTTACGAATAAGGAAAATATAAAGAATACCCATCCGCCAAGTAAAATCGATGGTAAAGCAACAAGTCCCATGATAATAGCACTAATTACTCTTGTACGCATTGAAACCTTAGTTTCAGCATTTAATTCGTTTATTGCCATTTAAATTCCTCCTACTACTTACTTATAATCATAATAATTTTATCATATTTATAAAAAGGTGAGTATATAATAAATACATATAAATAAAAAAAGGAATCAAAAGATTCCTTATATTATAATGATAAAATTTCTTTTTCTTTTGCTGCAAAGATTTCATCAACTTTTTTAGTTGCTTCGTCAGTAACTTTTTGAATATCTTGTTCTAAACGTTTCTCTTGATCTTCTGGTAAAGAATCATCAGCTTTTGCTAAATCAATGAATTCACGACGAACATTACGTAAAGCTACTTTTGCATCCTCACTATATTTCTTACCAACTTTGACTAATTCTTTTCTTCTTTCTTCAGTTAAAGGTGGGAAGATTAAACGAATTGAAGTACCATCATTAATTGGGTTAATGCCTAAATCTGATTCGTTTAAAGCAGCAACAATTGCTTTACAATCATTTCTATCATAAGGTTTAATTAATAATTGACGTGGTTCAGGTGTTGAAATAGAAGAAACTTGATTAATAGGTGTCATAGAACCATAATAATCAATTTCAATACGATCTAAAACCGAAGCGTTAGCACGTCCTGTTCTTAATGTTTTTAATTGTCCTTCAAAAGAATCAATTGTTTTATTCATTTTTTCTTGGCATTCTAATGCAAGTGCGTCCATTTAACTTATTCTCCTTTATAAATTTTTGTACCAACTTTTTCTCCGTTAATAACTTTAGTAACGTTAGTTGGATTACTCATATTGAAGACATGAATAACTAAATTGCTTTGCATACATAAAGACAAAGCAGTTAAATCCATAACTTTTAAATTTTTAGTTAACATATCATCAAATGTGATTTCTTCGATAAATTTTGCATTCTTATCAACATGTGGGTCAGCTGTATAAACACCTTCAACATCGTTTTTAGCCATTAAAACAGCTTGAGCTTCAATATCCATTGCTCTTAATGTTGATGTTGTATCAGTTGTAAAGAATGGGTTGCCAGTACCACCAGCAAATATTACAACACGTCCTTTTTCTAAATGACGAATTGCACGACGACGAATATAAGGCTCAGCAACAGCACGAACTTCAATTGCACTCATAACACGGCAATCTAAGCCGTTGTTTTCAAGTGCACTTTGTAATGCAAGGGAATTAATAATTGTTCCAAGCATTCCCATATAATCAGCAGTGCTTCTTTCAATACCAATTTGTTCTGCAAGTTTACCTCTCCAAATGTTACCTGCTCCAATAACAATAGCAACTTCAACTTTTTGATTAACCATTTCCTTAATTGCTAATGCTACATTGTTTAATTGTTTTGAGTCAAGGATGCGATGATCAACTTTATCTGCTAAAGCTTCACCACTTAATTTGAGTAATACTCTTTTGTACTTAGCCATATTTTCCTCCCTAAGTTTTTTTAAAAAAGCGCTCCAAAAAGAGCGCTTCAATTTATTTTGCTTGATTCATGACTTCTTCTGCGAAGTTGTCTTGACGTTTTTCGATGCCCTCACCAACAACGTAACAAACAAACTTAACAACGTCAAGTCCTTTGTTAGCTAAAAATTTACTTACTAATGGTGAATCATCTTCCATAATGTATTCTTGATCGTATAAAACTAAATCAGCAAATGTTTTATTAACTTTACCTTCGACAATTTTGACTAAAGCTTGTTCAGGTTTACCTGCTAACTTTTCATCATGTCTTGCTGCTTCTAATTGAACTTCTTTTTCATGTTCTAAGATTTCAGCAGGGATATCTTGTTTTGTTTTATATTGAGGTTTTGAAGCAGCAATATGAACTGCTAAATCTTTAGCAATTGCTGGTTCATCCTTGTTAATTAATGAAAGTGCTGAAACTTTACCACCCATGTGGATGTAGTAACCAAATGATTGGCCTTCAGCTTTCTTAACGATTTCAAAACGACGTAAGTCTAATTTTTCACCGATTTTAACTGTAGCGTCAGTGAAAAGATCTTTAACTACTTCTTTAGCAGCATCTAAATCTGCAGGTTCATTAGCTAAAATTAAATCAGCAGAATTGTTTAATAATTCTTTAAATGCATCACCTTTAGCAACGAAGTCAGTTTCACAGTTGATTTCGACGATAACAGCTTTGTCACCACTTGTTTTAACAATTGTTAAACCTTCAGCAGCAATACGTGTTGCAGCTTTCTTAGCAGCTTTAGCAATACCTTTTTCACGTAACCAGTCACATGCTTTGTTGATGTCCATATTGCTTTCTTCTAAAGCTTTTTTACAGTCCATCATACCAGCGCCTGTACGTTCTCTTAATGCTTTAATTGATTCAATCATTGATGGTGCAGCCATTTTAATTACTCCTTATCTTCAGCTGGTTTTTCAGCTTTTTTTGTTGCAGCTTTCTTTGCTGCAGGTTTTTTTGCAGGTTTTGCTTCTTCAGCAGTATTTTCTGTAGCTACAGCTTCTTCAGCTGGTTTTTCTGATTTAGGTGCTTTAGGAGCAGCCTTTTTTGTAAAAGGTTTTCTTGTGAATTTCTTTTCAGAATTTTCAGCTTCTTCTCTTGCTTTAGCAGCAGCTTTCTTTTCAGCATCTACTTTATCAGCATTTTTGATAGCGTCTGTCATTGTAACAGCTTCGCCTTCATCTTTTGTATAAGCAACAACAGTTTGTCCACCTTTTGATTCAACAATAGCGTCAGCCATAACTTGTAAAATTAAGCGAACTGAACGAACTGCATCATCATTTGCAGGAATTGCGTAGTCAACTTCATCAGGGTCACAGTTTGTATCAACGATACCAAATAGTGGAATACCTAATTTACGTGCTTCAGCAACTGCGTTGTGTTCAATACGTGGATCGATAACAAAGATAGCGTTTGGTAATTTACGCATTTCTTTAATACCACCAAGGTTTTTATCTAATTTTGCTTTTTCTTTTTGAAGTAAAGCAACTTCTTTCTTAGACATAGTATCTAATGTACCATCTTCTGCCCAAGCTTCTAATTGTTTTAAGTATTTAATACGGTTATTAACTGTCTTAAAGTTTGTTAATGTACCACCTAACCAACGGTTTGTGATGTAGAAAGAACCAGAACGTAAAGCTTCTTCTTGAACAGCTTCTTGACATTGTTTCTTTGTACCAACAAATAAAACTTTACCGCCTTCATCAACGATAGCTTTTAATGCTTTGTAAGCTTCGTCAATTTTTTCAACTGATTTTTGTAAATCAATAATGTATACACCATTACGTGCACCGTAGATGTATTTACCCATTTTTGGGTTCCATCTTCTTGTTTGATGACCAAAGTGGACACCAGCTTCAAGAAGTTTTTTCATTGTAATGACTTGAGCGTCTGCTGCTGGCATTACTTCTTCCATTGTTTTTTCTTCACTCATTGTGAAAGCCTCCTATAGTTTTTATTTCCTCCACTACTTCGAACAATAACACCTTTCATTTGCACCCTTGTGCGAAAGGACTATAATATTGAATCCATAGTGTGTGAATTACTTGTGTTTCCACAAGCGTTAATATTATATCTTATTTTAAGTAATATTACAATGACGAATTTATTTTTTCTTTGCTCTTGGGTGAGACATTTTATAAGTTTCGTTAATCTTTTCCATACTTATATGAGTATATATTTGAGTTGTGCTTAATGATTCATGTCCGAGCAGTTCTTGTATAACTCTTAAATCAGCATTATTGTCTAATAAATGAGTCGCAAAAGTATGTCTTAAAATATGAGGGTGTAAATGAACATATACGCCGGTTTTTTCTTCTACTTGCTTTAAGATATATTCTAGCCCCCTAGTCGTTAACCTTTTACCATTAAAATTAACAAACAAATTATCAGGAAGTTCAGTAGAAGTATTCTTACTTAATAAAATAGGACGACATTTCTTTAAATATTCATTAATCCATTTTTGAGCAACTTTAGAAAAAGGTACAATTCTTTCTTTATTTCCTTTGCCTATAACATAAAGTATTCTTTTTCTAACATCAATTTGACCTAATGTTAAAGAACAAAGTTCTGAAGCTCTTATCCCACTTGAATACATAAGCTCTAAAATAGCTTGATCTCGGGATACTAAAAAATCTTTACGTTCACTATTTGTTTTTAAAAGTTTTTCTACAGTATCATAATATAGAAACTCGGGTAATCGCTTTTCTATTTTTGGTGTTTGTATAGTTAAAAATGGATTAATTGTAATTATTTCTTTTTCAACAAGGTAATTATAAAAGCCACGCAAGGTACTTAAACGTCTTTTAAGTGTTTTTTTACTAATACCACGTTCTAACTCGTCAGTTAAAAAATTACGTATTTCATCGTGATTTATATCAAGATAATTAATCAATGAATTTTCACAATATAAACGAAATATTTTTAAATCCTCAGAATACGCACTTATAGTTTCAATTGAATAACCGTAATTAAAACGTAATACATCTAAAAAATCGTTAATCTTACTTTCCATGAATTGTACTCCACCAATTGTCAATACTATTAATAGATTTTGTAGCTTGTTCTTCTTTATCCTTTAAAGGCTGATACATAATCCCAAAATTTGCATTCATTGGGGAAAAGTTTTTAGGATTACACAAAGTAATGTAATTTAAAAGTGAACCAATCATTGTATCAAGAGGTGGTTCTACTAATTCTAAATTTTCTAATTTACGAGCAGCATTAATTGCAGCTATTATTCCTGTACAACTCGATTCAACATATCCTTCGACACCACTTAATTGTCCAGCAATAAAGACATTTTCATGTCCTTTAATAGATAAATTTTTATTTAAACATTTAGGAGCACAAACATAAGTATTACGATGCATTAAACCATATCTAACATATTTTGCATTTTCAAGCCCGGGAATTAAACCAAATACTCTTTTTTGTTCTGGATAAGTCAAGTTAGTTTGAAAACCCACAATATTGTATAAACTACCAGAAACATTATCTTGTCTTAATTGAACAACAGCGTATGGTCTATCATCTTTAGTACGTCCAAGACCCATAGGCTTTAAAGGACCATATCGTAAAGTTTTTTCACCACGTTTTGCAATAGCTTCAACCGGCATACAACTTTCAAAATATTTTGTATCCATATCATGTAACAAAGCAGTTTCAGCATTAACTAATTCATTATAAAATTTTTCATATTCTTCTTTATTCATTGCACAGTTAATATATGAATCATCACCTTGTTCGTAACGTGATTTAAAATAAGCTTTATTAAAATCTATTGAATCTTTTAAAACTATTGGGGAACACGCATCAAAAAAGCTTAATGTATCATCACCAATTAAACGCTTTAAATCAATAATTAAATCTTCACTACTTAACGGACCAGTTGCAACAATTGTAACTTTCGAATCATCTATTTTTGTTATTTCTTCATTATGAATAGTAACATTAGGATTATTTTTAATAAATGATGTTATTTCATCTGCAAATAAATCACGATCAACAGATAATGCATTACCAGCAGGTACACTAGTCTTCGCAGCAACTTTCATTGTTAAAGAATCCATGTGTCGCATTTCTTCTTTTAATAATCCACATGCATTATCAAGTTTATTTGATTTTAAAGAGTTAGAACATACTAGCTCTCCGAATTTATCAGTATGATGAGCACCAGTTGTTTTAATAGGACGTTGTTCATATAAATCAACATGGTAACCATGATTTAGCAAATAATTTGTAGCTTCTACGCCAGCAAGTCCAGCACCAATTACAATAATATTTTTCATATATATCACCTTTTTTATAATAACACTAACTTCGTATAATTAAAAAACATTCAGCATAATTATCTGAATGTTTTGTTAAAATTATTCTTTTTTGTCTATAACGTATTTCTCAACGTATTTGCATTTAGGGAAATTTGTACAACCAAGGAAAGATTGTTTACGGCGTGCACTAGTACGTAAAATTAAATCTCCTCCACAATCTGGACACTTTTTGATTACAATAGGTGCTTCTTTTTCTTGTTGTTTAATATAACGACATTTTGGAAAGTTACTACATGCTTCAAAAACATCGCCTTTACGAGATTTACGATATACCATTGGTGAGCCACAATTTGGACAAATTTCACCAGTTTCTTTTGGTTGCTCTTTTTCTTCTTTAACAATATATTTACAAGTTGGGTAATTTGAACAAGCAATAAACTCTCCAAATTTACCTTTTTTCTTAACTAAATAGCTACCACAATTTGGACAAATACCATACGATTCAATATATTCTTCAGGAATTTTATATTCTGTTTTAATTGCGTTATCTAATAATGGATAGAAGAAATTGCAAAAGCGATTTAATATTTGAACTCTTGAGTTATTAGCTTTTGTAATATCATCTAATTTTGTTTCAAGATCAGCAGTAAAACCAGCTTCAATAATTTCCCCAAAGAATTGATCTAAATATTCAATTGATAACATACCTGATTTTTGAGGAATTAGAGAACCTTTTTCAGATTTGACATATGCTCTTTTTGTAATTAATGAAATTGTTGAAGCATAAGTTGAAGGACGTCCAATTCCTAAATCTTCCATTAATTTAACAACTTTAGCTTCTGTATAATGGGCAGGAGGTTCAGTTGTATGTTTCTTTAATTCAATGTTTTCACGTTTAAAGATATCTCCGACTTTAATGTTACTAATAGATTGTTGTTTATATTTCTTTTCATCTTCTTCAGTTTCACTATCTTTATATAAAATTGAGAAACCATCAAATAATGTGGTTTCACTATTTGCTTTAAATTCTAAATCGTTAGTGTTAAATCTTATTGTTGATAATTCATAAGTATTAGGAGACATTAAAGACGCAATAGCACGGTTATAAATCAAGCAATACAAACGATATTCATCACGAGTTAAATAAGGTTTAACAAATTCAGGAGTACGAGTAATTGATGTAGGTCTAATTGCTTCATGTGCGTCTTGAATTTGTCCCTTCTTATGACGAGCATTTGTATTACCTAGATAATTACTGCCATATTTTTCTACAATAAATTCTTTTGCACTTTCTACGAATTGAGGGCTTAGTCTAACTGAGTCAGTTCTCATATACGTAATTAAACCAACAGTTTCTTCTCCTATTTTTTTACCCTCATATAATGCCTGGGCGATTGCAGCTGTTTTACTAGTTACAAAACCACATTTAGAAAAAGCTTCTTGTTGCATAGTAGAAGTTGTAAATGGACTCTTACTTTCTCTTTTCTTACTAACTTTTGAAATGTCGCTAACAAAAAATTCATCACCAACACGTGAATAAACATTCTTAGCGTATTCTTCGTTATCAAGTTTAGCACTTTCACCATTCACTTTATCTAATGATACATCGATAGTAATATTGCCATTTGTTATATTACCATCTATTGTCCAATAATCTTCAGGAACAAAAGCATTAATTTCTTTTTCGTGATCAACAATTAATTTTAAAGTAGCAGATTGAACACGTCCAGCAGATTCAGTTTTAATTTTTCTTTTTAAAACTTTAGTTAATTCAAAGCCAACGATACGATCAAGAACACGACGGCATTCTTGAGAATTAACTAAATCCATATTAATTGTGCGGGGATTATTAATTGCTTCTTGTATTGCGTTTCTTGTAATTTCATGAAATTCTAAGCGCTTTGTAGTAGCAACATCGAGTTTTAATACTTCAGCTAAATGCCAAGCAATAGCTTCTCCTTCACGGTCAGGGTCGGTTGCAAGTATGACTTCAGAAGCTTTTTTTGCTGCTTTACGTAAATCTTCTATTTGTTTACCTTTCTTCTTGTCTTCGATATAGTCAGCTTTAAAATCATTATTTAAATCTACTCCAAGTCCACCTTTACCATGTGTACTTAAATCACGAATATGACCATATGATGCCATTACTAAATAATCTTCACCAAGATATTTACCAATTGAATTACATTTTGCTGGAGACTCAACAATAACAAGCTTCATAAAATTCCCCCTTTATGCATATTAATTATTATGAGTTATTCTTTCAAATGTCAACAACAAAAATTTAATCACTTTTTCTTTATTTATATATTAAATAAAAGATTTTAAAAAAAATTATAAATTTTCCAAAATATCATCTGCGGTTTCCACTAAAAAAGCACCATCTTTAATTAATTTATTACAAACATGAAGGCCATCAACATTATGTGGTAAACAATATATATCGCGTCCATAATCAAGAGCAAAACGAACCGTTATCATTGAGCCAGAATGCTCTTTTGCCTCAATTAAAAACAGTGCTTTACATAAAGTTGCAATAATTCTATTTCGTTCAGGGAAATTAGAAGCCTTTGGTTCAACGTCAAAAGGATATTCACTAATTAATAAATGATTATCTTTTATTGCTTCATATAATTTTCGGTTTTCGTAAGGATAACAATTTTCAATTCCAGATCCTAACACAGCAATTGTCCTGCCTCTAGCGTCAATTGTCGATTGATGAGCAATTGAATCAATACCTCGAGCCATTCCAGAAATAATTATTCTTTGTTTTGCTAAATCACGAACTATGTCGTAACATTTTTCACCCGCGTATTTTGAATATTCTCTTGCCCCAACTACAGCAATAGAATCTTCTTTAAGAAAATCAATATTGCCATAATAATAAAGTACAAAAGGAGGCCTATATGATTTTTTTAAATTATCAGGATAATCTTTATCAACTAAAGTTATATAGTTTGCTTTATTTTTTTCCTTTAATAATACATATTCTTCATCATTAATTTTTTCTTTTACTTTTATCGCATTATATATATCTTCCCAGTTTCCATTATATTTTAGGGAAAAATATAATACGACATCTTGAGCATCATATTTAAACATTAAAAAACACCACCTATTTATAATTAGATGGTGATTTATAAAATTCCTAAAATAATGTTAATTGTTTTGTATCTTTTTTTAATACAGGTGCGTAACTAAAACGATGTACTCCTTTAATCGGACCATAAACATCTAATGCATCAAGATGTTCACGAGTTCCATATCCCATATGTCTTTTAAAACCATATTGAGGATATTCTTTATCTAGTTCAATCATAATATTGTCACGAGTGACTTTAGCAATAATTGAAGCTGCTGCAACACACATTGCTTTAGCGTCACCCTTAGCAATAGCATCGACTGGAACCTCAAATCCATCTAAAGGCATATAATCAGTAATAATCATATCGAATTTATGTTGCATATTTTGAATTGCAATTTTCATTGCATACTTTGATGCTTGATAAATATTAATACGATCAATATCTTCTGGAGAAACAATTCCAATACCATATGCAATTGCGTGTTCTTGAATTTCATTAAATAATTCACGACGTTTTTTGTCAGATAATTTTTTAGAATCATTTATATCTTCATTTACGTAATCTTTAGGTAAAATAACTGCTGCTGCTACAACAGGACCTGCTAAAGGACCTCTACCAGCTTCATCACAACCAACGATTAATTTAACTTCATCACTATAATATTGTTTTTCGTAATCTAACATATTATTCGCCCACTCTTTCTAAACATACTTTACAAATAATGCCATCTTTAAATTCTTTTAATAAAAGAACTTCTGCACGGGATATTTCATATCCTTTACTTGATAATAACCCGCGTCGTTTTGCTATTTGTTCTAAAATTAAATTATTATCTTTTATTTGCTCATCATTAATATCGTACAATTTTTGCAAATCACTACAATAATTTTCTTTTAAAAAATTAAGTAAAGTATCAACTAAATCACTAATTGGTAAAATATCTTGCTTAATAGATCCAATTAAAGCCAAATTAATAACATGATTTTTATCTTCGTAATATGCTGGTAAAACGCCAGGAGTATCTAATAATTCAAAAGAATTACCAACTTTAATCCATTGTTGAGATCTTGTATGACCTGGGGTATTCTGAACACTTGCTGCTTTACGACGAGCTAACTTATTAATTAAAGTAGACTTACCAACATTAGGAATACCTATAATCATTGTTTTTAATGGTTGAGGTTTCATTCCTTTTCTTCTTTCTTTTTCGTGCTTCTCTTCACCAAGTAATTCTACTTTTTTTATAATTTCGTTTATTGTTTGTTTATTATTCAAATCAGCAAGAACAATTAAATTACCATTATCTTCAAAATATTTGACCCATTCTTCTACTTTCTTTGTATCAGCTAAATCATATTTTGTTAAAACAACTAATCTTTTTTTATGTTTAGTTATTTCATATAAATACTCATTACGACATGACAAAGGAGCTCTTGAATCTAATAATTCAATTACAACATCCATAATTTTTACGCGTTCTTCTATTTCACGAAGAGCTTTTTGCATATGACCTGGAAACCAGTGAATACTTTTTTGTTGCAATATAACCCACTCCTTATTTTTATATTATATCAAAATATATCAATAATGTAACTTATATGAAGTAACAAAAAAACTTCCCCGAAAGGAAGTTTTTGCCACTATTCAAATTTAATACTACTCTATAATTATTTAAGAATTTCTTTAATACGAGCAGCTTTACCTTTTCTATCACGTAAGTAATAGATTTTATGACGGCGAACTTTACCACGTTTTAATACTTCGATTGAAGCAACTGTTGGTGAGTGAATTGGGAAATTTCTTTCAACTCCAATACCTGCTGACATTTTACGAATAATAAATGTCTCAGAAACACCAGAACCACGACGAGCTAAACATACACCTTCAAAGTTTTGAATTCTTTCTTTACCGTTTTCAATAATACGGACTGCAACTCTTAATGTATCACCAGAACCGAATTCAGGGACATTAGTTTTTAATTGAGAAGCAGTAACTTCGTTAACTAAATTATTGTTCATTTTACGCTCTCCTTTGCAAATAATATTTTCTTATACAGGCTCATACAAGTAGTGATCTTCAGCGGAACCTCTGCAGCATTCATGAATGCTTTATTATTTTACATAACTTTTTGAATAATATCAATAGTTATTTATTTATTAAAATAAAAAATTGAGACTATACATATAGATAGCCTCAATTTAATAACTTTTTTTACGATAATACAATTGCTTTTAATACAAAGTTAGCAATAAAGAATAAAGATACTATATAAAGTGGAATTTCTTCTTTCTTAGCTTTGCCAGCGATTAAAGTCATAATTGTATAAAGAATAAATCCAAATCCGATACCATCGCTTAAAGAATAAGTTAAAGTAATCATAATAATTGTTACAAAGCCTGTAACTCCAACAATTTTATCATTCCAGTCAATATCTTTTAAGTTACCAGAAACAATTGAAGCGCCGACAGAAACTAATGCTAGTGCTGTAATTGAATAACTTGAGAAAATTGAGAAAATTGGGTAAACTAATAAACTTAATACGAATAATAAACCTGTAACACAAGCACTTAAACCGGTTCTTGCGCCAACTTCAATACCAACTGCCGATTCAGCAAATGAAGTAACTGGTGATACACCAAATGGTCCTGAAATAACAGCACCAGCAGCGTCAGCTAACATAGCTTTCTTTCCGCCGATTAACTGTCCATTTTCATCCATAAAGCCTGCATCTTGTCCAATTGAAACAAGTGTAGCAGTTGTATCAAATAAGTTAACAAATATAAGAATAAACATAACTGCGTATGAATTTCCATTCTTTAATACGCTAAGAAATGCATTACCTAAGTTATCATTATAGATAGCGCCAAATATATCTTTTAAGCCACTAAATGCAACCCAACCATTTGATAAATCTATTGAAGGTAAACCTGTATCTTCAATTTTAAAGCCATAGTTAAGAACTAAGCCAACAATAGCAACTACTATCATTGAAATTAAAATTGAAAATCTTTTAACATATTTGTTTTTACATGCAGAAAGTGCAAATACTAATAAAACACCAAAGATTGCTAATAATACACTAGGTGATTTTAAATTACCCAATGCAACGATTGTCGAATCATTTTTTTGAATAATTCCAGAGCCTTTTAAACCAACTAAGCAAATAAAGAATCCCAAACCTGCAGAAATAATTTTTTTAAATGATGTAGGAATAGCATTAATAATCATTGATCTAATCGGTGTAATAGACATTAAAAAGAATAAAATACCAGCTATTAAGACTAAAGCCATTGCACTTTGATAATCGTAACCCATTCCAATACAAACGTTATATGCAATCGTTGCGTTAAGTCCCATACCTGCACTTAACATAACTGGGTAATTAGCAGCAAGTCCCATAATAAATGTACAGATGAATGAAACTAAAGCTGTACTAGCAAAAATGCCCATTTTTAATCCGTCACCAGCTGCATCACCTAAGATAGCAGTATTAACTGGTAAAATATAAATCATTGAAAGGAATACCATAATACCTGCAATAATTTCACGAGCAAATGTAGTATTACGTTCATTGATTTTGAAAAACTTTAAAAAAGCATTTTCTTTGCGAGCGATTATAGTGCAACCGTCATTTTGAGAACTTTCTTGTTTTTCAGTTGCTTCTAATTCGATTTCTTTTCCTTCTTGTTCTTTCATGAAATAATCTCCTTTTAAAAACACAAGTATTATAACAAATTAATCAAACAATTGCCACATATAATAATAGTTTCGTTAACTATCTAAATTTATTATAAATATAATTATTTTCATTTAAATGTTAAGCAAAAATGCTTGACACTAATATTAAAACGATATATTATATTACTGTTCGTAAAGGAGATTTAGATTATGGCAGTTAAAATTAGATTAACTAGAATTGGTCGTCATAAAGATCCTATCTACCGTATTGTTGCAGCTGATAGCCGTTATGCACGTGATGGCCGTATCATTGAACAAGTTGGTACATATGATCCAAAAGATGTCAATAATGGTGCAAAAATTAACGAAGAATTAGCATTAAAATGGTTAAACAATGGTGCTCAACCTTCAGATACAGTTAAAGCATTATTATCAAAACAAGGTATTATTGCAAAATTCAACGACAGCAAGAAAAAAGGAGAATAATAGATTATGGATTACGAGAATATCATCCATTCTCTAGTTGACTCTTTTGTCGCTAATAAAGACGCAGTTATGATTCGTCAAATGCCTACTGAAAATGAAAAAGAAGTCATTTTATTAGTAGTCAGTGATCCAGAAGATACAGCAAGACTAATCGGACGTAAAGGTATAATTGCTGATGCCTTAAGAGAAGTCGTTTCTATCGCAGGAAAAACTGAAGGAAAAAAGATTTTCTTGAAATTTGAATCATTTGAAGCACAAAATGAAGATGAGGACTAGTCCGTCCTTATCTTTTTTGTTGAAAGGAAATACATTATGGAATATTTATCATTAGGAACAATTGTAAACACATGGGGACTTAAAGGTGAACTTAAAGTCTATTCAACTACTGATTTTTCAAAAAAACGTTATCAAAAAGGAAATAAAGTATTTCTTTTCAATAAAAAGACAAATGAACGTTTAGAAGTTGAAGTAATAAAATATCGTAACGATAAAGGTATGGATATAGTTGCATTTAAAGATTTAGAAAATATTAATCTTGTTGAAAAATATATCGGCTATGAAGTTCAAGTTATTAAAGATACAAACGATTTACCAAACGACACATATTTCTTCTCTGATTTAAAAAATTGTGAAGTCTATGACCAAAACAATATTTTATTAGGCACTGTTAAAGAAATTGAAACTTATGCTTCATATAATACTTTAAGAGTCTCTCGTAAAGACAACAAAGATTTTTTAGTTCCATTTGTAAAAGCTTTTATCTTAAATGTTAACCTTGATGAAAGGAAAATAACAATTAATGTTATTAAAGGGTTATTAGATTAATGAAGATTACTATTTTAACATTATTTAAAGAACAATTTGATGGTTTTATTAATACTTCAATTATCAAACGTGCGTTAAGTAAAAAAGCTGTTGAAATTGAAATTGTTGATATTAGAACATTTACTAAAGATAAAAACTATCGTGTTGATCAAGCACCAATTGGTGGTGGTGCTGGATTAATTATGAAATGTCAACCAGTATATGATGCTCTTGCATCTGTTCGTCAAGACAATAGTCATGTAATTCTTACTTCCCCACGAGGTAAAACATACAATCAAGAAAAAGCTCATGAACTAGCAAAATTAGATCATTTAATTATTATTTGTGGTCACTATGAAGGAATTGATGAAAGAATTAATACTTACGTGGACGAATTAGTTTCTATAGGTGATTTTATCTTAACTGGCGGAGAACTTGCATCAATGACAATTGCAGATTCTATTATTAGATTACTAGATGGTGCAATTACTCATGAATCAATTGAAGAAGAATCTTTTGAAAACGGTCTTCTAGAATATCCTCAATATACTGAACCTTATGAATTTGATGGTCAAAAAATACCTGATATTCTTTATACTGGAAATCATCAAGCAATTAACAAATGGCGTCAAAAACAATCGTTAAAATTAACAAAAGAATATAGACCTGATTTATTTAATAAATATTCTTTTACTAAGCAAGATAAAAAATTATTAGATGAATTAGAATCAAGTGAAACACCTAAATGGGAAAAACAAGCTCTTGAAAAAGGTAAGAAATTTGTAAAATAAATTAACCCTCGACATTGTCGAGGGTTTTTCTTTTACATACCTGGGAAGCCTCCAAAGCCACCCATTCCAGGAAATGAAGGAGGTTTACCTCCTCTTCCTTTCATTTGTTTCATCATATCACGCATTTGTTCAAATTTTTTTAACATTCTATTAATGTCACTTACTTGAGTACCAGAGCCTTTTGCAATTCGTATTTTGCGATTAGCTTTTAATATATCGGGATTGTGACGTTCTTCAAATGTCATTGAATTGATAATAGTCTCCATTAAACGCATTTCTTTTTGCGCTGCTTCAGTTTGTTCATTAGTGATTTTTGGCATACCAGGAATCATTTTTAATAATCCACTTAAAGAACCAAGCTTATTTATTTGACGCATTTGATTTAACATATCATCTAAGTCAAAACGACCATCCATCATTTTATTCATTGCACGTTTAGCTTCTTTTTCGTCAATGTTATCTTGAACTTTTTCAACAAGAGTAATAACATCACCCATACCTAAGATACGATCAGCCATACGTTCTGGATAAAAAATTTCTAAATCATCAATTTTTTCACCAACACCAGTAAATTTAATTGGTAAACCAGTCAAGTGCTTAATTGATAAAGCAGCACCACCACGTGCATCGCCGTCAAGTTTAGACATTACTAAACCGGTAAGTTTTAATTTCTCATTAAACGCATTTGCAACATTTACAGCGTCTTGACCTGCCATAGCATCAACTAAGAGCAACACTTCTTGAGGTTGAACGTTTTGTTGAATTTTATTTAATTCTTCCATTAATACTTCATCAATTTGTAAACGACCAGCAGTATCGATAATTAAAACATCATAAAATTGGCTTTTTGCACGTTCTAAAGCTGCATTTGCAATATCTACAGGAGAAACATCAGTTCCCATATTTACTAAATCAACACCAACATTTTTTGCTAATGTGTTAAGTTGTTCAATAGCAGCAGGACGATAAGTATCACATGCAGCTAATAAAACTTTTTTATGTTTTTTATTTTTTAATAACTTAGCCATTTTACCAACTGTTGTAGTTTTACCTGAGCCTTGTAAACCACAAACCATAATAACAGTTGGACCAATTTTTGCAAAATTAAGTTCAGTTTGATCAGAGCCTAATAAATCAACAATCTCATCGTAAACAATCTTTGTGATAGTTTGAGCAGGAGAAAGCTCAGTCAAAACTTTTTGTCCAATAGCTTTTTCTTTAACATTGTTTACAAACTCTTTAACAACTTTATAGTTAACGTCAGCTTCTAATAAAGCAACACGGATTTCATTTAACATTTCTTCCATATTAGCTTCAGTAAGTTTAGCTTGACCTTTTATTGTTTTAATAATACGTTGGAATTTTTCACTTAAAGATTCAAATGCCACGTTCAATCACTCCTTTGATTTTTTCTTTAATTTCTTCTTTAGATAAATCTTTGTTATCTAAAATCTCATTAATTTCTAAATTACGTGTAACGTTACCTAATTTTTTTTCAAAATCGTAACATTTTTTTATCCCTTTTTTTATAGCATCATTTACAGCTGTGCGGGATATATTTAATTGCTCAGCAATTTCACTTAATGACAAATTAAAAGAATAATATTGCTCCATCATTTGAAATTGTGTTTTAGAAAGTAAAGGACCGTACTCATCAAATAATTGATTAATGTAATTAAATTCTTCTAATTCATCCATAAAAACACCTTATTCTTCTCCGACACAAAGTCCATATAAATAATCTTTTAAATTAAATTCTTGTAAATCGTCGATTTGTTCACCAAGTCCAATAAAACGAACAGGAATTCCTAATTCTTCACGAATTGATAAAATGATACCACCTTTTGAAGTACCATCCATTTTTGTTACTACAATTCCTGTTATACCTGTTGATTCTAAAAATCCTTTGGCTTGGATTACGCCGTTTTGGCCAGTTGTTGCGTCTAATACTAAGAAAATATCGTGTGGAGCACTAGGAATTTCTTTGCTTGCAACCCTTCTGATTTTAGATAATTCGTCCATTAAATTTGATTTATTTTGTAAGCGTCCCGCAGTATCAATGATAATTAAATCAACATTTTGTTTAATACCTTCATGAACTGCATCGTAAGCTACTGAAGCAGGATCACCATTTTCGGGTCCAACAATAATAGGACAATTTAATCGTTCAGCCCAAATTTTCAATTGGTCTACCGCACCTGCTCTAAATGTATCAGCTGCGCCTAACAAAACTTTCTTGCCCATGTCAAGATAACGTTTTGTTAGCTTAGCAATAGTTGTAGTTTTTCCTACACCATTAACACCAACAACCAAAAGTACAGTTGGACCATTTTCAGCAAATTTAATATCAGTTATTATTTCATTATCGTCTTTCATATAATCAGCAAATAATTTAGACATTAAAATTTCATTAACTTCTTTTGAATCAGAAATTTTACGTTTTAAAACTTCTTGGCGAGTTTCTTCAACAACTTTAATTGCAAGTTTTACACCTACATCAGATTCAATAAGTATTTGTTCTAATTCTTCATAATATTCGTCGTTAATTTTAGATCCTAAACTTCTAAGGCGATCAAAAAATCCTTTCTTAGATTTAGAAAGACCTCTAATATATTTTGTTTGAGTATTGTTCTTTTTATCACGACGTAAAAAATCAAAAAATCCCATTACTTACACCGCCTTTTTATTAAGTGCATCTTTTGCAGCTAATTGCTCAGCTGCTTTTTTACTAGAAGCACGTCCATGACCTAGTTTAACTTCATTGAACTGGACTTCAACAACAAACATTGGATTGTGTGCAGGACCTGTTTTTTCAATAACCTTGTAAACAACATTTCCTCTATTGTCACTTTGTATTTCCTCTTGAAGTCTTGTTTTATAGTCAGTTAATGATGATTCATCAAAATTTATGATATCGTCCAAAAAAATTTTTGTTAAATAATTATACGCAATATCAATTCCTTGATCTTCGTAAATAGCACCAGTTAAAGCTTCAAAAACATCTTCTAAAATTTTTTTTGAAATACCACCAGCTACCTTTAAACCATAACCAATTAAAATATAATTTTCTAATCCTAAATTTTTTGCGTATTTACTTAGTGATTTAGTTTGAACTAAATCAGCTCTCATTTTAGTCATTAAACCTTCTTGAGTGTCTTTATAATTCTTATAAATTAGATCAGCAACTGTAAAGTTAATAACACTATCGCCTATGAATTCGAGTCTTTGATAATCGTGGTGCTTTGTATTAGCTTCACCATTATAAGATGAATGAGTAAAAGCAATTTCGTAGAGTGAAATATCTTTAGGCTTTATACCTAACGAATTTAAAAAAACAGTAATTTTTTCGCGGTAATTATTTTCCATCTTTATTTAAGCCATCTTTCATTAAATTCACTATATTAGCTTTAGCCATCTTATAAGCTACATCCATTGCACAACTAAATCCATAAGCTTCTGAGTTACCATGCGCTTTTACAACTACACCATTAACACCCAAAAGCATTGATCCACCCACCGATTTATAATCAAATGTTTCTTTAATATCTTTTATTCCCTTACGGCAAAATAAATATCCTAATTTTGAAAATAGATTTCTCTTAAATGCTTTTTTTATCATCTTATTCATCATTGAGAAAACACCTTCAGCGGTTTTTAAAAATACATTTCCAGGAAAACCACCAGTAACTAAAACATCAACATCACCAAGTAAAGCTTCACGGCCTTCTATATTTCCACAGAAATTAGGGAAATTATTTTCTTTTAATAATTTGTGAGTTTCTTTTACTTCAGGTGATCCTTTTTCTTCTTCAGTTCCGTTACTTAATAAGTACACACGTGGGTCTTGTATATTTAAAACAGCTTGTGTATATAAACGACCCATTGTAGCAAATTGATATAATTGTGAAGGAGTATTATCGTTATTAGCACCAATATCAAGTACTGTACAATATTTTCCTTTAATCATTGTTGGGAAAGGAGCAACTAAAGCCGCTCTTTCAACTCCAGGAATTAATTTTAACTTAATTGTTGCACTAGTTAAAAAGCCACCAGTAGAACCAGCAGATACTATTGCATCTGCTTCTCTTTCTAAGAAAGTATTAAGGGCTACAACCATTGATGATTTTCTCATTCTTAAAACATCAAATGCGTTAACGTCCATTGGTACAACATCTGGAGTATCAATAATTTCACATTTACCTTCTAAACAAGCAAGTTCTTCCTTACGACCAACTGCAATTATTTCAACATCTTTATGCGATTCTAGAAAACGTAAAATACCAGCTGTGGTAGCTTTACTTCCGTTATCAGAGCCCATACAATCAATTACCATTTTCATAATATATAATCTCCTTATAATCAAACTTATTATACTATAAAAAAAGGGATTTTTAATCCCTTTTATTTTATATTCTATTCAACTCCAATAATAAAATCGTATACAGGTTGATTTCCTTTGTGTACTTCTAATTCAATATCGTCAATATTTTCAATTTCTTCATTGATTTTATTAAGAAGTTCTTCTTCTTCGTCTTTGGTAGCATCACAGCCAACAAGTAATGTAATAATAGATGTATCTTCATCAACCATTTTTTTAATAATTTCCATTGCAGATTCGACTTTATTTGGATGACAGCAAAGAATTGTTTTATCAACTAATCCCATGTAATCGTCTTTTTTAATATCAACACCATCAATATTTGTATCTTTAATAGAGAAAGTTACTTGACCAGTCTTTACAGTAGAAATTGCTTCTTGCATTTCTTTGACGTTTTCCTCTAAAGAAACCTCTGGATTAAACATCATACATGCTACTAATCCTTGAGGAATTGTTTTAGTTGGAACAACACGAGCATTAACTCCTTCAACAACTTCACATGCTTGAGATGCAGCCATAACAATATTCGAGTTATTTGGAAGAATAATAATATTCTTTGCATTTACATCTTTAATAGCAGCTAAGAAATCTTCAGTTGAAGGGTTCATTGTTTGGCCACCAGAAACTACATAATTGACTCTTAAATCTTTAAATAATTTTTCAATTCCGTCACCAGCTCCAACAGCAATTAAAGCATATTCTTTCATTTCTTCTTCAATTTTTTCTTCCTCAACTTCTAATTTAGTATGAGAAATGGCAAGATTTTCAATTTTAATTTTTTCAAATTCACCAAATTGTTGAGAATAAGTAATAATACTACCAGGAATTAAAGTGTGGATATGAACGATTAATTTTGTCATTGATTCATTGACCTTAACTTCAACGTTAGTACCATGTGAATTGACCATTTTTTTATAACGATCAGCAACGAAAGTTTTCTTTTCTTCACCTTCGCCTAAGTTCATTAGGAATTCAACACAATATCCATTTTTTTCTTCATCAAATGATGTAGAAGATTCATATACTGGTTCAACTGCTTTTTCAACTACTTCACCGAGAATAGCTTTTTGGAAACCCTCTAAGACTTTTACAAGTCCAGCGCCTCCAGAGTCAACAACACCGACTTCTTTTAATACTGGAAGAAGATCAGGCGTTCTCTTTAATGAAGCTCTAGCTTCTTTAAGAAGAATTTCCATTACTTTTTCTATGTTCATTGAACTATTAACATGTTCATGTACATAAGTTGTAGATTCTCTTATAACAGTTAAGATTGTGCCTTCGACAGGACGCATAACAGCTTTATAAGCAATTTTTTGTCCGTTAAAAAAAGCATCAGCAAATTCAACTGCATTAATGTTTTTCTTACCTTCTAATGCCATAGCAAAGCCTCTGAAAATTTGTGATAAAATAACACCAGAGTTACCACGAGCACCCATTAATAAGCCTTTTGAAAAAGCTTTTGCGATTGAATAAACATCTTCATCATTACGATTAGCAACTTCTTTTGCACCAGATGAAATTGTTAAATTCATATTGGTTCCAGTATCTCCATCAGGTACAGGGAAAACATTTAAGGCATCAATTTCAGGATAGCAATTGTATAAATTATTTGCACCAGAAATAATCATTTGTTTTAAAATTAGACCATTTATATTTTTCATATTAACCTCCAAGCCAAAAAATTAAATTTGTTTAATTTCTTGGACATAGACATTGATAGATTTAAATTTAATATCAAATGTCTTTTCAAGTATATATTTTACTTTTTTTTGAACTTCAGCAATTACTTCAGTTACTTTTACTCCATACGCTACTACAATATAAAGATCAACTTCATATCCATCTTTACCTTTTTTTGCTGTCACGCCTTCGGAAAAATTATCTTTTTTTAATCCATTGTAGGATTTGCTTGCCTTTGAATCTTTACTAGACATTCCAATAACACCATAACATTCAACTGCAGCTGAACCTGCAATAGATGCAATAGCATCTAGTGAAATATTAATAGCACCATACGGAGTTTGTTTATCAAGAGTCATAAAAAACCTCCCTTGTATTCATTTCATTGAATACGGCGAAGTTATTATAACATAATAGTTTTTTTTTGTAAAAGAATTAGTATTATTAAATGTCTTTTTCTGAATTAATATCTTAATAATAAGATATTATGTAAAAAAACTATCATTTTTTTAGTAAAAAAAAAGCCCGGCAACTTGCTATTTTCAGTCCGAAGACCTATCTTCGCCGCTACGGTGCTTAACTTCTGTGTTCGGGATGGGAACAGGTGTGTCCACCGCGCCATCATCACCAGACTTTTTTCAGAGATATAAAGATTGTTCCCTGAAAACTAGATATTAATTTAATATAACATATTCAGATTACCCAAATATAAATAATTTTACTCTTAAGTCCTCGAACTATTAGTATCACTCGACTGAATGCATCGCTGCACTTACATCTATGACCTATCAACCTCCTAACTTTGGAGGGTTCTTACTTTCTTGCGAAATGGGAAGTCTAATCTTAAGGTTAGTTTCACGCTTAGATGCTTTCAGCGTTTATCTATTCCATAGGTAGCTACCCTGCCATGCCGCTGGCGCGACAACAGGTATACCAGAGCTATGTCCATCCCGGTCCTCTCGTACTAAGGACAGATCCTTTCAAACTTCCTACGCCCACAACAGATAGGGACCAAACTGTCTCACGACGTTTTGAACCCAGCTCGCGTACCGCTTTAAATGGCGAACAGCCATACCCTTGGAAGATACTTCTCCTCCAGGATGCGATGAGCCGACATCGAGGTGCCAAACCGCGTCGTCGATGTGAACTCTTGGACGCGATCAGCCTGTTATCCCCAGGGTAGCTTTTATCCGTTGAGCGACGGCCCTTCCATACGGCACCGCCGGATCACTAAGCCCGACTTTCGTCCCTGCTCGACTTGTAGGTCTCGCAGTCAAGCACCCTTATGCCTTTGCACTCGATGCATGATTTCCAACCATGCTGAGGGTACCTTGGGGCGCCTCCGTTACTCTTTAGGAGGCGACCGCCCCAGTCAAACTACCCACCTAACACTGTCCCGCTCCCCGTGTAGGGAGTCGGTTAGAATGACCATATTCCAAGAGTAGTATCCCAACGATGACTCCACCTTGGCCAAAGCCAAAGCTTCAAAGTCTCCTACCTATCCTGTGCATGAAATACAGTCACTCAATATTAAGTTATAGTAAAGCTCCATGGGGTCTTTCCGTCTAGTTGTGGGTAACCTGCATGTTCACAGGTATTATGATTTCACCGAGTCTGCTGTCGAGACAGCGCCCAAATTATTACACCATTCGTGCGGGTCAGAACTTACCTGACAAGGAATTTCGCTACCTTAGGACCGTTATAGTTACGGCCGCCGTTCACTGGGGCTTCAGATCAAAGCTTCGCTTGCGCTAACCTCTCCTTTTAACCTTCCAGCACTGGGCAGGTGTCACCTCATATACATCGTCTTGCGACTTAGCATAAAGCTGTGTTTTTGTTAAACAGTTACTTGGGCCTCTTCACTGCGACTCCATCGCTGGAGCACTTCTTCTTGCTAACTTACGAAGTAATTTTGCAGAGTTCCTTAACAACAGTTATCTCGCTCACCTTAGTCTACTCGACTTGACCACGTGTGTCCGTTCTCGGTACGGGCCGCATATGCTTAAGCTAGCAACTTTTCTTGAGAGCTTGTATCAACCACTTCGCTACTAGGACGAATCCATTCACTCCCCATCACACCTTCGCCTTACGCATCACGGATTTGCCAATGATGCAGCTACCTTGCTTAGACCGGAATCCAATAACCGGCATGGTTTAACCTTCTCTGTCATTACATCGCACATATACGGGTACAGGAATATCAACCTGTTATCCATCGACTACGCTTATCAGCCTCGCCTTAGGTCCCGACTAACCCTGGGAGGACGACCCTTGCCCAGGAAACCTTAGTCAATTGGTGTGAAGGATTCTCACCTTCAATCGTTACTTACACCGGCATACTCACTTCCAACCGCTCCACAGCTCCTTACGATACTGCTTCACTGCAATTGGAACGCTCCCCTACCACTTATAGAAAACTATAAATCCGTAAATTCGGTATCATGCTTAGCCCCGGTAAATTTTCGGCGCAGAGGCACTCGACTAGTGAGCTGTTACGCACTCTTTAAATGGTGGCTGCTTCTGAGCCAACATCCTAGTTGTTTAAGCGTCTCTACATCCTTTAACACTTAGCATAAACTTTGGGACCTTATTTGACGGTCTGGGCTGTTTCCCTTTTGACCATGGAACTTATCTCCCACAGTCTGACTGCTAGAATACGATCTACGGCATTTGGAGTTTGATTGCAATCAGTACCGTTAGACACGGCCATCATACATTCAGTGCTCTACCTCCATAGATTAATTATCTAACGCTAGCCCTAAAGCTATTTCGGGGAGAACCAGCTATAGCCAAGTTCGATTGGAATTTCTCCGCTAGCCACAATTCATCCGCGGGCGTTTCAACGAACGTCGGTTCGGTCCTCCATTGGGTTGTACCCCAACTTCAACCTGATCATGGCTAGATCACCTGGCTTCGGGTCTATGTCAACGTACTGAACGCCCTGTTCAGACTCGCTTTCGCTACGGCTCCGTATCTTCTACTTAACCTTGCACGTTAACATAACTCGCCGGTTCATTCTTCAATAGGCACGCCATCACCCTTTAACGGGCTCTAACTTTTTGTAAGCATACAGTTTCAGATTCTTTTCACTCCCCTCCCGGGGTTCTTTTCACCTTTCCCTCACGGTACTGGTTCACTATCGGTCACAAGCTAGTATTTAGCCTTTCGCAATGGTCTGCGTAACTTCCGACAAGGTTTCACGTGCCTCGCCGTACTCTGGATACCACCATGTGTTTCACATTTTCGCATACAGGACTTTCACCTACTATGGTCGAGCATTCCAACTCGTTCTGCTGATATAAAACAATCAATTATGTGGTCCGTAACCCCAATCCTAAGATTGGTTTGGGCTCTTCCGCTTTCGCTCGCCGCTACTTACAGAATACGATTCTCTTTCTTTTCCTCTAGGTACTAAGATGTTTCAATTCCCTAGGTGTAACTTCTCTTAACCTATGTATTCAGTTAAGGATGATATGATATAACTCATACCGGGTTTCCCCATTCGGATATCAACGGGTCAAAGCTTACATCCAGCTCGCCGTCGCTTTTCGCAGGTAGTCGCGTCCTTCATCGCCTTCTTGTGCCAAGGCATTCACTGTACGCCCTTATTAACTTAATCTTGTAAAATTACTTTTGATTCGGTTTAATCTTGCTTACATTGTTATCACTTACGTGATTACAACTTAACAGAAAGAACATGTTATAATTAATATTTTTAATATCCAGTTTTCAAAGAACAATTTGAGAGTCATCTCTAATCTCTCAAAACTAAACAGAAATTCAACTTCGTCATGAATAATAACTAGTTTTGGTTTATTTGTACTAATCCGACTTATATATTAATAAGTCTTAACTTTCTCCATAGAAAGGAGGTGATCCATCCCCACGTTCCCGTAGGGATACCTTGTTACGACTTAACCCCAATCACCAGTCCTACCTTAGGCGTCTCCCTCCTTGCGGTTAGGATAACGACTTCGAGTATTACCAGCTCTCATGGTTTGACGGGCGGTGTGTACAAGGCCCGGGAACGTATTCACCGCGACATTGCTGATTCGCGATTACTAGCAATTCCAGCTTCATGAAGTCGAGTTGCAGACTTCAATCCGAACTGAGACTGGCTTTATGAGATTTGCTTGACCTCGCGGTTTTGCGTCTCTTTGTACCAGCCATTGTAGCACGTGTGTAGCCCAGGACATAAAGGGCATGATGATTTGACGTCATCCCCACCTTCCTCCGATTTACACCGGCGGTCTCCTTAGAGTCCCCAACTTAATGATGGTAACTAAGGACAAGGGTTGCGCTCGTTGCTGGACTTAACCAAACATCTCACGACACGAGCTGACGACAACCATGCACCACCTGTCTTGGCTATAGCTATCTCCCTATCTCTAGGGTATTTAGCCAGATGTCAAGTCCTGGTAAGGTTCTTCGCGTTGCGTCGAATTAAACCACATGCTCCACTGCTTGTGCGGGCCCCCGTCAATTCCTTTAAGTTTCATTCTTGCGAACGTACTCCCCAGGCGGACAACTTAATGTGTTAACTTCAGCACTGGATTACTCCAACACTTAGTTGTCATCGTTTACGGCATGGACTACTAGGGTATCTAATCCTATTTGCTCCCCATGCTTTCGGGACTGAGCGTCAGTATCGAGCTAGTAAGCCGCCTTCGCCACTGGTGTTCCTCCATATATCTACGCATTTCACCGCTACACATGGAATTCCACTTACCTCTCTCGCACTCTAGTCATGCAGTTTCCAAAGCGAACTATGGTTAAGCCACAGTATTTGACTTCAGACTTACAAAACCGCCTGCTCCCTCTTTACGCCCAATAATTCCGGATAAAGCTTGCCACCTACGTATTACCGCGGCTGCTGGCACGTAGTTAGCCGTGGCTTTCTGGTGAAGTACAGTCAAATAGATTTCATTTCCTAAATCTATCATTCGTCCTTCACAACAGAGTTTTACAATCCATAGGACCTTCATCACTCACGCGGCGTTGCTCGGTCAGGGTTTCCCCCATTGCCGAAAACTCCCTACTGCTGCCTCCCGTAGGAGTCTGGACCGTGTCTCAGTTCCAATGTGGCCGATCACCCTCTCAGGTCGGCTACGCATCTTTGCCTTGGTGGGCTGTTATCTCACCAACTAGCTAATGCGCCGCAGGTCCATCTTTTAGTGAAGCTTTAGAGGCTTCTTTCAAAGTCAGAGGATGTCCTCCAACCTATTATCCGGCATTAGCCGACGTTTCCATCGGGTATTCCAGTCTAAAAGGCAGGTTACCTACGTGTTACTCACCCGTTCGCCGCTAAGATTACATTGCTGCAATCTCCGCTCGACTTGCATGTATTAGGCACGCCGCCAGCTTTCATCCTGAGCCAGGATCAAACTCTCAAAAATTTATATTTCCTAGTTCAATAATTATTCTGGTTATGTATGTTTTATATAAAACATTAAATTGACGTTGTTGTTTATTTCTGTTCAGTTTTCAAAGATCAGATATACAGCATTTATCTCAATTGCTGTAGCTTTTTTATAATAGCATTGTCGAATACTTATGTCAATATTTTTTTTAATTTTATTAACATTTTTTTATTCGATTTTATGCTGCTAATTTTAGTCGCATACTTGTTGCGACTTAATTATTAAAACACTTATTTATTAATAATGCAAGAGTTTTTTTAAAACTTTTTAAAATATTTATTTTTGTCTTATATAAATAAAAAAATCGCCCTTTTGAAGGACGATTTATCTATAAATTATAATAAATTTAAAAGCATTGATTTAAATGATTCAACCTTTAAAGAAGCACCACCAACTAGAGCACCATCTATATCATCTTGGCCTAAATATTCTCTTACATTTTCTGGTTTTACTGAGCCACCGTATAAAATTCTAACTTTTTCAGCTACTTGTGCATTAAAAACGTTTTTAATAGTTTCTCTAATTAATTTACAAACATCTTCAGCAATTTCTTTTGAAGCGTTTTTACCAGTACCAATAGACCATACTGGTTCATAAGCAATAATTAAATCACAAGCATCTTCTGCTTTAACATTGTTTAAACCTTCGATGACTTGATTTTTAACAATTTCATTTGTTAAACCTTTTTCGAATTCTTCAAGTGTTTCACCAACACAATAAACAGGTATCATCTTGTTTTCTAATAAATGTAAGATCTTTTTATTGCATGTAGTGTTAGTTTCACCATTGTATGCTCTTCTTTCAGAATGTCCAACTAAAGACCATGAAATATTAACGTCTTTTAGCATAGGCACAGAAATTTCACCTGTAAAAGCTCCACTATCAACACTATTAACGTTTTGAGCAGCAACAATTAGTTTAGGGTTTGCTTTTCTAACAGTATCAAGACATAAAAATGTAGGAGCAATTCCTATATCAATATTACCTTTTTCAGCAATTTCACTTAATTCAATGGAATTTTGAGCAAAGTCTTTTGCTTCAGCAATTGTTTTGTTCATTTTCCAGTTGCCTAATAAAATCTTTTTTCTCATATTAATCACCTATTATTCAGCAATTACATCAATACCAGGTAAATGACCATCGTTCTCGATCATTTCAAGTGATGCTCCACCGCCAGTTGAAACATGTGAAAATTTATCAACAAATCCAAATTGTTTACAAGCAGCAGCACTATCGCCACCACCAATAACTGTGAAAGCACCATTTAAATTAGCACAAGCTTCACAAACTGCGATTGTACCTTTTTGGTAATCTTCTTTTTCAAAAACGCCCATTGGTCCATTCCAGAATACAGTTTTAGCATTAGCAATTTCATTTTTAAATAATTCAATAGTTTTATCACCAATGTCCATACCTTCAAAACCAGCTGGTACGCCTTCTTCACGTGTAACAACTTTAGTTTCTGTTGGATTATCAAAATCATTTGCTACTTTAAAATCTATTGGTAATAAAATCTTACCAGAAGCAAACATTTCATTAGCGTAATCTAATTGATCATCTTCAACTGGTGAATTTCCTGTAGCAACGCCTTGTGCCTTTAAGAAAGTATATGCCATAGCACCACCAATAATAATTTTGTCACATTTCTTTAATAAAGAATTAATAACTTTAATTTTATCTGATACTTTGAAACCACCGAGAATAGCAATATAAGGTCTATCAGTTGCGTCAACAACTTTTGAAAGTGATTTAATTTCTTTTTCAACTAAATAACCAACAGCAACTTGTTTACCTTCTGCTTTTAAAATTGAAGGAACACCAACTGTTGATGCGTGAGCACGGTGTGCAGAACCAAAAGCATCCATTACAAATGCATCGACTAAAGAAGCCCATTCTTTTGATAATGCTTCATCATTCTTTGTTTCACCTTTTTCATAACGAGTGTTTTGAACTAATAAAACATCACCATCATTTAATTTGTTAACAGCAGCAGCTAATTCTTCGCCACGTGTTTGTTCACAGAAAGCAACTTCTTTGTTTAATAATTCGCCTAATCTAACAGCAACAGGTGCTAATGTGTTTTTCTTAATTGTTGCCTCTAACTTAGCTTTATCTTCTTCTTTCCAATTGATTTTACCTAAGTGTGACATTAAAACAACTTTTGCGCCTTTACTAATTAATTCACGAATAGTTGGTAAAGCTTGAACAATACGATTGTCGTCACGAATAACGCCATCTTTTAGAGGGACATTAAAATCACAACGAACTAATACTTTTTGTCCAGTGACTTGTAAATCTTTTACATTCTTCATAATTTTCTCCTTTGCAATATTAATGTAAACATTAAGAACCATTTTGTTCCAAAAATATTATATTACATCTTGTCACAATTGTAATTGATTTTGAGAAACATTTTTATTTTATTCTTTATTCCTCGAATCCAACAATGCCTTGAAACAATATTTCTAAAGTTATATCAAGCCCTAATGATATTTTTTCTAATATATCTAGAGTAGGATTTCTTCTCCCGTTTTCTATATCACATAAATAATTCTTATTAATGTTACAATTTAGTGCTAAATCTTCTTGTGATAACTTTTTATTTTTTCTTAAGTAACAAATTCTCATACCTAATTGTTTTCGAACATTCATTTTAATTACCTCTATATTTTTCTGCCAATTCATGAATAGACCTGAATAAATGGTTAATATTAGATTTAGTTACTTTAGTTCCTATTTCATAGGATAATAAATCCGCTAAATCTTGCATAGACATTTCCTCATTTTCAAGCCTTAAATAACATAAGGTTTTCATTTTAATATTTGGTATATTATTAATTCCAAAATATTGTTCGATTAGATCAATATCTTCTTTTTGTCTATGAGAACTTTCAACAGTTCTAATTACATTGGCATTCTCACAAATTTGTAATCTGTTATCGTTATTTCTAAAATCACGTTCAACTCTAATTTCTTCAAAATCTAAGCAACAATTATGTGCTCCTAAAAAAGCTAAAAAATCTACTATTTGATCAGATTTTTTTAAATAAACAACGTAATAACTTCTTCTTTGAATTACTTTTGTACTAAAAGATATTGGCTTACATTTATTTGTTAATTTACAAATATATTCAGCAAGCAATTCATCTTGACAACTTATCTCTAAATGATAATTTGACGAAATCGGATCATTACATGACCCCGTAGCTAAAAATGCACCTACTATAAAATACTTTAAATTATCATCGTTTTTAACAAATGATTTTTTAGTATTTGTTTCATAAAGACTAATCTCTAAATCATCAAGAATTTCATCTGCTTTTTCATCGATAATAATATTAAAGCAAACTTTTTTATCAAACTTCATCTTACGACTATAAGTTAATCTAGGATCGATATCATATAATTGATGAAAAAGCTGATAAATTAATTTTGCCACTTTCGCATGTTCTGTCGAAAGTGCAATAATTGTTTCTTTATTTTTAATTAAAAAACGTCCATTAATTGACGTAAAACCAGAAAGTAGAGCTTTTTTAGCTAAAAAATCACTATATTCATTAAGTGCCAATTCTTCTTTAACTTTATGGGTGAATGATTCTTTAAGTTCCATTTTCTGTGCCCTCCAATTAAGATAATATCATAAATTAAAAATTAAATTAACCCGGGCGTATCAAAAAAAACGCATTTCTGCGTTTTTATATTTTTTTTAGGTATTCAATTGCTGACATTGCTGCGATAGCACCATCACTTGTTGCAGTAACAACTTGACGTAATTCTTTGTCAAGAACATCTCCCGCTGCAAACAAACCATCAATATTTGTTTTCATTTTTGAATCAACAATCATATAGCCATTATTCGTTTTTAAATCATTAATATTAATAAAATCAGTATTAGGTAATGCACCCAAATATGGGAATACTCCTTCAACATCCAAAGTCTCTAATTCTTTTGAATTTATATTTTGAATTTCAAGACCTTGAAGTTTATTTTCACCTATTAATTTTGTTGGCACATTAAATAATTTTAATTCTATATTAGAATTTTTGATTTCATTAACTAATGTGTCATTTGCTCTAAATTCATCGCGACGATGTACTAAATAAACTTCAGCGCAAATTCTTGATAAATATAAAGCTTCCTTTAAGGCACTTTCACCTCCGCCGATAACTGCGACTTTTTTGTTTTGATAAAAATTTCCATCACAAACCGCACAATAAGAAATTCCATGGTTTTCAAATTTTGAACTATTCTCAATTTCTAATTTGCGTTCATGAGTTCCAGTGGCAATAATAACAGCTTCACTTTCAATATCTTCTTTATTTGTTTTTAAAATAAATTTATCTTCTTGTTTTTCAAGTGAAATAATATTTTTACTTAGTATTTTAACTCCTAGTTTAATAGCATGTTCATACATCTTAAAAGCTAAATCTGGTCCACTAATAGTTTCAAATCCAGGATAATTTTCAATATGAGAAGTTGAATTAACTTTTCCTCCTGGAGCGGCTTTTTCATAAACAGTTACATTATAACCAGCTCTTAATAAATAAATTGCTGCAGTTAAACCAGCAGGGCCCGCACCAATAATAGATACATCATTTACCATTTAAAATTACCTCCTTTAATTCACTTAAAGAATTAACGTAATACTTGGCATTAGAATTATTTAATTTTCCACGTATATTCCACGTTACTAAGCAACAATCAACTGAAGAATTAAATGCTGTTTGTTCATCAATAAGACTATCACCTATAAACAATGTATCATTTCTACTCGAGTTAAGTCTATTAATACACTCTATAACTCCATTTCCTGCGGGCTTTGGGTTAGCAATCATATCACTACACAAAACCAAATCAAAAACATTTTCAACACCATACATTTGTAAAGTCCATTGAGTAGCAGTTGACATTTTGTTTGTTAGAATAGCTAATTTAAAGCCTTCCTCTTTTAATTCCAATAAAAACTCTTTTATTCCTTTATATAAAGAAGTATGCGAATAATACATGCTCTTTGAATAAGATTTAAATTCTTCTATTAATTTATATGTGTCTTCGTTTGGAAAATAATATTTCATCATATCATATAATGTAGGTCCCGATAACAAAGTCAATTCTTTAAAAGTAGGTTTATAATCAGGACGATATTTTTTAAATATTTTTAAATATGCGTCGACAACTAATAAATCAGTATCGGCTAACGTGCCGTCTAAATCGAAAATTAATAAATTATACATATGCTTTTGAACACACTACCTTATTAGCAAATAAAAGTGTGAATAAATCAATAACCCAGCAGAATAATCCACCAAAGATAAACCACAATATAGCACTAAAGTAATGTCCTTTTATAAAACGATAATAAGAATAAGCAAATCCATCAATAATAGGTAATGCTAATATTACTCGAACACTCTTAGGTAAATTTTCAAACTTAAGAGCTAAGTTATGGAATTGTTCATATTTTTTATTTTTCCATTCAATCACTTTCTCTTTTGTATTTAAATATTCATAAACATGATTAATTACAATAGAAAGAACCCCAATAACAATAAAAGAAATACTCATAATAACTGAAGTTGGAATTGTTTGAGATGATGAACCCATAATAAATTCTTGATTACGTAAAGGTTCCATAATACATCTTACTGTTCCATACCATATAAAATATGCAAATGCCAAGTCACCAATCTTTAGGAATTTCTTTAGAAGTTTTCCTATTAATCGCGTGATAATAAAATACCCAGCAATATTAATTAAACTTTCTATTAAAAATAAAGGAACATAGAAATTACCATCTAATGCTTGCATATGGGTAATAATAACTCGTGGTAAAAATGACCATTTTGAAGGATCAGCTACACTACCATAGACTTCAATGTTAAAGAAATTACCCCATCTACCAATTGCTTGTGCAAGAAGAATTCCAGGAATAATTAAATCCATTGCCTTACGTAATTTCATTTCACGATGGAATTCACACATAATCCACATTCCAAAGAAAGCGCCCATTAGAACGCCACCTTGAATAGCAACTCCACCACTACGAATATCAAATATATTCATTAAATTATCTTTAAATTCAGACCATTCAGCAATAACATACCATAAGCGAGCACCAACAATGCCCATTGGGAAACCTACAAAAAAAATAGGTTCAAAAATGCTACGTTCATATCCTTCCCTTTTAGCGTTGTTACTAGAAACAAATAAAGTAACTAATGCACCGAGTAAAATACATATTGCGTAAAAAGCTACAACAAATTTTCCAGTTCCACTATAACTAAAAGTCTCCCAAGGAATTCCACGTGGAAATGAAGTTACAATTTCATCTAAGTTATAAATAAAGATAAGTGAAAAAGTTATTAATAAAGCTACAAAAATATATTTTGTAATGTAATACTTCTTTGTACGATAAGAATCATCAGTCTCTTTATCAAAATAAATAAAATTATAGACTAGAAATCCACTTGTGTTTAACATTGCGTAAAGAGAAACAATTAATAGCCAAATTCTATTAGATATACCACCTAAATTAATAGCATCATTTGCTCCCATAACTAAACCAAACGATAAGCAAGTAACTCCTAATACGCCTACAGTTACTAAGGAAATATCAGTATATATCTTCTTTTTTTCGTTATCTTTGTAATCCTTATGAATAAAGAACATAAATCCCACAGCAGGAAATAATGCACATAAAATATATAGTAATATACTTAAAAATTTTGGACGTTCTTTAACAATTTTTAAATCTTCCATTTTGATTCTCCATTCTAATTTACTTTACGCGATTCAATTTACCTTTTTCAAGTAAAGGTTTTAAATATTGACCAGTATATGATTCTTTAATTTCTACTATTTCTTCTGGTGTTCCACAACCAACAAGAGTACCACCTTTATCTCCACCATCTGGCCCTAAATCAATTATATAATCAGCAACCTTAATTAAATCAAGATTATGTTCAATAACAACTACAGTATCACCATTATCAACAATTCTTTGTAAAATTGATATTAAACGAGATACATCATCAATATGTAATCCAGTTGTAGGTTCGTCAAGAATATATAATGTTTTACCTGTCGAACGACGTTGTAATTCATAAGCGAGTTTAACACGTTGAGCTTCACCACCAGATAATGTGGTTCCTTGTTGACCTAATTTAATATACCCTAAGCCTACTTCATATAATGTTCTTAATTTACGAGATATGCTTGGGATATTTTCAAAAAATTCACAAGCATTTTCAATTGTCATATCCAATATATCAAATATATTTTTACCTTTATACGTACACATTAAAGTTTCGTTATTGTAGCGTTTGCCTTTACATTCATCACATGTTACGTAAATATCGGGTAAGAAATTCATTGGAATTCTAATAACACCACAGCCTTGACATCTTTCACAACGTCCACCTTTGACGTTAAAAGAGAATCTACTCTTATCGTATCCACGAGCTCTTGCCTCAACAGTCGATGCAAACAAATCTCTGATGTCATCAAATACACCAGTATATGTTGCCGGGTTACTACGTGGAGTTTTACCGATAGGATCTTGAGATACATTAATTACTTTATCAATATATTCAATTCCTTCTATACCATCGCTTTCTCCAGGAATCTCACTAGCACCAACAGATGTTTTATTATAAACATTCTTATATAAAATTTCTGTTACTAAAGAAGATTTGCCCGAACCAGAAACACCAGTAACACACGTTAAAACTCCAAGTGGAATTTTAACGTCAATATTTTTAAGATTATGGCAACGAGCACCTTTTATATTTATAAAATATCCATTTCCTTTTTTACGATTTAACGGAACTGGAATAAACTTTCTACCTGAAAGATAATCTCCAGTAATTGATTTTGGTTCATTTATAATATCAGCTAAACTACCAGCAGCAACTACTTCTCCGCCATGAATTCCAGCACCTGGTCCTATATCAACAATATAGTCAGCCGCTCTCATTGTATCTTCATCGTGTTCAACAACAACAAGAGTATTTCCTAAATCTCTCATATCTTTTAAAGAGTTAATAAGTCTATCATTATCTCTTTGATGTAATCCAATAGAAGGTTCATCTAATACATACAAAACCCCCGATAATTTAGAACCAATTTGAGTAGCAAGTCTAATTCGTTGAGATTCTCCTCCAGATAAGGTCATTGCCATTCGTGATAAAGTTAAATAATCAAGACCAACTCTAATTAAAAACTCTAATCTATTTCTTATTTCATTAATAATTAAGTGTGAAATCTCTTTTTCTGTAGGATTTAAACTTAAATTATTAATAAAATCTAACATCTTATTTATAGGTAAACATGTTAATTCATAAATGTTTAATCCTCCAATACGAACTGAAAGTACTTTTTCATTAAGTCTTGCACCATGACAAGTTTCACATACTTTATCGCGCATAAATGTTTCATACCATTCACGCATGAAATCCGAACCAGTTTCACTGTATAATCTTTCAATTCTAACTTTAGCACCCTCAATAAAGCCTTTACGATGTGTAACATTTCCAGATGCTGATGTTAAAGTGAAAGTATGTTCTTTTGGTGAACCATACAAAGCAATATGTTTTTGTTCTTCAGTTAAACGGAAGAACGAAACATCCATTGGAATATTATATTCTTTACATAAATAACAGAATTCTTGCCATTCAAGGTTTTGAGTACCACAAGTGTTTTTGAAATAAGTAATTGCCCCTTTAGCTAAAGTAACATTTTCATCGGGAACTAATAAATGAACATCAACCTCACGTTTAATTCCTAATCCATTACAATCAGGACAGTTTCCCATTGGAGCATTAAACGAAAATAAACGAGGTTCAAGTGGTGGTACACTAAAGCCACATTCAGGACATGCGTGATGTTCTGAATACAAAATTTCTTCACTTCCAACTAATACTAAAACATATCCTTTTGACCAATCTAAAGCTAATTCAACAGCTTCATAAATTCTTGAACGAGCTTCTTCTTTTAAAACAATACGATCAATAACTATTTCAATATTGTGAGTTTTATTTTTTTCTAATTCAGGAATTTCTTCAATTGAATATATTTCTCCATCAATACGTAAACGTTGAAAACCTTGTACTTTAATTTTTTCTAAAGTATCTTTATGTGTTCCTTTTTCACGATGCACAACTGGGGATAAAATTTGAATTCTCGATTGTAATTCATTTTTATATATAAAATCTACTATTTGATTAGGAGTAAATGATTCAATCATACAATTATGGTTTGGACAATATGGATGACCAATACGAGCATAAAGCAAACGTAAATAATCGTAAATCTCAGTAACAGTTCCAACGGTAGAACGTGGGTTATGAGATTTAGTTTTTTGATCTATAGCAATAGCGGGAGATAAGCCATCAATTGCATCAACGTCTGGCTTTTCCATCCCACCTAAAAATTGACGAGCGTATGAACTAAGTGATTCAACATAGCGTCTTTGACCTTCAGCATAAATGGTATCAAAAGCAAGAGTCGATTTACCTGAACCAGATAGCCCTGTAAATACAACCAAACTATTCTTTGGAATTTCCAAATCAATATTTTTAAGGTTGTTCTCTCTTGCACCTTTAATTTTAATTAAATTTGCCATATTACCACCTCATTCTTATATTTTACCAAAATACATTGCATCATTGAATATTTACACAAACATTTTCTAATATTGACACTAGTTGTTGAAAATTAAAAAAGGACTTGAAATTAATCAAGTCCTTTAAATTGTATTATTCAGCTAATTTCTTGAATCTATTCCATCTAATCTTTGCACACTCTTCAGATTTCTTTAATAATTCTTCAGCGTGTTCTGGATTGACTTTTGGTAATTGTGAATAACGTGTTTCACCCATTACGAAGTCACGGAATAATTCAAAGTTAGGTTCTTTGCAATCTAATTGCATTGGTGATTTACCTTGAGCTTCTAAACGTGGGTCATAACGGAAAATTGGGAAATAACCACTTTCAACAGCAGCTTTTTCAACTCTTGTTGCATTCATTAAGCCACCTTTAATACCATGGTTAGCACAAGGAGCATAACAAATGATTAATGAAGGTCCGTTATATGATTCAGCTTCTTGCATTGCTTTAATAGCTTGCATTGGGTTAGCACCCATTGAAATTTGAGCAACGTAAACATTACCATACGCAATTGCCATCATAGCAAGATTCTTTTTAGCTGTCTTTTTACCTGAAGCAGTGAACTTAGCAATTGAACCTGTTTGTGATGATTTAGATGATTGACCACCAGTATTTGAATAAACTTCAGTATCTAAAACCATAATATTAACATCTTCTTCTGATGCTAAGACATGGTCAACACCACCATAACCAATATCGTATGACCAACCGTCACCACCGATAATCCATACAGATTTATCGATAATATCACGTTCATATAATAAAGCTTCTTTAGCAGCTTCACACTTAGTTTCTTTTAGTAATGAAACTAATTCAGCAGCAAATGTTCTAACTAACTTACGGTCTTTGAAGTTATTTAACCACATATCCATTAACTCAGCTAAACGAGGTTCAACTTCACCCTTAGTAGCTTCGAAGATACGACCTAATTGAGATAATTTATAGTTAGATGCAACTCTCATACCGAAACCAAATTCAGCATTATCTTCAAACAATGAGTTAGCCCAAGCAATACCTTCACCATTCTTATCTGTACAGAAAGGTGTTAAAGGTGTTGAACCACTATAAATTGAAGAACATCCAGTTGCGTTAGCAATAAGCATATCTTTACCGAATAATTGAGATGCTAATTTATAATATGGAGTTTCACCACAACCAGCACAAGCACCAGAAATTTCCATATAAGGCATTAAGAATGCAGCACCTTTAACTGTTGAAGCAGGAATTAAATCTGCTTTATATTCAACATGTTTATATAAGTAATCAGCAGCATCTTCTTGTGCAAATTGAGATTTTGCTTCAACCATTTCAATAGCTTTAACGAGATTTCCTTCAGCATCTTTCTTACCTGGACATTGTACAACACAAAGGCCACAACCAACACAGTTACGTGGTGATACTTGTAAACGATATTTTAAGCCAGCGACTTTTGGTCCACCCATTGCAGGTAAAACATCGCCTTTAGCAATATCAGGTAATTTTTCTTCTTCTTCAGGAGTTAATAAGAATGGTCTTAATGTAGCGTGTGGACAAATAAATGCACATTGGTTACATTGAATACAGTTTTCTTTGTGCCATACTGGGACACGGTCAGCGATAGAACGTTTTTCTTGGAAAGTAATATCGTTCTTCATTGTACCATCAAGTAATTCCCATTCAGTGAATTTTGAAACAGGTAATGTATCACCATCAAGTGAACCCATAACATTAACATATGTGTCGAAGTAATCGTCACCAGTTAATTTACGTTCACGGACTAATGATAATTCTTTCCATGATGGATCAACTTTAATTTCTCTTAAACCTTCTGCACCAGCATCGATAGCTTTGTAGTTCATTTCAACTACTTCGTCACCTTTTTTAGCATAAGATTTTTTAGCAAATTTCTTCATCCAATCTTGAGCTTCTGCGTAAGGCATAATGTTTTGGTTAAGATAGAAGAATGAAGCTTGTAAAGTTGTATTAGTATGACGACCCATACCAATCTTAGCAGCTAAACTATTAGCATCAATAACATAGAATTTTGCTTCCTTATCAGCTAATTGACGTTTAACTCTATTAGGTAATGATTTAACTAATTCTTCATCACTTAAATCAGTATTTAATAAGAATGTACCACCTTTCTTTAAATTCTTAATCATATCGAACTTATAAATATAAGTATCTAATGAACAAGAAATAAAGTCAGCGTGTTCAATATAATAAGTAGAGTGAATAGGTGATTTACCGAATCTTAAGTGAGAACGTGTAACACCACCAGCTTTACGAGAGTCATAAGCAAAGTATGCTTGTGCGTATTGGTGAGTTGCATCACCAATAATCTTAATTGATGACTTATTAGCAGATACTGTACCATCTGAACCTAAGCCATAGAATAAGCAAGATGTGTAATTTTGATCAATACTAAATTCTTCATCAACAGGAATTGATAAATGAGTAACATCATCGTTGATACCAACTGTAAATGATGTCCAAACTTTTTCTGAGTCTAAGAAATCAAATACTGATTTAACATGTTTTGGTTGTGTATCTTTTGAAGATAAGCCATAACGGCCACCAACTAAAACATCAAACTTACGACCCATTTGTTCACATGCAGCAACTACATCTAAATATAATGGCTCGCCTGTAGCACCAGTTTCTTTAGTTCTATCTAAAACAGCAACTTTCTTAACTGTTGAAGGAATAGCTTCAACAAAGTGTTTTGCTGAGAAAGGACGATATAAGTAAACTTTGACAACACCAACTTTTTCGCCACGTTTTGTTAATTCATCAATGACTTCAGTAGCAGTTTCTGTAACTGAGCCCATAGCAACAATAACTTTAGTTGCATCTGGAGCACCATAATAAACAAATGGAGCATATGTACGTCCAGTTAATTCACTTGCTTTCTTTAAGTAATCTTCAGCAATATCAATGACTTTATTGAAGTGAGCATTTTGTGCTTCACGACCTTGGAAATAAACGTCATCGTTTTCAGCACCACCACGTGTGACACTATGTGTATGTGGGTTTAATGCTCTAGCACGGAAAGCCTCAACAGCATCCATATCTAAAAGTTTTTTCCATTCGTTTTCGTCAACAAATTCAACATTTTGAATTTCGTGTGATGTTCTAAAGCCATCAAAGAAGTGACAAATAGGTGTGCTTGACTTAATAGCGATTAAGTGAGCAACGTTAGCTAAGTCAGCAATATCTTGAACAGATTGAGAACATAGCATTGTGATACCAGTTTGACGAATTGCATAAACGTCTTGATGGTCACCAAAAATTGATAATGAACGAGTTGCAAGTGATCTTGCAGAAACGTGTAAAACAGCTGGTAATAATTCACCAACCCATTTGTAAATATTTGGAATCATTAAAAGTAAGCCTTGTGATGCTGTATAAGTAGTAGCTAATGCACCACCTTGTAAAGCACCATGAACTGTACCAGCAGCACCAGCTTCTGATTGCATTTCAACAACTTTTACTTGATTACCAAAAAAGTTTAGCTTTCCTTGAGATGCATAAACGTCAACAAGTTCAGCCATAGGAGATGATGGTGTAATAGGATAGATACCAGCAACTTCAGTAAAACAATATGAAGCAATACCGGCAGCTGTGTTACCATCGACAGATAAAAATGATTTTTTAATTTCCATAGTAGCCTCCATAAATCATATTTATAATAATCACTATTAGTATAATATACTAAATAATATTTTTCATTCTATTTTTATAATTTCTTACTAACTTCTTTAATATAAGCAGAAACTTTTTCTTTTAAATCTTCTCTTTCAAGCGAGTAATCAATTGTAGCTTTAATAAAACCAAAACGGTCACCTACGTCATATCTTTCCCCTTCAAAATCATATGCATAGATTTTTTGCTTTTCATTTAAAATTTTAATAGCATCAGTTAATTGAATTTCTCCGCCTTTACCAGGTTTTGTTTCTTCAATGGCCTCAAAAATTTCAGGTGTCAATACATAACGACCTAAGACAGCCATATCAGATGGTGCATCGTCAAGAGCAGGCTTTTCAACCATATCATTAATTTCGTATAGTCTTTCACTCTTTTTGTCACATGGACTAACAATACCATATTTATTAACTTGACTATGATCAACAGTTTGTACACCTAGTACAGTTGAACCGGTTTCTTCATAAGCGTTAATAAGTTGTTTTAATGCTGGTTCACCTTTTCTATTGCAAACAACATCGTCACCTAATAAAACAGCAACAGGTTCTCCGGCTGCAAATGACTTACCACATAAAACAGCATGGCCTAAACCTTTTGGTTCTCTTTGGTGAACAAAATGAACATTTGTCATCATGGCAATTTGATGAATTTGTTCGTATTCCTTTTGTTTACCTGATGCAAGTAAACGATGCTCTAGTTCGTAATTGATATCAAAATAATCTTCCATATCGTGCTTTGAACTATTTGTAATAATTAAAATTTCTTCAATGCCGCTATTTATTGCTTCTTCAACAATATAATGAATTGTAGGTGTGTCAATAATTGGAAGCATTTCTTTTGCTGCGTTTTTGGTAGCTGGTAAAAATCTAGTTCCAAGTCCAGCAGCAGGGATAATTGCTTTTCTAACTTTTTTCATAATAATACCTCGCTTAAATATTTTACTTTGTAAAATAACCTTTTTCAATACCTTCAAATTTTTAAATAAAAAAAGCACTTATTAAAGTGCTTTAATTTGCAATGGTGGACTGTAAGAGAATCGAACTCTTGACCCACTGATTAAGAGTCAGTTGCTCTACCAGCTGAGCTAACAGTCCATAATGCTTTATTATGATAACTTAAAAATATTATTTTTTCAATAGTTTTTAATATAAAAAAAGAAGGATTGTAAAAATCCTTCTTCATTGTTTTTCTTAAGCAGCAGTTATTGATGTAGGTAAAATTTGCATAACTTTAGCAGTTCCATTACCACCATAGTAAAGTGTATAACCTTCAACTACAACATTACCTGTGTATGTTGCTGAATTGAAGTTAGTTGCTAATGTTGACATATTATTGTCACAGTTAAGTCTTAAAATACCTTTTGTTGCATCAGCGCCATCGACTTCGAAGTTTGTGTACTTACCACTAGTAACGATTTTACCTGTTGCTCTAATTTTAGTACCTGTGTATCTTAACATAGATGCAGCGCCTGCCCAAGCAACAATTTTATCTGCTGTTTTAACATCAATTACTCTTTCATCTTCAGGAAGTGTAACTGGATTATCTGTTACCCAAACACCATATGTAGGTTTTGAGAATTCAAGAATACCATTATATTTTGTAACACTACCATCAACGATAACTTGTGTACCAACATCTAATGTAGTTGTACCATATGAGTAAATGAAGCCAGTTCCATCATAAATTAATGCGCCAACACCTGAACTACCAACATATAAACCTCTAACTCTATATGTTGTATGACCTAAATCTAATGAGCCGTCTGGATCAAAGTCAGCAGCCATAGCTGCTACAGTTGTTGTAAAACCAGCAGGTTGTAATTTACATTTGAATGTTTTGTCGACAGTTTCGCCATCTTTTGTAACATGAGCATAGAATTTTGTTTGTACAGCGGTATCTGTATCATCCATTAGTGGAGGATTAACATAACACATTGTATAATCCTTGTTAAATGATAAGTATTGGTTACCTTCATCGACAGAATATGTAATTTTAGCACCATCAAGTTCATTATAAAGTTTGAAGTCAACATTTAATGAGTCAAGACCAGAATAAACAAGAGTTTGTGCAATTTCTTTTGCTGTATATTGTTCTTCACATGCAGTACTTGTGCCTAGGACACCAGCAAGACATGCAAGACTTAAAAATAAGCCATGAATTTTTTTCATATTATTCCTTTCCTTTCAATACTTTAATATAAAATAGTATATCTATTGTTTTTTTAACCTTTAATAAAAGTTAATCTGCTGTGAAACTAACATCTGTTTCATTTACAACTAATAATTGAATTGTTGGAGTAGATTCTTCATCAGATTGATAAATACCTTTTAAACCAACAAATGTAAATGAACCAGTTTGTGAGTGTTCAACATAATATGTGTAGTTAGTAACAGTTGAGAATCCAGCAGTACCACCTTTATAGTCATCAAAATAATGAATAACGATAGCGTCATCAATACGAATCTTGAATTCTTGTTCATTACTATCTTTACAATATAATGTCATTGAGTTATTTGAGTAATTAGTACCATCACTTCTAGTAGCTGTCTTACCACCATAACCGCCAGTAACTTTAACACCTGTAAATTTCATTAAACAGTTGTAGTTTACTAATTTGTTAGTTGAGTTAGAGAATTCGTTACCTGTTTGTACAATTGGATCTTCAATATTATGTGTTTCAGTATCTACAAAGTGAACATCACGTGTGAAGTCAGTCTTTGAAGAACTTGCTGCGAATGTAACATCATGTAATTGATATCCACCGTAGCGTTCTGAAATAATAGCTGCAAATCCAATCTTACGTCCTGGAACAAAGAATCTATTAGCACCTGAAGTTTTATACATTGAGAAAACATAAATACCATAACGTTCTGTTAAATTACCTGCGTCATCATATACGTATTCTTCAATATAACAGTCTGAACCAACTTTACGAGTAACAACACCTTCAAAATAATATTTATGTTCAAGGTAGTTATCGTCTGCTGGATTAACCTTTAAAGCAGAATATAAGGTTTTTAATGTTAGTGAACCTGAAGATTCACCAGAATAATTTGGGTCACCATTAGGATCCCAAATATGTAATTTTTTGGATTGTGCGTATTCATCAGCAGCGTACATTATTTCTTTATAATAACTGTCGCTAACACCTTTAGCAGCACTATAACCGTTTTGGACAAGACCAAGATTAACTAATCTAAATCCTGTGCCATCCTCATCACTTACTTCACGATCAGATACCCATACCCAAACCATAGTTCTTGATGCAGTTGAATCAGATTCAGGACCTCTAGACCAAACTGTTTCATAAGCACCAGTTGTACCACGTTCTGATTCTAGAACAATTGTCTTAGCATTAGTTAATAAATCGGTAGTATAGTATTTAGCAGCAGCGCCCCAAGGCTCGACAGCACCAGTTGATTCTGGTGTGTCGACGCCATTGAAACGTCCTTTAATTAAATCTCCTGATTTATCATAGAAGTGAGCTGTGTCTCCATCAACACCAGTTTTAAGTGTAACAACACCAAAACCGTTTGTAGAGAAGTCACCATTTTTCCATACAGTTGATGGAAGATCTAATTTAGTTGAGTTGTAGTAATCTGTGGATTTTCCACAAGAAGTAAGAGTAGGGAGAACACCTGAGAAAAGTAAAGAACAAGTAATTAACATACCAGTTGATTTTTTCATTGTTTTTTCTCCTTTCTTATTAGGTTTAAAACCTAATTGAATAATTTTAATTAATTAGAATAATAAAGTTGCAGCAATATTTGCGAAGTTATCATCTAATGCTTTTTCAACACTATCTTCTGAACGTAAAACGCCAGGGATTAAGTTAGTTTCAATTACATTACGTGAAGTTGCAGAACCAACGAATGCTGGTGAATAGAAGTAGCAATTGTTTGCAGCATATGTTTGTGTAACAGTAGCAACTTTATGTTTAACTGTATTATCAGTTTCTACGAATTCAAGGTATGTAGTAGTTTCATATGATGATTTTCTAACTGGTTCATAACCTGAGTTAATAGAATAGTAAGCTGAGTTTTCAGCGTTAGTAATGAATTTGTAGAATTTCCAAGCATTCTCTAATGATTTTTCTGAAATGTTTCTAGCATTGAAGAATACGATTGAAGGACCTTGTGAAATTACTTTTGGTGAAGAAGCATTTTGTTGTGGAACAGCAGCAACTTCAGTTGTGAATGTACTACCTTCATTGTATGTAGCACCACCAGTTGAGCCAACAGAAACAAATGTTGTTTCAGCTTTGAATGCATCAGATGTATAGTTGTGTTGATCATCTAATGCAGCTGTTAATAAATAGCCGTTTCTGTATAAAGTATTTAATAACGTCATAACACCACGAGCTTGACTTGAACCTTTAGCATTAGAGCCTAAGAAATCAAAGTTACCTGTGTTATCATCGTTTAATGAAGTATATTTGTAACCAAATTGTTCCATTAAAGTAATGAATAAGTTAGCATCTGAGTCATATGAGAATGAATAGAATGATGATACAGCTGATGCAACTGTAGCAGCATCTGCTGATGGGTTGACTGCTTTATAATATTCTTCGTAATGATCTTTCATTACTTTTGCCCAACCACCAACAGTGTTTTCATCTGTGAAATCATCAACAATGTTACCATTTTCATCATATGATTGGCACCATTTTGTTGGTAAACCTGTTTCACTTGTTAAATAACCTTTTTGCTTGTACCATGCTACAGCTTTTGAGTTGTAGAACATAGTTTCAGTTGACTTACAAAAAGGCACTGAATATGTTGTGTGATTTTGATCATATGATTGACCTTCACCCCAGTATGTAGATAAATCTTCTAAATCTTCATCTGATAATGCTAATGTAGGATCATCTGATTCGATAAAGTCATCAAGATTTTTGACAACGCCAGCTTCTAAATAGTCTGCGACGTGGTCAGGATAACAATAAGCCATTGTAGGTAATTGTTTACCTGTAATAGCGTTTAAACATTTATCACGGATACCTGAGTAGTCACCTTGTGATGAGTGTTCAATTGTAACATCCTTTCCTTCATCAGTTTTGTTGAAAGCTTCGATAAAACCATCTAAAATTGTTTGTTTATCTTTGCCCATTGTGTGCCAGAATACAACTGTACCTTCTTTTTTTGAAGAACATGAAGCTAATCCAGCAACAGCACCCATTGCCATTAAAGCAATTGAGCTTGCAGTAAGTAATTTTTTTAGTTTCATACTTTTTTCCTTTCCTTTTTTTATTATAATAAACAGCAATTTATGCTGATTACTAACCTTTAATACCAGCACGGCCAACACCATGCATAATGTATTTTCTAAAGAATATAAATAATAAGAGTAATGGAGTTGTAACGACGACAGTAGCTGCCATACGAATTGCAGTACCTGCATAAGGATGAGAAACACCACTATAGCCACGTAAACCATTAGTAATCAAACGTAATTCTTCTTTGTTTGCAACTAAGTTTGGCCATACGTATGAGTTCCAAGCACCCATTAATTTTAAGATGAAAATTGTAATTAATGTTGGGGAAGCAAGTGGGACCATAACTTTCCATAAGTATTCCCAGTCTGACTTACCGTCAACTTTAGCAGCGTAATATAATTCGTTAGGAATTTGCTTGAAGTTTTGTCTTAATAAGTAAATGTAGAAGACTGAAATCCAGAATGGAACAATCATAGCAGCAAATACACCAACATTACTATCAAGCCATCCAATAGATGAAACTGTAATATAGTTTGTAACAACCATCATTTCACCAGGAATCATCATTGTTGCTAATAAAATTAAGAAGACTGTTTCTCTTCCCTTGAAGTTTAATCTAGAAAGAGCAAAACCACCAAAGATTGAAGTAATAACAGTACCAGCAGTTGATAAGATACCAACGATTAATGTGTTTCTTAAATATGTCCAGAATTCAAAAGCACTAACTTCTTCTTCTAGATATGCAACAGCTGAACCCTCACCTAACCAATAAGAATTCTTTGCTGCACCAGCAAACAATACTTTATAGTTAGCAAAGTTCCAAATATGTGGGTAGTAAGTAACTGGAGTTTGTCCAATTTCGTTAGCAGTTTTTACAGATGTGATAAGCATCCAATAGAATGGAATAATAACTAAGAATGCCATAATAGTTAAAAATGCATAAACACCAATTAACCATAATACACGAAGAACTTTATCACGTTTTTCAAGTTTTCCTGAATCTCTATCGTCATCAGCAATAGTAATTGTGAGAGCTTTAGTAGCAGCAATTTCGGCTAAACTATATTGTCTTTTTTCGACTTTTTCTTTTCTTTCTTTTGCCATTTATGCCACCTCCTAATAATGTACTTTCTTATCACTGACAACTTTTTGAATAGCAGTGAAGATTAAAATAACAATAAATAATAGAACGGCAGCAGCAGAGCCTAAACCTGCCTTACGTCCACTGATTTGGTCATAAATATAGTAAACGACTGTGTACATGTTGTTTGTACCATCACCTGTTGTTTTACCATTGAATAAACCAACGATTGACGTATATTCTTTGAATGATCCAATAAAGGATGTAATCATAACATAAACAATTTGTGGGCTTAATAAAGGTACTGTAACATTCATGAATGTTTTTGCTTTTGTTGCAGCATCAATTTTAGCAGCTTGATAGTATTGTTTATCAATACTTTGTAAACCTGATAAGAAAATTAAAATCTTATAAGGTAATGCATGCCAAACAATATATACGAATAATGCAAATAATGCATCTCCTCTATTAGCACCACCAGAAATCCATGCCTTGTTGCCTAAATTAAAGACTGAGTTAATTAGACCAGAATTTTGGTCGAAGATAACTGCGAAGACCATACCAACAGCAATAGCGTTTGTTACGTATGGAATGAAGAATATAGTTTGGAATATTTTTCCTAAGACTTTAATTGAATTAAGAGCAACTGCGATAAGTAATGCAATAATAATTGAAAGTGGAACTGTTACGAAAACAATTAATAATGTATTAGGAATAGCATATTTAATAACGTCAGTATAATAAATTGTTGAAGTACCGACTTTTTTTGATACTAAACCTAAGACAGTTCCGAAGTTTTCAAGTGTAAAGCCTTGTTGAATTAATGCAACAAGACCGAATGGACTTGATGTATTACTATTGTAGTCCTTAACGAAAGCATAAAATGTCGTATTAATTAATGGGTAAAATGTGAACACGGCCATCAATATTAACACGGGAGCCAAATATAGCCATGCTTTCCAGTTATTTTTCTTTTCCATTAATATTAGAGAATTCTTTCTTCAGTATCTTTTGTGAAAACAAAGCATTTAGTTTTCTTGACTCCCAATTTAATTTGACCAAGTGATACTGGTGTTTCAGCATCAACAATAGCCTTAAATGTTGGTTTCACACAGTTAGGGTGAGTTGCAATGATTGAAATATCACGACCCATTGTTTCGATTTGTTCTACGAATGCACTAAGTGTAGCATCACGTCCAACAGTATATCCTTCTGGACGGATTGCAACGTAGACATCTTGATCTAGAATAACAGAGTTAGAAACTTTCTTTGCTTTACCTAATTCAAGAATGATACGGCATTGACCAGCTTTAGCTAATTCAACACCATCTAATAATTCATCCATAATTGATGCAGGAACTGTTGCATTTAAGTTAGCACTCATGTATTCGAAATCGTGACCAGCGATAATGTTAACAGGGTTTGTCTTAACTTCTGTATAACCATGTCCTGGTTCAACTTTACAAATTACATCTCTACCAATAACATCAAGAGATTTTGAGAATTCTGCGAATTGAGCAGAAACTTTTAAGACAGGTACTACTTGTTTAATACGGGAAGCAGCACGTGCCATTTCTTCTGTGATATCCCATAATCTATCTTTACCGATAAATAATGCGTTATCTTTAATTTGACCATCAAATACGTTAATTGGTGGGTTACCTAAGAATTGGGCAACGAATAAGTTCTTAGGGTCATCATAAACGTTTTGTGGTGCACCTTTTTGTTGTTCAAGACCAGCTTTCATAACAACGATTTCGTCACAAATTGACATAGCTTCTTCTTGGTCGTGTGTAACGAAGACAGTTGTAATGCCAGTATTCTTTTGAAGACGTCTAATTTCTTCACGGGTTTCTAAACGAAGACGAGCGTCTAAGTTTGATAAAGGTTCATCAAGTAATAGAACACGAGGTTTCTTTACAAGAGCACGAGCAATCGCAACACGTTGTTGTTGACCACCAGAGAGTTGATTTGGTTTACGATCAAGTAAAGTATCGATTTGAACCAAACGAGCAGCTTCACGAACAGACATTTCAATTTCGTCTTTTGTGAGCTTTCTTTTTTTGACAACAGTATTGCCTTCTTCATCAACTGTTTCTTCAGCGACTCTTAAGTTTTCAAGAGGGAAAGCAATGTTTCTACGAACTGTCATGTGTGGGTAAAGAGCATAGTTTTGGAAAACTAAACCAATACCTCTTTTTTCAGGAGTTAGATCAGTAACATCCTCGTCGCCGAACCAAATTCGGCCACTTGTAGGCTCTAATAAACCGGATAACATGTAAAGTGTAGTTGATTTACCACATCCAGAAGGGCCTAATAGTCCAACTAATTTTCCGTCAGGAATGACGATATCTAGGTTATTAACAGCAACGGTACCAATACGTTCGTTTTTATTACCTTTGAATTCTTTAGTTAGATTTTCTAAACGAATTTCCATAGTATTCCTCCAATTTCATATATTAATTATAACTTTATAAGTTATATATTTCAAGCAGTTGAATGAAAACCCTTACATTACAAAAATAATCCACAAATCTTTATAATTTCCAATAATCATTCGGAGTGCTTATCTCCTATTAACAAGCAATTTTCCACAAAATTGCTGATTAACCAATGTTAGTCTTCGTCCTTTGGTTCCTTTTCGTGAGGGTTAACAAAGTGAAGTTCTTTATAGTGTTTACTATAAGTGCCATCAACATCTTCTTCAATAGCATTACTCTTTAAGTAATCATCTGCGTCTTTATATAATTTTCCTTTATTTAAATCTACACATATAGTTGCTGATAAATAATCATGGAACGATGTGTGTTCTTTTGAGAAAATCATAAATGTTAATGATAAGAAAGTAGGAATGGTAAACAATATAACCGAGAAAACAATTTCAGCTAAGAAGAAAACCACAAATCTAATAAGTACTTGTGTTCTTTTAGCTCTAAAACCTTGACCACGGCTTGCTACACCAATACGTAATAACATTTGTCCTAAAGTATTACGGTTAGGTAAACAAAGTGGCAAAATCAAGAAATATATAAGTAAAGGTATAAACGTAGATATACCTAAAGTAATAAACTCATTTAAAGTATATTTTAAAACCGAGTTCATAGTAGTAACATCTTTTTCATGTAAAGTTGTTTTTGCTACAGTATAAAAATTAGACATAAAAGTATACATGTCACTTTCATTATATTCGCTAACTGGAGAATAAGTAAATGTGCCTTCACCAATATTACCAGCAGTATTAAATAATAAAACGTTAGATGAAATTGCAGTATAATATTCACTAATATCAATTAACGTATTGCCTTCATCGTCAGTTGCAGCAAAATCAGTATAAAAACTTGTAAAAGCAGGATCAAAATAATCAAAAGCTTTTACAGAAGTTTCTTCACTTTCGTTAAGTGATTCATACATCGAAGTTAATTCATAAAGAACGCCATTACTATCTTGAACATAAAGATGACTTTCTTTTAAACGAGTAACATAATTAGCAGTATATTGGTCAACATCAAAAACAGCCTTCGCAATTGGAAGCGTAATTAATGATTGAGTTAAAACAGTTGTTGCTATAACAAGGACAGTATCAAAAACGAAAGCAAGAACTCTCTTACCTACACCCGCTTGATGTACAGTAATTGTTTGTTTATTTTCTTCACTGCTTTCTTTGTTTTGACTTAGATTTAAGGTTTGCATAAAATATTCCCATCCTTTTACACTATTTTAATATTACCAATATTCATTAATTATGTAAAGCAATAATACACGAACAAAACTTACTTTCTTTTTAATTTTATTCAATTATTAAGACAATTACATACTTGCTTTTTGTCGTTTTAATGAAAATATGTTTTCTTTCGATTTTATCGAAATAAAATGTCCAAAATATTAATAAAAAAAGGCCGTATAAATACGACCTTAATTTACAATTACTTAACGATTTCTGTAACTGTACCAGCACCAACAGTACGGCCACCTTCACGAATTGAGAATTTTGTACCTTTTTCAATTGCGACTGGGTGGATTAATTCGACTGTCATAGTGACGTTGTCACCTGGCATAACGACTTCTACATCTTCAGGTAATGTAATAACACCTGTGATGTCTGTTGTACGGAAATAGAATTGTGGACGGTAGTTAGAACGGAATGATGTATGACGACCGCCTTCTTCTTTTGTTAATACGTAAACAGAAGCTGTGAATTTTGTATGTGGAGTAACTGAACCTGGTTTTGCTAAGACTTGGCCACGAACGACTTCATCACGGTTAACGCCTCTTAATAAGATACCAGCGTTATCGCCTGATTCAGCATAATCAAGTGATTTACGGAACATTTCGATACCTGTAACAACAGATTTCTTTGTGTCTTTAATACCGACGATTTCAACTTCATCACCTAAGTTTAATCTACCACGTTCTACTCTACCTGTAACGACTGTACCACGACCTGAAATTGTCATGACATCTTCGATTGGGAGTAAGAATGGTTTATCTGTATCACGTTCTGGAGCAGGAACATAGCTATCAACAGCATCCATTAAAGCTAAGATTTGTTTCTTTGCTTCTGGGTCGCCGTCTAAAGCATTACGTGCTGAACCACGGATTACAGGTACATCATCACCTGGGAAACCATATGATGATAATAAATCACGGACATCCATTTCGACTAAGTCGATTAATTCTGGATCGTCAACTAAATCACATTTGTTTAAGAAAACAACAATGTATGGAACACCAACTTGACGAGCAAGTAAGATGTGTTCACGAGTTTGAGGCATAACACCATCAGTAGCTGCAACGACTAAGATTGCACCATCCATTTGAGCTGCACCAGTGATCATGTTCTTGACATAGTCAGCGTGTCCTGGACAGTCAACGTGTGCGTAGTGACGAGTTGCTGTTTGGTATTCGATGTGAGCTGTGTTAATAGTAATACCACGAGCTTTTTCTTCTGGAGCAGAGTCGATTTGGTCATAAGCTTTAGCTTGTGCGCCACCTTGTTCTGCTAAAACAGTTGTAATAGCTGCTGTTAATGTTGTCTTACCGTGGTCAACGTGACCAATTGTACCAATATTAACATGAACTTTACTTCTATCAAATTTTTCTTTTGCCATGTTTGAATTTCCTCCTTATTTAAATTAATTCATACGAATTCAGTTTATAGCAAATTTTATTTAAAATCAATACAACAGTATTAATTTAAATTAACGATTACTCATTCCTGACTTTTTAATAATCTCTTCAGCAATGAATCTTGGGCATTCACCAAAGTGATCAAATGACATAGAATAGTTGCCACGGCCTTGTGTGAATGAACGTAAGTCTGTAACGTAACCGAACATTTCTGATAATGGTACGAAACAATCGACGATCTTAGCATTACCACGTTGTGATTCGCCTCTTAATTCGCCACGACGTTTCATAATATCACCAACGACATCACCATAATATTGTTCTGGAACAGTAACTTCAACCTTCATAATAGGTTCAAGAATAACTGGGCTACATTTCTTAGCAGCTTCTTTTAAAGCCATAGAAGCAGCAATCTTATAAGCAGCTTCTGAAGAGTCGACATCGTGGTAAGAACCATCGAATAATGTTGCTTTAACATCAACGACTGGGTAACCAGCGACAAGACCTCTTTCAAGAGCATCTTTTAAGCCTTCGCCTGTAGGTTTAATGTATTCACGTGGAACACTACCACCGACGATAGCATCAACGAATTCAAATCCTTTACCTGGGTTAGGTTCAAATTTGATCCAAACGTGACCATATTGACCACGACCACCAGATTGTTTAATGTATTTACCTTCACAGTCAGCAGTTGCACGGATTGTTTCACGGTAACCAACTTGTGGAGCACCAACGTTACATTGGACATTAAATTCACGGCGTAATCTATCAACGACGATATCTAAGTGTAATTCACCGACACCAGCGATAATTGTTTGGCCTGTTTCGTTATTTGTATAGACCTTTAATGTTGGGTCTTCTTCTGCTAATTTAACTAAACCAGCAGTCATTTTTTCTTGGTCAGCTTTTGATTTTGGTTCAATAGCTTGTTCAATAACTGGTTCTGGGAATTCCATCTTTTCAAGAATGATTGGGTGGTTTTCATCACATAATGTGTCACCAGTAGTTGTGTTCTTTAAACCGATAGCAGCTGCAATATCGCCTGATGGGATATCATCAGCTTCTTCACGTTTATTTGAGTGCATGTAAACTAAACGAGCAAATCTTTCTTTAACACCTTTTGTTGAGTTAAGAACATAAGAACCTGATTTAGCTGTACCTCTATAAACACGGATATAAGCTAAACGACCAATGAATGGGTCAGTAGCAATTTTGAATGCTAAAGCTGCAAGTGGAGCATTATCGTCTGGGATACATTCTTCTTCTGTACCATCTTCTAATGTACCAGTAGCAGGTTTGATATCTAATGGTGAAGGTAAGTAATCTACAACACCATCAAGTAATAATTGAACACCTTTGTTTTTGTAAGCTGAACCAGCGAAAACTGGGAAGAATTCACCAGAAATTGTAGCTTTACGAATGACTTCTTTAGTTTTTTCAACTGAAGGTTCTTCACCCATTAAGACAGTTTCCATGATTTCATCATCAAAGTTAGCTAATTTTTCAAATAAGATTGATCTTAATTCAGCAACTTTAGCTTTGTATTCTTCTGGAATAGCAATTTCGATTGGGTGTTCACCCTTAGTATCATCGTATTCCCAACCTTTTTGTTCGATAATATCAATGACACCTTTTAATGTAGATTCAATACCAATTGGGTATTGGACAGCAGCAGCATTAGCTTCTAATCTGTCATATAATGATTTAACTGACATATCAAAGTCAGCACCGATAGCGTCTAATTTGTTAACAAAGACAATACGTGGAACACCATATTTTGTACCTTGTCTCCAAACAGTTTCAGTTTGAGGTTCAACACCTGATTTACCATCAAGAACAGTAACAGCACCGTCTAATACACGGAGTGAACGTTCAACTTCAACAGTGAAGTCGACGTGTCCTGGAGTGTCGATGATATTGATACGGTGGCCTTTCCATTCAGCTGTAGTAGCAGCAGAAGTAATTGTAATACCTCTTTCTTGCTCTTGAGCCATCCAGTCCATTGTAGCAGCACCATCGTGTGTTTCACCGATTTTATAAATCTTACCTGTGTAGTATAAGATTCTTTCTGTAGTTGTTGTTTTACCAGCATCGATGTGAGCCATGATACCGATATTACGTGTTTCGTGTAAATCGAATTTACGAGCCATATTCTAATCTCCTTTTCCGATTACCAACGGTAATGTGCATAAGCTTTATTAGCTTCTGCCATTCTGTGAGTATCTTCACGTTTCTTAACTGATGCACCAGTGCCATTTGCAGCATCGATGATTTCATTAGCTAATTTATCTTCCATTGTCTTTTCATTTCTTAAACGTGAATAGTTGACTAACCAACGAAGACCTAATGTAACTTTTCTATCTGGAGAAACTTCGATTGGGACTTGGTAGTTAGCAGCACCGATACGACGAGTTTTTAATTCGTGTTCAGGCATAATGTTGTTGATTGCAGTAGCAAATACATCCATTGCAGCTTTTCCTGTTTTAGCTTCAATTTTATTAAATGCGTTATATAAGATAGTTTGAGCAGTACCTCTCTTACCATCAATCATAATTCTGTTAATTAAACGTGTTACTAATTTTGAATTGTAAATTGGATCTGGTAACACATCGCGCTTTGTTACGCTTCCTTTACGTGGCATATAATTTCCTCCTTTCTTATTGTGAAAAATATACTTCCGTATTTGAAATTTGTTTTTTTTATTTTTTAAGAATTACTTAGCAGCTTTTGGTCTCTTTGTACCGTATTGTGAACGTCCTTGTCTACGTTTTTCAATACCAGCACAGTCCAATGTACCACGAATAATGTGATAACGAACACCAGGTAAATCTTTAACACGGCCGCCACGAATCATGACAGTTGAGTGTTCTTGTAAGTTATGACCTTCACCACCGATATAAGCTGTAACTTCGTAACCATTTGTTAAACGTACACGAGCATACTTACGTAAAGCAGAGTTAGGCTTTTTAGGTGTCATTGTACCAACACGAGTGCAAACACCACGCTTTTGAGCAGCATTTTGATCTGTCTCTTTCTTTGTTAAAGAGTTAAATCTCTTGTTTAAAGCAGGTGATTTTGACTTAAATTCTGGAGTAGTACGTCCATTACGTACTAATTGGTTAATAGTTGGCATTTTATTTCCTCCTTTCAAGAAAATATAATATTAACAAATGCATTTAAACACACAATACCCGGTGTGTCGACTTTTAGCCATTAAAAACGACCCAACGGGTCATAAACATCGAATAAGTGCAAACGCAGTGATATTTTACTAAGTAAAAAGATATTTGTCAATAGATTTTTTTTACTTATTTTTAGTTGGTATATATCAATC
>CAVJPS010000018.1:0-75860 GCA_963651465.1 bacterium
AATTTAAAACTTTAATTTATTTAATAAATCCTTTAGAATATTTCTAGAGGATTTTTTATTGCTTAATAAATAATAATCAATTATATTTTAAATAGTGAGGTAAATATAATGAAAAATAAGAAAATTATTTTAATGTTAGTGGCTTTTACTGCCTTAGGTACCTTGAAAGGCATTAACAAAACTCCTTTTACGGGGGGGTTACTAGAGAACATTTAAATGCTATTTCGCATTTTGTTCCAGAACCAATTTGTGGTCCTTTAATTGGACTATCTATTAATAGTGTTGATGATTTATTAATTGGAGAAAGTTACAAATTAACATATACTCCTACACCTTTCGATGGTAATTGTAATCAATTATCTTGGTGTTCTAGTGATACAAGTATTGCTACAGTATCTACTAGTGGAGTAGTTAAAGCACTATCAAAAGGAATAACAACTATTTCTTTATCATCAAAAATTTATAATGTTTCAACTTCAATTGTCATTAGTGTAATTGATGCTTATGTTGAACAAGAAGAAATTTTACTTAAAGATGATGAAACTTTTGAAATTAACGTTTACGATGATAACAAAAATGAAATTACTAATTTAAATTATGAAGTAAATGATACTTCTATTGTTGAAGTAAATGACAAAGGAGTTATTACTCCAGTTGGAGAGGGTAAAACATATATTAACATTACTATAAACGATGATTTGGTAAAGCAATGTAATGTATGTGTTTATAACGAACTTAACTTAAAGTTATACATACTTGACAATGTTAACTTTGAAGATGAAAGTATTAATTATCAAGAATGTTACGATGGATATTTTTATTCATTAACTGAGAATAATATTGTTTTTGATTTTGATAATCAAAGTAGTGATTTAGATGTGATGGCATACGATGAAACATACTGTTATTCAATTTTTACAAATATTAATGAATCCATCTCTTGTAATGTCGTTAAAAATAGTATTACAGGAACGAACGAAAATAATGTATTAAAGCCAACAAAAAATAACCTATGTTACGCAAATACTCCATACTCATTTTTTTGGAGTGGTGGTATGATTGGGGACGAAGGCATGAGTGTTTATGGCGCAGCTGCTAGTGGAGGTGGCGGCGTCGTAATTGTTGTTGCTTTAGTAGTAATAATTATTAATTTAATTTTCAGCGCTAAAAATGCTACAAGTGGGTCTGATGAGTTAAAAGATAAAATATCAGGAGAGTTAAAAGATACTATAGCTAAATCTGGAAAAAGGTTAAATTGGTACCTTGGTTTATTAAAATTTGTTTTTGCTATTTCAATTGCGACTTTTAAAAATGGTGATTTTAGACGAAATGTATTTCTTGGTACAACAGCAGATATAGAAAATGGAGCACTTATGTATTACGAAATAGCTAAAGCAAATGGTGGAATTTGTTTTAAAGTTGCTGCAGAAATTTGGGAACATTTAGTCGGGAAAGTAGGTACTGCTATCCTTTGGATATTAAACTGGGTTTATCTTGAATTGTGTATTATTGAGCATTGCCAGTTTTGGCTTTGCAGCGACCCAGAGAATACAAAAGAGTATAACCTAAAAATTGGTAAAGGCACACCACCAGAAGTTATTGTAGATTTTAAAACAAATTACACATTTTATTATAGAGAATTATGTTTATTAATGACTCATGGTGCTGTATTTAATAATCTAAAAAATTTATTTGGCTTAGGAAAAATATGGAAGGTAGTGATGCCGGGTGACACAACAACTGCTTAAAAGTTTAAAAAATGTAATTATGAATGATAGTACATTTATTGGCGAAATGTATGCTTATTACGGGATACGTCCGTATTCGTTAATTTTAATCGGCGTCAATGTTGGTGAAATTAAAGGATGGATAAAACATAGTATCATTAATAAGGTTAAAAACAATGCATATCAAGATATTGATGATATTGCTTGTGAAATAAAATTTAATAATGAGATTTTAGATAATGATCTTTGTGAGTTTTTGTTTAAATCTATTAGTATAGATAATTTTGAACATTATTTTGAAATACTAAAAAAGGATTTTTTGCTTGATAGTATTGAATGGCAAAAAAATTGGGATCTAAGGATGAATGGTTATACAATTGAACAATTTATAAATGTTCTCTTTAATGAATACTCAATGAATTTTTGTATTACAAATGATAGTTTAATTGAAAGGAAAAACAAATATAATACAGAACAAACAATTAACGAATTTGAAGGACTTATTCCTTTATTTAAGAAATTTAATAATCAAATAATGTTAGATAAATCACTAGAATTATTAAAATATTTTAGTGAAAAGATTAAAGATTATTTTTGGGGCTATGAAAAAAATCGGGGTAAACCTTTTTCTAAAGAAGAGCATGAGGAACGTTATAACAATTTTTTAGATCTTGTTGATTGGTACGTTTCTATACCTAACGAAAATATAAAACCAATAACTATGGAAGAAAGAATTTTACTACATAATTGGGAGTATTATGAAAATACATTAGATCAATATATAAAAAGTGGTGGTAGTAAAAGTGATCTTATATATATACTAGAAGACCATATTAAATCTTTTGAGGAAAGTTTTAGTAATAAGAAATAATACATATATAACTGATAATTTAAAACTTTAATTTATTTAATAAATCCTTTAGAATATTTCTAGAGGATTTTAAATTTTTATTACGGATATTAATAAAAAGGAGGACACTATAATGGTAAAAATTAAATGCCCTAATTGTGGGGAAACAATTGAAATTGGTAAAGATCAATATAATGTTTTACTAAATGATATTGAAAAAGAAGAACTTGAAAAAAAAGTTAACGAAAGAGTAAAACAAATTGAGGAAACTAATAAAGTTCAACTTGCCCTTGAAGTTAATAAAATTAGTTCTTCAAAAGATAGATTGATTGATGAATTAAAATCTAAACTTGATTTGCAAGAAGAAAGATTAAATAATAGCAATCAAGATAAAGAACTTGCTGTCAGTAAAGCACTTGAATCTGCTAAAGAAGAATTAAATAAGAAAGAACAAGAAATTACAAAATTAAAAGGCGATATTGAATTTTCTCAAAAAGATGGCGAATTAGTTGCTCGACAATTAAAAAATGATTATGAAGAAAAACTTAAAAAGAAAGACGACGAAATTGAATATTATAAAAAATTTAGAATGGGTGATTCAACAAAGGATCTTGGTGAATCATTAGAACAATATTGTCATGATGCATTTGATGAAATTAGATCTGTTGCTTATCCTCGTGCATATTTTGAAAAGGATAATGATGCATCAAATGGAACAAAAGGTGATTTCATATTTAAAGATTTTGCGGAAGATGGTACTGAAATTGTATCTATTATGTTTGAAATGAAAAATCAAAAAGACGATACTGAACATAAACATAAAAATGAAGACTTCTTTAAGAAGCTTGATAAAGATAGAACTACAAAAGGTTGTGAGTATGCTGTATTAGTTACTACACTAGAAGAAAATAGCAAACTTTATAATAGTGGAATTGTTGATGTTTCATATCGTTATCCAAAAATGTTTGTTGTTAGACCTAGTAATTTCTTAGCTATTATTGGATTGTTAAGAAGTATGGCTTTAAATAACTTAAAATATAAACAACAAGTTATTGCTTATCAAAAAGAAAATGCTGATATTACTAATTTTGAAGAAGCAGTTAGAGCTGTGGCTGAAAAAATTAATAACGATTACGAAAAAGCTGGTGCTATTTATAGTGATGTTGATAAGATGTGTGACGATATTGTCAAAAAAGTTGAAGACTTTAGAAAAAATTTTAAAACTGCTGCAGGTTGGATTGAAAAAGCTAAAAATCAACTTCCAAATCTTGAAGTTAGAAAATTAACCCGCGGTAATCCAACAATGAAAGAAAAATTTGATGCTTTAAAAGAAATAGATAATAATATAAAAGAATAAATATATGGTTATAGATATTTTATTTATTATTATTTGTTTGATATAATTATTACATAAGAGAAGATATGGGGGAAACCTATGGAAAACTTAGTAGTAGAACAAGATGTAGATAAAATAGAAGAAGAAAAAATGCGTAAAAGATCTCGTGTAAGAGGACGAGCTCTTTTAATAGCGGTCAATTCTATATTAGGTTTTTACTTTATATTCTTTACAGGTCAATCTATTTACAAAGCTGTTACTGATGTAGATAGTGATCTTGTTACTTTATGTGACTTAAGTGCATCCAAATCTCGTAAATTATATGAATCATTGTTTAAAGAGACATATAATTTAAATGATTATTTTATATATGGTAGTGTCTTAAACTTATCTGAAAATAAGATTGATGCTTTAAATTATACCCCAGTATCTAATTTAAATTTAGTACCAGTTACTAAAGATGGTGCTTCAGCATCTATTATTCTTCGTAACAATACAACAAATTTTAATGAAGGTATTGATTTAGCGTCTCTTGGAGTTGGCGACTATATTTTAACTAAAGATAGTCGTGCAATTAAACTTCAAACAGGAACTCAAAAAATTATTAATACAATTTATACATTACCTGACGGAAATGGTAGACGTAAGGAAATAAAAGTTTATAATTATCCTACTAATCCATGTTTAGTAATAAAAGTCGATGATGTAAAAAAATTACCAGACAACTATTACGATATGGTAATTGTTTCTTCTGTGGATACATTTAGTTACGTTGGCTCTTTATTTAATGGTTATAGTTACAAATGGATTGATGAAAACACATCATTAGCAGATGTTGATTCTTATAATTCTAATTACGTAATTAAAATTGAAGCAACTAATTCAACAGATGAAAAACGAGTTATTGCTTCCCATAAAGTTAATAGTGAGTCATTTGTATCAATAGTTGAAGAAAATGAATCACCTATTCAAAACTATGATTCTCGTTATTTTATTCGTGAACTTGGTGGACGTTGTTTAGGCGGATTAACTAAGAATTCTAGTGTTCAACATTCTAGTGATCTTGCTTCATGTCGTAATGAATATGATAATGGTAAAATGGTGTTTATTATTGAATCTCCAACAACTGGTGGAGATGGAATGTCCACTATTACTAATTCTGTTATTAACTTTATAAATACAAGGAGGAATTTGGTTTAATGCAAAGTTCATATTGCCGTTCTCTTGACGTTATGTCAAAAAAAGGAAAAATGATTCTTGCTTTTCCTGTTCTTGATTTATCGTGGAGTGTATATCGTTTATCAAAAAGTGCTTCTCAAAGTAAATTAGGTCAAATGATGCTTGCTGCTTTCTTATTTGTGGTAGGTATTCCATTTATGTGGCTAGTTGATATGATTTGTATTGCTCGTACTGGTCGTATTGCTTGGTTTAGGGATAAATATGAAGAAGGGCTACCATTATCGTACTTTAAAGATGATACAGTTAAAACTGGTAAAAAAGCTCAAGCTACATTATCTGATGAAGAAATTGAAACTATTATTTAGTATATTAAAAGGTCTAGTATTTAATAACTAGACCTTTTTGTTTGGATCAATTGTATCTTGTGCTTTGGCAATACGTTCTTCTTCTTTATCTGTTCGTAATCCATTATTAGGATTTAAGTTATCAAGATTTTTTTGGAATGTATCAATTGAAGTTTTATGAATTCTATAAGATCTTGCTAGCATTCCTTGTGAACAAATAAGGAACCAACCAAAACCGATAAAGAATAGAGGAACTACAATATAGCTAATCCAGGAATAAATATTATTGTAATAGAAATGTGGTACACAACGACGACCATTTTCAGTAATCATAATTGGTGCCCAGTTAGAAATAATATTTATACCAAAGAAGTTTGTTCTTGGAGCGTTTTTCCAATCGAAAATAAATAATAAAGTAGGGAAGCCTTCATCTTTTGAGAATAAGAAACTTAAATCAAAGCTATCAACTGCCATACAGAAAATAATTGTAATTAAGACAGCTATACTCATAAGTAAGACTGGAATCCATGATTTTTTAAAGAAATAATTCATTGATTTATGATAGGCAACTTTTTTAAATTGTTTTTGATCTGTAACAACTTTTAGTCTTACAATATCATACATCATATTATCAATTTGACGAGCTTGGATTTTTAACCATTTACGATATAGTTGAATTAAAAATCCTAATAAAGCTAGTAAGAATATAATAGCAATACATAATGCAATGATTATTCTTTTATCATTTTCGGATAATTGAATTAGGAAGTAATTATTCATTATACGTTACCTCCATCAAAGTCATCATCGCTAACATCACTTGTTCGATGTACTTTTTTATTTGTTTGTTGACTAGTAGTTTCATAATTTGGTAATGGTGTAAAATTTTGATTTTCAATTCTATTTTCGCTATCAACTGGAGGTTGGGTAGGAATTTGTGCATTTTGATTAGAATTTAATCCAGGTATATTATTAGGATTCATTCCATATATGTTATAAGTAATATTTGTAACATTTTGTTGAATAGGTTTACTTGAGTCAATTGGGTTTTGAATTGCTTCTTTTTCGTTTGCAAGAATTTGTTTTACTAGAATGTCTTCAGGTAATTCTTTAAAAGGATTAACAAATTTACCTGTTTTACTAAACATATTACGAAGATCACAAATTGTAATTCTTACTAAGTAGACTAGGAATACTCCAAGACTATAAACTGAATATAATAACAGTAATACAATATAGAAAGGTGCTAAAATAATACCTAAAAGTCCATGACCTACAGCTTTTAAGAAATCAACCATTATAATCACCTTCCTTATTGATTTAATTGTAATAAACTAATTCTATTTTATCAAACATTTATATGCTAATTGTTAGGTATTTTCCATAGAGTTAATGAAAATAAAGAAATATATAAACTAATTAAGGCAATAAAGCCTATTCCTTTTGGTTCAGCTACTAATTGATAAAGTAACGCAAATGAAATAATAGATAATAATATGATAGCAACTAATAACCAGTATTTATGGTTAATGATAATTCTTTTTAAAGGATAGTAAGATAAAAATAAACTAATTAAACCTATTGAAAGAGAAAGAGGTAAATATACAAATAATAATCCAATAGATATTAATGAAAAAGCTAATGTTATTAATGAAAGAACGTTATATGGAGTTTGTGGCTCTTCGTATTCAATATATTTTTTTAAATCGCTATTGATAATGATATATGAAATTATTGTTTGGCATATTGAAGTAAATATAACAAATACTGGGAAAAATATCTTTGCTTCGTAAGCTGATAACGATAATATTATTTGAAATGAGTTTATTATAGATACACCTAAGACAAACTCAATTATAGGCATTGTGATGTAATAAAGAGCAAGTGTCATTAAGGTTGCAAATAATATTGCAAAAGAGGAATGTATTTTCTTTTTAAAACAAAAACCAAATGTAAGTCCACTAAGCATTGGAGTAATAATATAAAATAATGAATTTTCTAAACTAATTAATAATGTTAAAGCAATAGTTACAAATGTATAAATAATTGTGTATTTCCATTTACAATAAATAATAACTAACGATGATAAAAACGGAAGAACTAATATTAAGAATATTGTTGAGAAAGGGACAAATCTAAAAAGCGTACATAAAACAACATTAATACCTGCCATTAATGCTATAAAAGTTAGATTTTGTACTGGGGTTTCTTTATATTTCATTTTTTTATCTTCCTAATTTAAATTTAACATATTTTTAATAATATTATTAGGATATTTGTGTTTAATAACGTAATTATAATAGGTGGTTAAAATGAAAAGATTTAGTATTCTTTTATTTTTTTTATTAGTATTAATAAGTTGTAATAATTATAAAACAAATGGGAGAGAAGAAAACAATGATGTTGAACTTGATTATAGTAATATTACTTCTTATGCCATCACATATGATGAATTAATTACACTTGATAGTAATTTTGAACTTTATATTTATTCTACTAGGTGTGGTCATTGTAATAGTATTAAACAATATGTTATTGAATATGTTAAAAGTAAAAACATTAATGAAATATATCTAATGGAATACGATTCTACTAATATTTCAATTATTAATAATGAATATCAAATAGTTGGAGAAAATATTAATTCTAATTTTGTTATTTATGGTTATCCAATACTTTTAAATATTAATAAAAAAATCATAAGTAATTATTATTTGGGTATTAATGAAATTCTAAACTATATTGGATAAAATTTTATTAAATTAATTTATTAATCTAAAGCCTAATTGGTTGTATTATGGTAAAATATCAAAGCAAGGTGAAGATTATGAATTATAAAGAACTATTAAACAAAGAACAATATGAAGCAGTTACTACAAATAGCCAACATGTACGTGTTATTGCTGGTGCTGGGTCAGGTAAAACTCGTGTTCTTACTTATCGTATTTCATATTTAATAAATGAATGTCATGTAGAACCTTGGAAGATTCTTGCAATTACTTTTACAAATAAAGTTGCAAACGAAATGAAACAACGTGTTTTAAAGATGAATCCAACTATTCCTACTGATTTAAAAATTCAAACTTTCCATGCATTCTGTGCACGTGTTTTACGTGAAGATATAGACTCAATTGGATATAGTCGTAATTTCACAATTATCGATGACGAAGATCAAGAAAAAATAATTAAAGATTTAGTTGCTGAAGATGGATATAAAAGAAATGATCCTATTGTACGTCAAACATTAAATTATATTTCTTATCAAAAAAACAAAGGCTTTTTTCCAGAAGATATAACTATTTCTTTTGAAAAATATCCTAATGAAAAAGACTGTTTAAAATATTATTCATTATATGAAGAAACTTTACGTCGTACCTTATGTTTAGATTTTGACGATTTATTATTTAAAACTGTTGTTTTATTACAAGAAAACGAAAGTATAAGAAATAAATGGCAAAGACGTATTGACCATATTTTAGTTGATGAATTTCAAGATACTAACGATTTACAATATAAATTAATTAAATTATTAAAGAAACCAACTGCGACATTATTTGTTGTTGGTGATCCTGACCAAACAATTTATACATGGCGTGGTGCTAATGAAAAAATCATTATGGAAATTAGTGATGATTTTAAGATGGAAACTATAATTCTTGCTCAAAATTATCGTTCAACTAAAACAATTCTTGATACTGCTAATAAACTTATTTCATTTAATAAATATCGTGTTCCTAAAGACTTATATACTGATAATGAAGAAGGTTCTAATATTATTTCATATAGAGGTAATTCTAGTGAAGATGAAGCACGTTGGGTTATCGGACAAATTTTAAAAATCAAAGATACTTCTGTTGATGAATTTAAGTTTAGTGATGTTGCTCTTTTATATAGAGCATCTTATTTAACACTTCCTTTTGAAAAAGAATTAATGAAACATAGAATACCTTATCGAATTTATGGTGGAGTTCGTTTTTATCAAAGAAAAGAAATTAAAGATGTTCTTGCTTACTTTAAATTAATTGTTAATAAGAAAGATGATATTTCATTTTTACGTATTGTTAATGTTCCAAAAAGAGGAATAGGTGAAGCAACTTTAGATATTTTAAAAAAAGAAGCTTTACAAAATAAAAGTTCTTTATATGAATATATTGAAAACATTATTCCATCAAATTCTTCTTTAAAAGCTAAAGCTATTATATTATTACGTGAATTAATCAGTAATATTGATAAAGTACGTGACGAATTAAATCATAACGAAGAAGCATATTCTAGCGTATTAAAGAAATTTATTACTGATATAGGATATTATGATTATTTAGATGATGACGAAGATGATAAAGCAGATGAAAGAGTTGAAAACGTGAATGCTCTTTTTGATGATGTTATATCATTTATTAAAGAAAATCCTCAAAGTGGTTTTGAAGAATATTTACAGAATGTTTCTTTGCTAAGTGCTCAAGATGATATGCAAGATGGTGATTTCGTTAATTTAATGACAATTCATACTGCAAAAGGTCTAGAATTTCCTAATGTTTTCTTAGTTGGACTTATGGAAGGAGTATTCCCATCTCGTAGAACTGTTGAAGAAAGTATTAATGGTATAGAAGAAGAACGACGCTTATGTTATGTTGCAATGACTAGAGCAAAGAAAAAACTATATGTAACCTATAATGTTGGCTACAACTACACAATTCAAAGTAATACTACTGCATCACGTTTCATTAAAGAAGCTGGTTTATCGTTAGATAACTTAAAAGGATTTAATGTTATTAAAGACGAAGATGGTTTCCCTAAAGCAAGTATTTATGCTCCTAAGAAACCAGCAGGAGTTTCAGCTCCTAAACCGGTTCAAACTAATAATATTGAATGGAAAGTTAATGATATAGCTGAGCATGATACATTTGGTCGTGGTATAGTTAAAGTAGTTGATAAAACTTTAGTTACTATTGATTTTGAAAATCATGGTTTAAAAACATTAGTTGGTAACCATATTAAATTACATAAAATTAATAAAGGAGGCTTTGATGCATGAACGAATTAGAACAAAGAGTCAAAGAAATTACTAAGACTTTAGAGCGTTATAATTATGAATATTATGTTTTAGATAATCCTTCTGCAAGTGATGCTGAATACGATCGCTTAATGCAAGAATTGATTTTAATTGAAACTGAGCATCCTGAATTAAAACTACCAACTTCCCCTACTCAACGTGTCGGTGGTACAGTTGTTAGTGAATTTGAAAAAGTAACCCATAAAAGATTAATGCTTTCGTTAGCTAACGCTTTTAACGATGATGATTTACGTGACTTTGATCGTAAAGTCCGTGATGCTACTGGATTAAAAGAAGTTCAATATATGGCTGAAATGAAAATCGATGGTTTAGCTATGAGTTTAGATTATGTCGATGGTAGATTAAATTATGCAGCAACTCGTGGTGATGGTAATATTGGTGAAAACGTCACAAGTAATGTTATAACTATTAAATCTATTCCATTAAATATTGATACTAATTTACCATTTGAAGTTCGTGGTGAAGTTTATATGCCAAAAGCTTCATTAGAAAAAATCAATAAAAAGCGTAAAGAAAATGGTGAACCATTACTTGCTAATGCTCGTAATGGGGCTGCAGGTTCTATTCGTCAATTAGATAGTTCTATTGCAGCATCTCGTGGACTTGAAGCATATTGGTATTACTTTGTTAACGCAAGAGAATTTGATATTAAACTTCATAGCGATGCTTTATTATATTGCGATAAACTTGGCTTTAGAACAAACCCAGAGAGACGTTTATGTAATGGTATTGAAGAAGTTTTAAAATATATTGAAGAATATACAATTAAAAGACCAACTTTAGATTACGATATTGATGGTATCGTAATTAAAGTTAACGATATGACTTTATATGATAAAATCGGTTATACTGCCAAAACTCCTAAGTGGGCGATTGCTTATAAATTCCCACCAGAAGTTGTTACTACAAAATTAAAAGATATTATTTTTACAGTAGGACGTACTGGAAAAATTACACCAAATGCAGTTTTAGATCCTGTTAGAGTACAAGGGTCAATGATACAAAGAGCTACATTACATAATGAAGATTTCGTTATGGAAAAAGATTTGCGTATTGGTGATATTGTTGCTTTACGTAAAGCTGGAGATGTTATTCCAGAAGTAGTTTATGCTTGTAAAGAAAAGCGTACTGGTGAAGAAGTACCTTTTAAAATGATTGATAAGTGTCCAATATGTGGAACACCTTTAATTCGTAAAGACGCAATGCATTTCTGTCCAAATGAAAATTGTGATGCAAGACACATTGAAGGTTTAATCCATTTTGCATCTAAAGACGCAATGGATATAGAAGGTTTAGGAGAAAAAGTAGTTGAAATTTTCTTTAACCAAGAATTTATTCATAAAATAACTGATATATATAAATTATATAATTATCGTGATGAATTAATTAATATGGATGGATTTTCATATAAGAGTGTTGATTCATTGTTTGACGCTATTGAAAAATCAAAAAATAATTCTTTAGAAAAATTATTATTCGGTTTAGGTATTAAAGAAGTAGGTGCTAAGACTGCTAAAATCTTAGCAAAGACATTTAAAAACCTAGATGCTTTCTTTACTTTAAGTATTGATGATTTATTAAGTGTAAAAGATATTGGTGAAGTTAGTGCTAAATCGATATATAATTATTTCCATAGTGAAGCAAATATTAGTTTACTTGCAGAACTTAAATTACTTGGACTTAATTTTGAATATTTAGGTCAAACAGGTTTTAATGGAGATAGTTATTTCAGTGGTAAAACATGTGTTTTAACTGGAACATTACAATCAATGGGACGTAAAGAAGCAACTGAACTTCTTGAAAACTTAGGTGCTAAAGTTACTGGATCAGTTTCTAAATCAACTGATATTGTTATTTTTGGTATAGAAGCAGGAAGTAAACTTACTAAAGCCCAAGAATTAGGTGTTCAAACTATGGATGAAGAAATCTTCTTACAAATGATTAATAAGAAGTAGAAAGGATACATTTATGATAGAACTTACAGAAGAAATATTACGTAAATGTGCAAATGGTTTAATGTTTACAATGACAGATGAGCAATATAGCCTTATCCTTGATGATTTTAATGTAACATTAGATCAACTTAAATTAATATCAGATTTAGATATTGAAAATGTCGAACCTATGACATTCCCTTTTGAATGTTATACCGATTTTTTAAGAGATGACGAAGATACTAAGACAATTAGTAGAGAAGACGCTCTTAAAAACGCAAAAGATATTGTTGACGATCAAATTCGTCTTCCAAAGGTGGTGGGTTAATAATGGATTACTTATCACTTTCATTAGTAGATTTACATAAAGCATTAGTTAATAAAGAAGTAACTCCTTTAGAATTAACTAAACAAGCTTTAAAAGAATTACACGAAAATAAAGATAACGCTGTTGAAACATTTAATGATGAAGAAGCTTTAAATATAGCTTCATCATTATTAGAACCTGAAGTAGATAATTTATTCTGGGGTGTCCCAGTTGCTGTTAAAGATAATATTGCTACTAAAGGCTTATTAACTACAGCTTCAAGTGAAATTTTAAAAGACTACGTTCCAGTATTTGATGCTACAGTTGTTAAGAAATTAAAAGATGCTCATGCAATTATTATTGCAAAAACCACTCTTGATGAACTTGCAATGGGTGGTACAGGTACAAGTGGTCATAAAGGTATCACGTATAACCCTTGGGATGCTAGCCACAAGCTTCAAGTTGGTGGTTCATCTTGTGGTAGTGCTGCTGTTGTTGCAGCTGGTATTGTTCCTTTCGCTTTAGGTTCTGATACTGGTGACTCAATTCGTAAGCCAGCTTCATATGCTGCTTTAGTTGGTATGAAGCCAACCTGGTCACGTATTTCACGTTTTGGTTTATTTCCATTTGCATGTTCTCTAGATCATGTTGGCTATTTTACAAGAACTGTTGAGGATAGTGCTATTGCATTAAATCTTTTAGCAGGTCGTGACGATATGGATTCAACATCATCAACAAAACCTGTTGATGATTATAAAGCTTTATTAAATGAATCAATTAAAGGTAAGAAGATTGCTGTTATTGATGAAATAGTAGATTCAATTACTAATAAATATATTGTTGATGAATTTAATAAAACACTTGATTTACTTGCTGAAGAAGGTGCAGTTATTAATCATGTTTCGATGGATAAGAATTTATTAAGAGCTATTCTTCCTACATATATGATTATTTCTAACTGTGAAGCTACATCTAATAACGCAGCTTTAGATGGTGTTAAATATGGACCTCGTCATGGTGGTAATACATATGAAGAAGTTATGATTAACGCTCGTACTCAAGGATTTGGTCCTAAAATCAAACGTCGTTTTGTTATTGGATCATTCTCATTATTAAAAGAAAATCAACATGATTTATTAATTCGCGCTCAAAAAACAAGAAGAGTTATTGTTAATAAAGTAAATGAAATTTTAGCTAATAACGATATTATTTATTTACCAGCAGCTCCTTCAACTGCTCATCCAATTAACTTTAGTTGTGATGAAATGTCAGATGAATACTTAATTGCTGATAACCATATGGCGTTAGGTAACTTTGCTGGTTTACCTTCTATTACTTTACCAATTGGATTTGAAAATAATATGCCTTTTGGTGCTAACTTTATGGGTAAAGCATTTGCAGAACAAGAAGTTTTCCAAATTGCGAATGCTTTAGAAAAGAAGTTAAATTATAAAAATATTAGTGTAAAGAAGGTGACTAAATAATGAATTTTGAAGCAATTATTGGTTTAGAAATCCACGTTGAAATGAAAACAAAATCTAAAATGTTTTCACCCGCTCCAAATAATTTTGGTAGTGACGTAAACACTAATGTTCATTATTTAGATTTTGCTTTTCCTGGTACATTACCAGTTGTTAATAAACAAGCAGTAATTAATGCAATTCGTGTTTGTAATGCTTTACATATGAATATTGATCAAGAAATTTGGTTTGACCGTAAAAACTATTTCTATAGTGATTTACCTAAAGGTTTCCAAATTACTCAACAAGCTCGTCCTATTGGTAGTGATGGCTATGTCGAACTTAAAACTTCCAAAGGTTTAAAACGTATTAATATTGAACGTTTACATATGGAAGAAGATACTTGTAAACAATTACACTTAGCTGAATATACATTACTTGACTATAACCGTGCAGGTACTCCACTTGTTGAAATTGTTTCTCGACCAGAAATTAGAACTGGTGAAGAAGCTCGTTTATATGTTGAAATGATTCGTTCAATTGTTGTCTTTAGTGACGTTTCTGACGGTAAAATGGAAGAAGGTTCATTACGTTGTGACGTTAATGTTTCAATACGTCCAGTTGGTAGTGAAAAATTTGGTACTAAAGTTGAAATTAAAAACCTTAACTCAACTTCTAATGTTGAAAAGGCTATTGATTTTGAAATTGCTCGTCAAGAAAAGCTTATTCTTTCTGGCGGAGTTGTTGAACAAGAAACTCGTCGTTTTGATGAAGCAAAGAAAGAAACTGTCTTAATGCGTAAGAAAACAGATGCAGCGGATTATAAATATTTTACTGAACCAAATATTACTCCAATACGTTTAAGTGATAAATTTGTTGCTGACGCAATTGCATCTTGTCCTGAACTTGCAAGTGCAAAAGAAAATCGTTACTTAAATGAATTAGGATTAAGTGAATATGATGCATCAATTCTTTTACAAGATAAAGATGTTTCTGAATATTTTGATGAAGCATGTAAAGGAACTACATGTTACAAATTATTATGTAACTGGGTAATGGTTGATGTTACTTCTTACATTAATAAAGAACTTATTAATATTAAGAAATTTAATGTTAAACCTCTTTCGTTAGCTAAATTAGTTAATATGGTTGATAAAGGAAGTATTTCTTCTAAACAAGCCCGTCAAGTGTTTGAAAAAATGATCGAAACTGGTGAAGAAGCAGATAAGATTGCTGAATCATTAAATATGACTCAATTAAGTGATGAAAGTGCAATCTTAGCATTAGTTAATGATGTACTTAATGAAAATCCTCAATCTATTGAGGATTATAAAGCTGGTAAAGATAGAGCTGTTGGTTTCTTAGTTGGTATGGTAATGAAGAAATCACATGGTAAAGCAAATCCGGCTTTAACTTCCAAACTTATTGTAAGTGAACTTAAAAAACGTTAACCTATTGTCTTTTATGAGAGTAATATCTCGTAAAAGACTTTTTTTATTATTTAAGCATAAAAAAAGACGGAAGACTTTATAAACTTATTAGAGTTTATTTGGCCTATCGTCTTATATTTTTATATTAGTTCTGTTTATTGGATAATTAAACTTCTAATATAATCTCTTAAATTTTTATCAACCGCATAAATATAAGTGCCATATATTCCACGTGTTAATAAAACAATATATGCATTAATAATATTTTCTATTGTTTCTTGTTCAGTCTTACCTTTTGAATATGTATCATTGAATTTAGAAATATCAAATTCAATCTTTTTAGTTACGGGATTATATTTAATATCATTACCTAAAATAACACCTGCAAAATTTAAATCGTATCCCTGGCATACATATATACAACCAACTCTATCTAAGTATTGATCATCAGTTATAAATCTAGAATCATTAAAAGATTCATTCCATCTATATTTGTGCCCATCAATTATAAAATCATAATCAATTACTTTACTGGATTTATCACGTGCTTGCATTTTTTGTTCAAAGGATTTACCTGCAAGTACCCTACATAATCCTTGATATTCTTTATTTTTAAGTTTGATTTGATCAAACATTTCTTCAACATTATCAAATACTTTTAAATCATATTCATCAGTTAAAGTATATTTTTTAGGATTATCTTCGAATATTTGTTTAATAAAATCAATGTATTCATTTCCACCTTTAACTCTTAATTGAGAATTAAGGTAATAATTATAACAACCAGTTTCATTTTTTATCTTATCAAAATCAGAAGATAAAACGTCTGATTCTTTAACTGTTTGATTTGAATCATAAAATAAGATTAACATGTTATTAGATTGTAACCTTACCCAATCTAATTCTGTGCCTTCAGTTTCTGGTAAACCAACGGCAATATTACCTTTTTTGTGTTCACCATAATTTGCAAGTTTATTATATCTTTTAAGTCTATGTGCTTCATCTACAATTAAAATATCATATTTTTGTTTTGTAGCTTCTTTAGGAGATATTACATCAATATTCTTAAGTTCTTTTATAGATTTAAATAACTTCTTAACCGTTTCTTTAAAAGAAGGAACAGGTTCAACAAACCCTATTGCTTTGTTACCTATTTCTTTTATCTTTTTGATTAATGAATGTTGATGAGCAAAATTATCTTCATCATATTGATGATCATCATCGGTTGTATCATAATTAACATTCATTATATTAACTAATAAATTAACAAAATATATAGCTACTAGTGTTTTACCTGTACCTGCACCACCATTAACTACTACATTTGCGTGTTTATCGGAGTTCATTACTTCAATGTAGTTATTAAGTAAGTCTTCTACTAATTCATATTGAGTTGCTGTTAATTGTTTAAATGGAGAATATTTAAATATTTCCATATTTTGTACTTCAAATAAATCATGATCGACCAAATTAAGATTTCTTAATTTTTTCCAAATATCTGTAAAACAATCTTGATATTTAGATCTTTGATAATAATTATGTGATTTGGATTGACCACCATTACCATTTTGAAGAACAAACTTTCCATCTGCGTGCATATGAGTAATAAGCATATTTTCAATATCTAAGATTGCAGATTTATTAAAAGCATCAGATGACATTAAAGATATTTCGGTTAGATTCTTTCTTTCGGGATTTTCTGAATGTTGTTTCATTCTATTATAAGCGTTTTGAGTTTCACCTACGTAAGCTTCTTTTTCTCCAGATAAAATATAAACAACAGGCCAGTCTTCTCCCTTGTTTGATTCTTTAATAGTATTTATACCATTTGCATCAAATGGAAATTGTTTGATTTTAGTTCCAAATGTATTTGTTGTTTCTTCCATAATTAAAACTCTCCTTTTTTATGTTTCACTATTATTTTATTATTTAATGGCGAGCATCAATAAACCATTTTTTCTCATAACATTTAGGTTGATTTGTATTATTATTAATGCTCTTACTTAAACTTTAAATTTCAACTATATAATAGAAAAAAATACAAAAAGCCTATTAAGTATTTTTCACTATTTTATGTGTTTATATGATTATTTAACCACTGAATTAAATAATATTAAATTGAGAAACAAGATTTATTTATTTTTTAGATAACTTTCTTCATAATTTACAATATTAGATTCGGATTTTGTTTGTATGTTTTTATTAACAAAATCTCTAATATTTTGAGGAATATTATATTTTTCAAAAAGCTTTTCATTAATTTCAGAAATTGATAAATTCCACCAATCTTCATTATAGTTTTGAATTGGTATAGCTCCCCATGAAGATGTGCTATGTTGTGAAAATTTATTCATATATAGCAAAGCTCTTGCAAATTTAGTCATTAAATATTTAGCATGCTTTTTAGCGGTCACATAACTATCAAATTTTCCAGATTCAAGATATGTTTCCGTACAAGCTTCATATGGAGACGCGATAATTATATCCGAGAATGCACCACCAAGGCCTGTCTTTTCGGACATATTACCCCAGGCATATGGAATTAGCACTTTAAACTTATCTAGCTTATCAGAGTTTTTAGGAAATTTAAAATTTCTTGAAACCCATAATACTAATCCTGATTTAGCATATATTTTAATATTTGTTTCATCTAGTTTATTTTTAAATAGTGGTGTTATATTATATTTTTTCATATTAGTATCATCATCATTTGTTATTACATCAGTACTTAAACCATATGGTTTACGTACTGATGTAATATTACTTATAGGCTCAAAATCCTTAGATTTTATGACAATATCAGCTAAATCTTGTATTTCTTGAGGTTTTTTTGTTTTGTCATATTCATCTAATAATAAAATATATTTAGGATCTATACCATTTGTATAAATCAATTGCTTTCCATCCAATTCGTTATCGTATTTATTCTTCCAAAATATTATATTAACCCACTCAGCACCAGATATTCCTGGAAATACATTTTGTCTATTATCAATAAATACTATTTGTTTATCTTGTTTAACTTCCTTTTTATTCATGCAAGATAAATTATTCGCATTTTTTGGTTCTTGCCAACTTATAGGGAAAATCAAAGAAACATATTGTCCTAGATGTAAAGATGTTAAATAGAAATTAGGATATATTTGTTGATGGTTTACGCCTTGATAAGGTGGATTACCTACTACTGCATTAAATTTCATTTCTTTACCTCCTTGATTCCAAAAGTTTGGTCTTAATATTTTATCAACCAATTGCTGTTGCTTTTCTTTCATTTGATTTACTAAATCATCAAATGCATGTGCATTGATTTTACCTTTAGTATAGCCTAGTAATGTTCTTCTTGTAATTTGTTTAGCCATTTCAGTTTTACAAATTACATAAATATTATTTAGAACAACCTCATCCCAAATCTTTTTCTTATCTTCAAATGATAAATCTCTATCGTTTAATTTCATTCTATAGAATGTATATGCAACATATAATGGATATAAACCCGTCTTAGAATTTATTTCTAAAACTTTACCTTCATCTGTAAAAATGTCATCAGTTACATTTGTCTGTTCAACTAACTTAGGTTCATCTAATCTTGTTGAATAATCATCATTATAGAAACAATATCCACCAATAGTTTGAGCCATATGCATATTAACAACTCTCCATGGAGTTAAAACAGTTTCTTTATCGGGGTTTTTAAATTTATCAAATAATTCAACTAGCTTTTGAATACGTTTTGTTGGTTCTAAATCATCACATTGTTTAGCGATAGCTCTTATACTTCTACATGATTTAATGAATATATCTTTATCGTAATATTCAATAAATGTTTTAAATATATCTTTTGTTACACCTACTGGCATAAATTCACTCCATGATGTCTCATCGATTAAATCGGCAAATCCATCAATTGTAATATCAGAAGAATAATCAATATCCATACCATATACAAGTAATGGTATTCTAATAGAAATACCTCTAAGAATAGAAATTGCTGTTTTTCTTTTATCTTGAAGTTTCTTTAATTCTTCAAGCCTTTGCTTTTCATCCTCGCTTAAAGGTTCTTTATTTTTCTTCTTATCATCTAATTTTTCAAGTTCTTTTCTTTGCTCTTCTGTTAAATCGTTTTCATTAACTTTAACATCAGTTTTTATTGTTTGATTTGTTTTACCAACAATTTTTCTTAATTCTTCAAACTTATCAAGTGCTTTTTCATCTAGTTGTTTGAGTTTAAGTTCATCATATAAACATCTATCTTCAAAACCAGATTCAACAACACGTTCAGCATACACTCTTTTAACTTCTTGAAGTAATTCATTTGCACTAAATGTTTTCATACTTGAAACTTCTTGTAGTGCAATAACAGGACAGAAGTTTAAGAATTCACCCATAAGTTTTGCAACTTCAATTTTAGGTTCTCTTCGTTTTGCCATTTTTTGAATGGAATCATATACAACTCTTAATGTTCTATCGGGTGCAAAGTCAAACACATAACAATTTTCTTTAATCTTACCATTAATATTTCCAGGAGATTGAACTCTAAATATTGTTTGTAAATAAGATTTAGCGTCTGTCATATAAGTTCCATATAACATTAATACGCCAGTCCATTCTGGAACTGTTATACCAGTTGTTAAACGTCCACACGAAAGAGTTATAGTTCTTGTATTTTCAGGATGGTTAGTTAATGCTTTAGTTAACTTATCTTTAGCTTTTTGTTCTTCTTTAAAGTCATAATCGCCATCACCTGCAACATTTACAATAGAAAAATTCTTAAATACAACGTGTTTCTTTAAAAGTTCGGTTAAAGCTTTTGCTTCTTTTACCCCAGGAATCATCCATAAGGTATGTCTAAAATAATTCCTATATTCGTCAGTTGAAAAAGGATAATTTGTAATATCACTCTTTGTACATAATAAATCTAAGAATGCATTTACAGCATCTTCATGAACAAAGTCACCAACTTTAACATTTGATGGAATATCAGCGTTATCTTTTTCTTTCTCTCCTGTCCAAACTCTAAAGAATTCTTTAAAATTAAATGCCTTATCTTCTAAATCAAAATCAGTATGGATAAGTTTTTCTAGTTCATAGGTAAATATATTTAGTTTTGGAAGTTCTTCATAAGGGTTTGAATCACCAAGTTTATTTGAATCTCTCATCCAATCATGCTTAGCTTTTTGTTCCATAATATAATCCCAAGTATAAGTGTTATCGTTAGAATATAAATCAAATAAATTAAATGGAGTACCAGACAAGCTTAAATCATAATTCTCGTCATTAATAAGTAAATCTCTAACATTTTTACCAAGTTCAGTCTGAGTCCCTTCATGTGCCTCATCTGTTACAACTAAGTCCCATTTAGTTTTAAATATTTCGTTGTTCTTATCAAACTTACCACCAGCTTTTTTAGCTCCTCTTAAGTCTTGAATTGATGCGAAATAGATAAATGGATTGTCAGATTTTAATAGATCATCGATAGTTTTACCATTGTTTTTTGATCCATAAGAATATTTTGAATCTTTTTCATAGAAAATTTTACCAAAATCTTCAAACCATCCGCTATCAACGTCAGGTCTATGCGTTATTATGATAGTTTTTTTAAATTTCATTCTTTTAACAAGTTCAAGAGCTGACAATGTCTTACCAAAACGCATTTTAGCATTCCAAAGCATATTATGACTTGTTGAAAATTGCTTAATAGTTTTTTGTATGGCTTCTTCTTGTTCTGGACGTAATACTATTGGACTTTGATTTTGTGTTATTTGATATCCTTCTAATGCTGATTTACCAGTCTTAACAGCTTTAATTGCGTTTTTAGCTGTTTCTAAGTCACACTCAAACCATTCGTTTTGTCTACGTTCTTTATCAAAATAAACATTTTTAATTCCTGAACGTTTTAAAACATTATGTACTTTATGGTCTCTAAAAGCTTTACAAATTCCTTGATTATTTATATATACGGCAATTTCAGTATATAAAAGTTGATAAGTAATACCAGCAGTAACAGTATATTCATCGATTCTTTTTTTTGCAGCAACATTTAAATCATTGCAAAATGGCAAAAAAGAACTAAAATCTTTATTAGTCTTAAGTGTTGCATCTCCGATTTTTAAATATCCTTTATGTGATTCATCATTTATTCTAAATATATATATTAGTTTATATTCGAATGTTGATTCGAATTTTAAGTTTCCTTTCTCTTCCATAATAATCCCCACTTTAAACTTTAATAAGTTAAATCAATAAATCTAACTATTTTATTTTTACGCCAGTCTTTAATTGTTGCGTATACGCCATTGTGTTTTCTATGATCACCTGTTTTACAGCCACAGCACTCAACAGGCATTGGTTCATATTCTTCAAACAAAGACATTTCTTTAGATTGTTCCTTATGACAACTATAAGGTATTACAAATTTTATTCCATCCATTTGGAAAATGTTATAGCTTATAATCTTTGCAATTTCAGTTAGTATTTCAATTAATGGTTCTTCATTAAATTTATCCATATAAAATTCAATAAAATCATAAAACAAATTTTTTCTAGCAATTAATACATTATCGCCTTGAAAATCGAATCCATAAATTCTTTTATATGCGATATAACAATATTTAGTAAAATCTTCTTTTGTTGCAGTATTTTCGGATATAACTCTTAGTTTTCTATCAAGAAGTCCGATTCTATTATGAGTTTCTATTTCAATGCCATTAACTGCATCATATCTTGAAGTTAAATACGGAGCTTCACCACATGTTATTTCAAGACGTTCTAAGTCAATATAATCTTCCCATTTATTTTCTTTAAAATTAACTATATTAGTAGACTCCCATTTATTTTCAAGTTCTTTGTTAAATACTCCATCATAACCAAACCATTCATTATCTATCATGTTATTTTGTTTGTTGCATACCCACGATGGTGTAAATACTTCAGCCATATCTTTAGATCTCTTTTTTTGTTCGACTAAAGATTTTTCCATTCTTGGTCTTATTAATGAACGTTTAGCATTTACTAGATGATTATATTCAATATAATCTTCTGAATTATGTCCTTTAATCATATAATTATCAGTTGCATAAATAAGATTTTTCTTAGTTGTTCTATCGAGCAAAAGAATCTCTAATATTCCAGGATATTTAATCGAAAAGTCTTTATCATTTAATTCAATATTAGACATCTTTTTCCTCCATTACTAATTCAATTTTATTCTTTTTACACAAATCAATGATTTTCTTTTTAACTTTAATAGTAGGTTCATGATGACCATTTTCGTATCTATTAATAGTTGCAAAAGACACACCTAATAATTTAGCAAAATCTTCTTGAGACATTACTAATTTATTTCTTAATGTAATTGTAAGTTTTTGATAATTATAATTCATATTTAAAAACCTCTTACCGAAATATATAAATATTATAACACTTATAATGAGTAAATACTATTTACCGTTTAATTATATCTTATAATTTATCATAAAAATATCTTGAAAATGTATTAGAAACATGAACAAGATAAGAGAGACGAATAAATTTGTACTAAACATTTAAATTTTAATAAATTTTGATAGGATACCAACATATAAAAAGATGAAGACTTTATATGTCTCCATCGTTATATTTTTTTACTGATTATTTGCTAGAACTATCTTTTGCAATCCTATAAACAAGATTAGTTCTAGATTTATCTTTTACTATGTCCCACCAAACAATATCATCGCCCCAGCCTACTTGTTTAGTATAATATGCACCATTGTCAATTAATAATATAATTATTTCCCAATAATTTTTTAAAGACGGATTCGAATTTTTGTTATCAATATTAAAAACAGGTAAATATTCTTTTTTAAAATCTATTTTATCTAGATTAATTCTTTTTTTACAATTATTAATAATTGATTTAGCATTACATTCTACTATATATGTAGCAACATAATCAGAAATCTTTTCCTTTAATACGTAATTAATTTTATCAAAATCTTCATTAAATAAAAAGTAAGTTTTAGGGACATTAAAGTAATCACATATTATCTTAGTACTATTTAAATCGATTTCTTTATCACCATTTTCCTACTCAGCTATTGTTTTTGTGTCAATGTTCAATTGCTTAGCTAAATTTTCTTCCGTTAACTCATTGATTTTTCTAAGCATAATTAATTTAAATGACATTAAAGATATTTCATTTTTTTTTGACATTATAAATCTCCTTTTTGTATTTATATTGTTTTACCATTTTTATTACAATTAGTTAATATATCGATGAATAATAGAAATGAGAAAATATTTAAACTTGATTTTAATTTTATTTAAAATATTTTTTATTCTTTTCAATAACGGCATTTATTAATGTATCATCAAGATCATTTTTCTTTTCAAGTTCATGAAGTTCGGATATATCTTTAGGTAAGCAACTACCACCATATCCTCTATTGTCTTTATAAATAAATGTGTGACTTGTGCCAATTCTAGGATCAGCAATCCATATTTCTCTTACTTGATTATAATTCAAACCTAGCTTTTCACAAATATCATACATTTCATTTATAAATGTTACTTTTGTAGCTAGGAATGCATTTTCCATATATTTAGCCATTTCAACTTCATCCGCTCTTGCTTGATAAATACGAACATTTGAATTAATAACAGTTTTATATGCATCTATCGCTAAATCTATTGCTTCGGGTGTTCCACCAAAAGATAGCCAATTTCTATCTGATAGATTAACAAAAGGATGTGCTACAGTTTCACCATAATATTCTGGCTGAAATACTATATTTTTATGAAGCTTTTCAGACATTTCTCTTGTATAACCAACTCTTACAGTTGAACGTAAAATAATTACTTTACAATTACACCAATTTAATACTTCATCTACAGCAGATGTATCACATGTTCCGTCTTCGCTTTTAGGAGTAGGAACGCAAACAAACGCAGCATCACAATTATTTATTTCATCTTGTGAACCTAAATTCTTAAATTTATCATAAATAACAGCATCTTTAAATAATCCATGCATTGCAGTTCCAACATGGCCAAGTCCGATAATTCCAATTTTCATTATTTTTTCCTCCACTTTATTCCGTGATATTCTTTTTGATATTTATTACCAAGTTTATTAAGTATATTTAGAGCTTCACTAGAAGAATCAAATCCATATACTCTATCATCTTCAATTTCTTTGTAGCGAATTCTTTCATCAACTTTAGTTTCAGCAAGTTTGCTTGACCATCCTTTTTTATTCCAAGCAATTATTAATTTATATATAGACCATGCAGTTGCAATTTCTGCAAGAGTTCCCGCTCCTCCACCTATTGCAATTACTGCATAAGCATCAACTACTTGCTTTGCTCTCATATTATCAAGACCAGTAGCAACTTTAATATCAGCATATTCATTAGCCTCTTCAGTGTCATTTCCAGGAAGTATCGCAATAGTATCACCGAATTCATATTTCGACGAACTTTTAGCACCTTTTAATACTGCTTCCATAATTCCACCAAGACCACCTGTTTTAACTCTATATCCAGCGTCTACTAAAGCTTTACCTATTTCAATACCTAATTTATATTCTTCATCTTCTTTATCAACTACTGCGTCACCAATTACTGAAATTATAGGTTTCATAAATCTCCTTTGTGCTTTTTTAAAAAGCTTATCTATTGTTTCTTTTTTATGTTTAATATTATATTGATTTAATTCATTTACATTTTCTTTAGATGGCTCAAAATAATAAATCTGCTCTTTTATTTCTAAAGGATGTTTTGAAGCATCAACAATAGGAAGTAATATAGCATAATCGGTATGAGCATCAACATATTTTCCATTATCAATTAAGAAGTCACCAATATAATCAACTAAATATCTTTTAAATGTTTTTGGATGTAACCAAATATTATCACCGTTTCTCAACCAAGAATTTTTAAATGATTCAATAGAGTATCTTCTATTTGGTTTATCAATTCTAAAGCATCCTCCACTGGTCATATCTGCCCCATTTTTATATGCATTTCTAATAATAGAAATTGCATCGTTTCTAAGTAAACAATCATCACCATCAACATTTACAACAATTGTATCCGGATTAGTTATAATGTATTTCATAGCTTTGTCAAAATTAGCCAAAGAATCAACAGAGTGAGTATTTTGAATTAATATCATATGGGTTTTACACCATGAGTCATATTTTGATAACGAATATAGATATTCTTGTTCTTTTAAATCGGATGCATCATCAAAATATACAAAATCAAAACATTGATCATCCTGTTTTTTTAACGATTCAATTAATCTTTTTAACTTTTCAACTCCTACATTTTTCCCCCTAGAGAAAATAGCAATTGATCTATTAGTTTTAGGATACCATTCCTTAATAATATTTATAGCGTCTACATTGTTAACTTGTTCTAAAGGAATATTTCCCAAAAGATAAGCACTAATAAAGTTATTATTTTTCATGTCATTAGGTAAATGAACGAAGAATATATCTTTGTCTCCAAAACGAATGCTTTCTTGCTTTAACAAAATATTATCTAATGCTCTATGCCAAGGTAAACTAAATTTACCTTCAGCATTTAGATAATTATTTAAAGGTAATTTAGAATTCAATTTTTCTAAATCAATGAAGCAGTTTCTAACTTCAACCCTTTTACCATATGTTGATTCAATAGATTTATTTCTACAAATTCCAAGAGTTGCAGTAATTGCATTTGAATTTATAAATTCATTAAAACTTTCAATGAATTTTCCATTCTTCACTTTATATAAAATATCAATATCTGTTTGAAATACGTATCTAGTTTTAACATTGTCAAAACCATTTAATGTAGCAAGTATTTGCTGACCATTCTCAGAGTGTGAATATTTAGAGTCCATACCAAACCATTTAATATATGATTCATGATTTAATGTAGTAACGAGTCTATCAATAGTACCATTAGATTTTAAATAATTTAATCTTTCTAATAATATCTTTTCATCATCTTTTGAATATCTTCTTACTCTTTCTACTTTTGATAAATCAACAGATACAATTATTTCTTTAAATTTAAATCCATTTTCTAAATTGTTAACAATTTGATTTATACATGGTATTACTATTTCATAATCCATAGGGCAAGTTTTAATCATTAATGAGCAATCATCAAGAATGATATTATTAACATTAATGACATCAAATATTAGATGTTCACTAATAGGATTTAATGTATCGACATTAACACCGTCTGATTCTATTATTTCTTTTATTTCAAATCCATTTCTTTTAAATAAGTTCTCATAATAACTAAATGGTCTATGATAATCATCTTTTGGTCCATATAACCCTTCTTTTGTATAGAAATTATTTTGTGAATAATCACCTTTATATCCTTTGGTTCTTAATTCAGTATTATCAACTGAATCAAAGAATGGATTGCATACACTAATAATTGCATGACGGTTTTTCCTTAATATGTTAGATATATTATTTAATATCTTGTTATCCCATTCTTCAGTTACATTGCATAATACAAGATTAGAAATAACTAAATCAACCTTCTTATTAAAGTCATTTATATTTTCTATTTTAATTACATCCTTAGATGCTCTTTCATTTAAGGTCTTTAAATCTATATCAAAAACATAACATTTGAAATCATTAGCTAGGCTATTGGTAATTTTACATTTACCCGCACCATAATCTAATATTGTTTTAGGCTTATATTCTTTAATTTTATCAATGATTATATGATCATGAATTGCTTCTTTTTCTCTTTTATTAAGTAGTTTTTCAAAGTTATCCATTCCAAATAAAATTTCTTTATCACAGTTCATGTAATCTTTTTCTATTAATTCAGTAAACTCATTTAATGATAAATTACTATATTTAAGCATTTCAAATGTTCTTTTAACCATACGATTATATTTATCAATTGAATATTCTACAAATGATTTACCATAATCAATATATTTTAATTTTCCGTTTAAAAGAATAAAATTATCCTTTTTTATATTTGTAATTACCAAGTTATTATCTTTTAAAAATCTAATTAAGGATACTAACTCTTTGGTATGACCACCACTATATTTATTAATTTCACCACATTGTTTATATTTAATTGCGGTGTAACCAAATAAATCAATAAATTCAATTTTTCCAAGTTGATTGCATTTAGCAAAATCTCTAGAATGTTTTCTTAAAGAAGTTAAGTTCTCATCTTTATAAAAGATTTTATAAATAAAGTCGTTATTATCTTTTAGGACAACCCCTTCTAATCCTGATCCTAACATTTTATTATCATTACCAAATTTACTAACTATTTTATTTACTTCATCAGTTAATAGATATTTTGATGTAATATTCTTAATTACATCATAAGCAGATCTAACAGTAGGCTCATATAAATAATATTTTGCTCTAGATATAAATCTATTTATAAATTCTTCATTTAAGCCTTTATATGAATCTTCGTTAATAATATGTAGTAAACCTAAGATTCTATAAAATGAATTAACAATTCTAATCAAACGAGATTCATATTGATATTTAAATTCATTATAAAAATCCCCTCTATTGTTTTTCTTTAACTCAACCGTTTTAGTAAATGATGAACCCAATAAATCTTTTAATAATTTATCAGCTTCTTTATCCAAATCAAAAGATGTTGGAAGTTTAGAATGTAATGTAGCAAATGATGAACCTATAATTTTAAAATTGGCATCTTTTGCTTGTTCAACCCAAAAATAATCACTTCTTCTTGCGATTTTATTTGCAAATATAGGTGAAATATTTGGTATATCCAATACTTTCTTATTATAGATAATGGTGTTTCCACCTCTGCAATATGGTTCATATTCAGTTAAATTTTTAATAAAAAGTTTTCTTGAAGTGGCTTTACCAGAAAATATTTCATCCAAAGAATTTGTTTCAATGAATAATGGAGTTTCAAGACCAATATGATTATTTGATAAATCATAATAATAATCTCTATTTTCATATATATCAGTTCTATATAATCCTGCTTTATTAATTTTGTTTTTATAAACATAATCAAGTAACGAAGTTCTTATTGTTGATAATGTTGGAAGTGGTGCATCTTCTGAGTAAGAACCAATTACAACATCAGCTTTACCTTGATATTTTGCCAATATCTCACTAACTGGCAAATCCTTTTTTACAAATTCACCATTGTCTCTAGTAAGATATTTTAATTCCATATCGTCATCAAGAATCCATAATACGTCTTCATCAGTACTATTTAATTTAAGTATTTCATGTAAAATTGTTCGGGATACAGCAATATCTTTAATTTGACCGTTTTTATATAATGCATCTTTAGCAAAGGATAAACTATCTAAATTCGTTCCTATTTCTTTTGCTTGATTTAAATCGTAAATTTTAGCATTTAATAGTTTTGCTTTTTCTATATAAGTTTTTGATGGTTCTTCAATATTGCATAATACAACTACCGATTTTCTTATATCTTTTAAATTAATTAATGAATCAAATAATCTAACTCCAAGTTTATCATTTGATGTAATAAAACCAAAGATAACATGACCATTAAATTTATCATTATTCCATTTGATGTTTTCAGTTAAAGATTCTTTAGCTAAGTTTTCTTCGATTATATTTTCATTAATATTGGTTAAAATTTTGGCTCTATCAAAGAACTTGCATTTTAACTCATTATCCATCAAACCATAATATTTGGAATAGAAATAAGATAAGCTTTTTAATTTACCATCTTTATTATTAGTAAGTCTTTGTCTATCATTATGAGCATCAACATCAACTAGATATTCGTTTATTATTTCATAAGTAGGATTTAACATTAATATTCTAGTAAAGAAATCTCTATCAGTAGTTGAATTCAAGGCTTCATCAAAACAACCAGCTTTTAAAATGGTACTTAATTTAACAAATGTATTCGATCCTTGAACGTGTGGGTTTTTAGATAAAAACGAAGTCATATCAAAAGATTGTGGAATGCTTAACTGAAGTACTTTATCATCGGTATAATAGTTTAATCCTGTAACAACAAAATCTGGATTTGAAGCTAGTACTTTTTTACATTTTTCAATATAAGTTAATTTCCACAAGTCATCATCGTCTAAAAATGCAATATATATATTATTAGGATTTTCTTTTAAAATTATTATGTATTTTAAAACTATATAATCTAATGCAGTGTTTAAATTGCCCGCATAATTTCTTGTATATTTATTCTTTAAAAAACTGCATTTATCCTTACATAGAATCTCATCTTTGATAAATGTCTCTTCGTCAGAATCTGATACAACAATTAATTCATCTAATTTTTTTTGATTTAATGCTGATGATATGGCTTTTTTTAATAGATAATTTCTATTTTTAGTTGCAATAACACCTATTATTTTCATTTGTAAATCACCCCTTGATAAAAAAGACCAGATATCCTTATATCCGGTTTTAATTATCGGTAGATAATATAAAATTGATATAGGGAACCATAAGGCGACTAATTAGATTTATTCAATCTATTTTAGTCATTAACTCTTTATCACAACAATTATATATTTTTTTTAAAACGACGTCAATTCTTCAAATATTAATAGTATTTTTTTAATAGATAGAATTATATCTTTGTTTTTTTATCTCTTTTATTTACTTTTATTACATCACGCATTAAGTTATAGTAATAGTATGAGGTAATATAATGGAACAAAGAAGATTAATTAGTGTACTTGTGCCTATGTACAATGTTGAAAAATATATAGGACGTTGTATTGAAAGTATTCAAAAACAAACATATAGTAATTTGGAAATTGTATTAGTGGATGATGGTTCTACTGATAATACATATAATATTGTAAGTGAATACGCAAAAAGTGATTCACGTATTAAATTAATAAAAAAAGAAAATGAGAAAAATGTTGCTAAGACACGTAATTTCTTATTAGATCACATTAATGGGGTATTTTTTACATTTGTTGATAGTGATGATTATTTAGAACCACGTTTTATTGAAGAACTATATCATTATATTCATAAGAAACACGCAGCTGTATCTGCGTGTACATACAGATTACAAGTTGTAAAATCTTTTATTCCTAAAAAGAAACATATAAAAATAATTGATGAAGATGGAATATCAGGATTAGAAAGTATTATTACTGATCATTTTCCTTCTAGTTTTATGTTATGGAATAAACTTTATCGTACTTCATTAATAAAAGATAATAACATTAAATTTAATGAAGATTGTAAGTACGGAGAAGATTTTAGTTTTATTATATATGTTTATTCATATGCTAGAAAAATAGTTTCTTTTAATGAACCTTTATATCATTATATGATAAGACCTGGAAGTGAAATGAGAGCAAAGTTTGGAGAGAAACATCTTTCTTTTATTAGATTTTTAGAAGATAGAGCTCTTAATGAAGAACGTAGCAATGTTAAAGATATATGCAAGATTTGGTTACCAATTTCTGCAGCATCATTTATCTTTATGGCAGTAAGAAACAATAGTGTTAAAGAACACAGTGAGGATATTGAATATTTAAAGAAAATGGTTGTTGAATATAAAGATTATGTCTTTAATTCTCATCATGTAGATAAGAAATATAAGCTATTTTTACGAATTGTTTTATCCTTTTTAAAAGAAAAAAATAAAAAATAATAAAATTACCTAATTATTACCAATCTATAATTTAGTATTGAATTATCTAGTTAAGTTGACTTTTCTACTTGGTTTATGTCAACTCTTATGCTAGAATAAATAGTTCCAGGAGGTAGGTTGAGTTTATGGAAAAAGAATTAAAAGATTGGTTAGAGGCTATTAAAAATTATAAAGTAGCTACTTGGTATGAATTACCTGATGTTCCATTTTATATGGATCAATTATTAACATATTTAGGTCGTCAATTAAGTTTGTTTGTTGACGAAAACGATAAAGGAATATCTTCGTTTATGATTAATAACTATGTTAAAGGCAAAGTTATTCCTGCACCAACAAATAAGAAATATGAAAAAGATCAAATTGCTTATTTAATTGGTATTAATTTTTTAAAGAAAGTTGTTTCACTAGAAGATTTAACTAATTTATTCAAACGTGACCGCGAAGATCACGAAACTGCTGAAGAGTTATTTGCAGCATTTAAAAAACATCAAGAAGCAATAACAAATGAAGCTGTTACAAAGTTAAATGGTGAAATTGATGAATGTCTAGGAAAGTTAAAAGATAAATATGGCGAAAACACAGAAGAATATAAAAAAGAAAGTCGTATCCATTTAACTTATATTGCATTTAAACAAGCAATTGAAGCTGAAGTAAATAAAATGTTAGCAGATAAGATGTTAGCATTACTTGCTGAAGACGAAAAGAAATAAGTAAAGTCATTGTCTTTTATGAGATTGATATCTTGTAAAAGACTTTTTTATTTATGTTTGTACATTTGATATAGGATTATAAATAGTACTAAATTTGTTTGACTTTACTATTTCTCTTTTTGTGGTATGATAGAAAAGCAAAAGGAGATTTATTATGGATAACAAAAAGTTTTACTTAGAAATATTACATATAGATAAACAAACAGGTGCAAGATATGGCATTTTACATACTCCACATGGCGATGTAGAAGTACCAATGTTTATGCCAGTAGGTACACTTGCAACTGTCAAAGCATTATCTCCTGAAGAAGTTAAAGAATGTGGTGCTGGAGTAATTCTTGCAAATACATATCACTTATCATTACGACCAGGTGCTGATGTTGTTAAAGCAGCTGGAGGAGTCCAAAAATTCATGAATTATGATGGACCTATGCTAACAGATAGTGGAGGTTTCCAAGTATTCTCTTTAGCTGATAACCGTAAAATTACAGAAGAAGGAGTTTATTTTAAAAATCATCTTAACGGTGATAAACTTTTCTATTCTCCCGAATCTGTTATTGAATTAGAAGAAAAAATTGGTGCTGATATTATTATGTCTTTTGATGAATGTCCACCATATCCTGTTACTCACCATTATATGGAAGAAAGTGTTGAAAGAACTTTACGTTGGGCAAAAAGAGGAAAAGACGCTCATAAAAGAGAAGATCAAGCTTTATTTGGAATTTGCCAAGGTGGAGAATTTAAAGATTTACGTAAACACTGTGCAGAGGAATTAGTTAAAATGGATTTCCCTGGATATTCTATTGGTGGAACATCTATTGGTGAACCAAAAGATGTTATGTTTGAAATGGTTGATTATACAGTTCCGTATTTACCTAAAGACAAACCACGTTATCTAATGGGCGTTGGTTCTATCGATTATATTTTAGAAGGTATTGCAAAAGGTGTTGATATGTTTGACTGTGTCTTACCAACACGTATTGCTCGTCATGGTGCTTTAATGACTTCTAAGGGCCGTGTTAATATTCGTGACGCTAAGTATGAATATGATTTTACACCTCTTGATGATGAGTGTGATTGTTATACATGTAAAAATTATACCAAAGCATATTTACGTCACCTTTATAAATGTGATGAAACATTTGGTAAACGTCTTCTTTCAATTCATAATATTAGATTCTTAATTCATATGATGGAAGAAGCACGTATTGCTATTAAAGAAGACAGATTTGGTGATTTCAAAGATGAATTCATTAAAAAATATGGTGATAAGAGAGGATTTTAATTATGCATAGTATTAATGATTATGATTTTTATTTACCTGAAGAATTAATTGCTCAATCACCAGCTGATAAAAGAGATCACTCAAGATTATTAGCAGTTAATATAGCAAATAAAAGCTACGAAGATAAACATTTCTATGATATTTTAGATTATTTAAAACCCGGAGATGTTTTAGTTCGTAATAATACTAAAGTTATTCCAGCTCGTCTTTTTGGTGTTAAAGAACAAACACTTGCTCACGTTGAAGTTTTATTATTACGTGAAATCGGAAAAGACGAATGGGAATGCTTGGTTGGAAACGCTAAAGCTATTAAAGTTGGTGCAAGAGTTGATTTTGGTGAAGGTAAACTTATTGCAGAATGTACTGAAGTTCTAGATGAAGGTTTACGTCACTTTAAATTTTTATATAAAGGTATTTTTTATGAAATACTTGATGAATTAGGTAGAATGCCACTTCCCCCATATATTCACGCACAATTAGGTGATAATTCACGTTATCAAACTGTTTATGCAAAAATTGAAGGTAGTGCTGCTGCTCCTACAGCTGGTTTCCATTTTACTCCTGAACTTTTTGACGAAATTAAAAAAAGAGGAATTGAAGTAGTTGATGTTACTCTTCATATTGGACTTGGTACTTTTAGACCAGTTAAAGTTGAAGATATAGATGATCACGTTATGCATAGCGAATTCTATATGATGTCAAAAGAAACAGCCGATGTATTAAATAAAGCAAAAAAAGAAGGACGTCGTATTATTGCAATTGGTACAACTTCAACTCGTACTTTAGAAAGCGTTATGCAAAAATATGGTGAATTTAAAGAATGTAGTGGAGACACAAATATATTTATTTTTCCAGGATATAAGTTCCTAGCTATTGATGCTTTAATAACTAATTTCCATTTACCTAAATCTACTTTAATAATGCTTGTATCAGCATTTGCTGGAAGAGAATTCACATTAGAATTTTATAAACATGCAGTTGAAGAACGTTATCGTTTCTTTAGTTTTGGAGATTCAATGATTTTATATGGCAAACAGGATTAATTTTTATAAACGTTCTCTAGAAGAAATTTCTAAATTAAATCCTAATGTAAAGCCAAAACTATTAATGCATGTTTGTTGTGGACCTTGTTCTTGTTTTCCTTTGACATTTTTGTGTCCACATTTTGATGTTACATTGTTTTTTAATAATTCAAATATTTATCCACATAGTGAATACTCTAGAAGATTAGAGGAATTAAAAAGACTTTTAAATTCATATAAAAAAGATTTTGGATACGATATTAAAATTATTGTACAAGATTATAAATATGACGATTATATCGTTGATTTGAAGCCATACGAAGATGATAAAGAAGGCGGACATCGTTGTGTCATTTGTTATGAAAAACGTATGGATGAAGCTTATAAATTTGCATCGCAAAATAACTATGATTATTTCTGTACTGTCATGACTATATCTAGACAAAAAAATAGTCAGATTTTAAACGCTATTGGTAAAAAGCTAGAAAAAAAGTATCCTAATACAAAATATTTCTATAGTGATTTTAAAAAACAAAGTGGTATTGATAAAGGTCAAGAACTTGCTTCTTTGTATAATTTATATCGTCAAACTTATTGTGGATGTGAATTTTCAATCAAAAATCAAAGAAAAGATGATTCAAAAGACTAAAATGCAATAATTTTGGTCTTTTTTTGTACTTTTTTTGATAATTTTTGAATTAAAAAATGAATTTTTACAGAAAAAAATGTATTAAATTATTGAAAGTTTTATAGAAATAAATTGAAATATTTAGTGATGAATAGGGAAAAAACGAAGGTTTATATATAAAATATATATATTTTTATTATTTTCTACTATTTTTTAAAAAAAGTAGTTGCTTTTTGCGTTGCATTCTAGTATCATTAAAAACGTTGATGCCCGCTATGATGCACGAGGTTGGCGATACTCCAACAGGCGTTGTCATGAAATGGAGTCGTGGAATTCGTGCTGAGCGTCGTCACTGCCTGATTTATTTAAACAAGGAGGAAAATTTCATGGCTAAATCAAAAAAGATTAGAGTTCGTTTACAAGCTTATGATCACAAAGTCTTAGATTTATCTGTTGACAAGATCGTTAATGCTGCAATCAACTCTGGGGCTAAGGTTGTAGGTCCTATTCCACTACCAACGGAAAAACAAGTTTATACAATCTTAAGAGCTGTTCACAAATATAAAGATTCTCGTGAACAATTCGAAATTAGAACACACAAACGTTTAATCGATATCGTTAACCCAACTAAGGAAACAGTCGATGTCTTAAAGAGACTTGACCTTCCATCTGGTGTCGATATTGATATCAAGTTATAGGAGGTAAGACAACATGAAACAAATCGTCGGACGTAAAATGGGTATGACTCAAGTTTTCGCTGAAGATGGCACAATGTATGCTGTTACAGTTGTCGAAGTCTTACCAAACGTTGTAACTCAAGTCAAAACTTTAGAAAATGATGGTTATCAAGCAATTCAAGTTGGCTACGAAGAAAAGAAAGAAAATCGCTGTAACAAAGCTGAAAAAGGTATCTTCGCTAAAGCTAACACAACTCCTAAGTACGAATTAAAAGAACTTAATGCTGATGAAATGCTTAACTATAATGTTGGCGACAAAATTACAGTTGATCTATTCAAAACTGGTGACGTCGTTGATGTAACAGGCGTTTCTAAAGGTAAAGGCTTCAGTGGTGCTATTAAACGTTATCACTACACAATTGGACCTAAAGGACATGGTTCTGGTTTCCACAGATCATCTGGTTCATTTGCTACAAACGGTAGAACTAACAACAGAGTTCACCACAAGAAAGCAGCTGGTCATCATGGTAACTACACAACAACAACTCTTAACTTATTAGTAGTTGGTGTTGATGCAGAAAAGAATGCTCTTTTAATTAAAGGCGCATTACCTGGTGCTAACAAATCAATCGTTACAATCAGATCTGCTATTAAAGAACAAAGAAAAGCAAGAGTTGCTAAACCATTAGTCAACAATGCTAAGTAATCGAAAGGAGAAATATCATGGCTGAAAAAATTAAAAACGTTAGCTATCCAGTATTAAACGCTGCTGGAGAAAGCGAATCCAAAGTTTCTCTTAACGGTGAAGTCTTTGGAATTGAACCTAACACACAAGTTATGTTCGATGCAGTTCAAGTTTATCAATCAAACTGCCGTCAAGCTACTGCACGTACATTAAGACGTGATGAAGTTTCCGGTGGTGGTAAGAAACCTTGGAAGCAAAAAGGTACTGGCCGTGCTCGTGCTGGTTCCTCACGTTCACCTATCTGGGTTGGTGGCGGTAACGTCTTCGGTCCAACAGGTACACAAAACTATAAGTTATCAATGAATAAGAAAGCTCACAACTTAGCTTTACGTTCAGCTTTATCAGATAAAGTTAAATCTAAAGACTTAATCGTTGTTGAATCTCTTAACGTTGAAGAACCTAAAACAAAAGCTGTCGTCGCTTTATTAAAAACAATTAAAGCTGAAGGCAAAACACTCGTCATCCTCAGTGAAGAAAATGATAACTTCATCATGGGTGGTGCAAACATCCAAAACCTTCTTATCGTTGGTGTAAACAATGTTTCTGTTTATGATTTAATGAACGCTAACAAAGTTGTTTTAACTAAAGATACAGTTAAGGTTCTTGAAGGAGGACTTAAATAATGGCAAAGAAAGTTGAAGCTAAAAAATTAGCAAAACCTACAGTCAATAGTTTTGATACAATTGTTCGTCCAGTTATCACTGAAAAAACAATGGCATTAATGCAAAATCAAAACAAAGTTACAGTCGAAGTTGCTAAAAACGCAAATCGTGCTGCTGTAAAACTTGCATTCGAATCTGTCTTCGGTGTTAAAGTTGCAAATGTTAACATTGTTAACACATTAAGAAAATCTAAACGTGCTAATGGTCATGCAGGATATGTTCCTGGTATGAAAAAAGCTATCGTTACATTAGCTGATGGCGAAGCATTAGATTTATTTAAGGAATAAGCCACAAAGATTGGCTAGAATATAGGAGATTAAGAATATGTCAATTAGAACATATAAACCTACGACACCAAGCCGTCGTAACATGACAAACTCGACGTTTGAAGAAATTACAACAAATACTCCTGAAAAAAGTTTAACAGTTAAACTATCAAAAACTGGCGGACGTAATAACAATGGTCGTATTACTACACGTCATATTGGTGGAGGTCACAAACGTCTTTACCGTCTTGTCGATTTCAGAAGAAATAAAGATGGTATCCCAGGTAAAATCGCTACTATCGAGTACGATCCAAACCGTAACGCAAATATCTGCTTAGTTAACTATGTAGATGGCGAAAAACGTTATATCTTATGTCCAAAGGACATAAAAATCGGCCAAACTGTTATCTCTGGTGAAGCTGCTGACATCGTTGTTGGCAACGCTATGGAATTAGGTAACATTCCTGAAGGTACAATGGTTCACAATATTGAATTATACCCAGGCAATGGTGGCCAATTATGCCGTGCTGCTGGTACAAGTGCTCAAGTACTTGGTAAAGAAGGCAAATACGTTATTATTCGTTTAGCTTCTGGTGAAGTTAGAAAAATCTTAGCAAAATGCCGTGCAACAGTTGGTTCAGTTGGTAATGAAGATTACAGCTTAATTAAATTAGGTAAAGCTGGTAAAACTCGTTGGTTAGGTACAAGACCTACTGTTCGTGGTAGTGTTATGAACCCTAACGATCACCCACATGGTGGTGGTGAAGGTAAATGTCCTGTCGGACGTGATGCACCTCGTACACCTTGGGGTAAGAGAGCTCTTGGCGTTAAGACAAGAAGAAATAAAAAGGCATCTACTAAGTTAATAGTAAGACGCGCAAGTAAGTAATGAAGGAGGAGAATGAAATATGGCTCGTAGTTTAAAAAAGGGTCCTTACTGTGAGGCATCCTTAATGAAAAAAGTTGAAGCATTAAACGCTACAAACAAAAAAGAAATTATCAAAACTTGGTCCCGTAGATCAACTATCTTCCCACAATTCGTTGAACACACATTTGCTGTTTACAACGGTCGTGAACACATTACTGTTTATGTTACAGAAGATATGGTCGGACACAAATTAGGTGAATTCGCACCAACTCGTAAATACACAGGCCACACAGGCCACACTGCTGAAGATAAAGCAGCACACGCAAAGTAAGGAGTAAGGACAAATGGCAGAATTAAAAGAAGCAAAAGCATTAGTTACTGGAGTCCGCGTTACTCCACGTAAAGTACGTCTTGTTATCGATTTAGTTCGTGGTAAAGACGTCAAAGTTGCACTTGGCATTTTAGCTAACGTCAACAAGGCTGCTACTCCAATCGTTGTTAAATTAATTCGTTCAGCTGCTGCTAACGCTATTAATAATAATGGATTAGATGAAAGCAAATTATATGTTAAAGAAATCTATGCTAACGACGGACCACGTTTAAAGAGATATATTCCACGTGCTAAAGGTTCAGCATCAGATATAGTTAAGAGAACATCACAAATTACTTGTGTTGTTGCAGAAAGATAAGGAGGAACGAAACAATGGGACAAAAAGTTAATCCAAATGGTATGCGTATTGGTATCAATCGTGATTGGAATTCCAAATGGTATGCATCAAAACAAGATTTCGCTACTTTCTTACACGAAGATATTAAAATTCGTAAATTCTTAGAAACTAACTTAAAGAAGGCTCAATTATCACACGTTGAAATTCAACGTATTAAAACTGATAAAGGCCATACAGTTACAGTCAACGCTTTCGTTGCTTTACCAGGTGTTGCACTTGGACAAGATGGAGCAAACATTAAAAACATTACTAAAGGCTTAACAAAATTAGTCAATGGTTCTGAATTAAAAGTTGAAATCGTTGAAGTCAAACAACCTGATTTAGACGCTAACTTAGTCGCTCAATCAATTGCTAGACAATTAGAAGAACGTGCTTCTTTCAGATCAGTTCAAAAGAAAGCAATTCAAAAAGTTATGCGCGCAGGTGCTAAAGGATGTAAAACATCTATTAGTGGTCGTCTTGGCGGAGCTGAAATTGCTCGTGCAGAAGGTTACCATGAAGGTGTCATTCCTCTACATACATTACGTTCAGATATCGATTACGCTTGTGCAGAAGCTGCTACTACATACGGCCGTTTAGGTTGTAAAGTATGGATCTGTAAAGGTGAAATTCGTAAAGCTAAGAACGCTGAAAAGAAAGGAGAATAATTCACTATGTTACAACCAAAGAGAGTTAAATATCGTAGACCTCACGGAATTAAATACGAAGGTTTATCAAAAGCTGGTAACGAAGTTTCATTCGGTGAATTCGGTCTCCAAGCTGTCTCAGGTAACTGGATTACAGCTAGACAAATCGAGGCTGCTCGTATTGTCTTAACTCGTTACACAAAGAGACAAGGTCAAGTCTGGATCAGAATTTTCCCACACTTAGCAAAAACAAAGAAACCTGCTGAAGTTCGTATGGGTTCTGGTAAAGGTTCACCTGAATCATGGGTCGCAGTTGTTAAAACTGGTAGAGTCATGTTTGAAATCGGTGGTGTTGCAGAAGCTGATGCACGTGAAGCATTACGTTTAGCTTCTTACAAACTTCCACTTAAAACAAAAATTATTGCGAAAGGAAAGGCTGAGTAATTATGAAATTAAAAGAAATCAGAGAAATGAGTACTGAAGAACTCAATGCGAAGATTTATGAATTAAAAGAACAATTATTCAACGATCGTCGCAAACAAGCAGTTGGTCAATTAGAAAACGGTAAAGTTATGACTAACGCACGTAAAGATATCGCTCGCATTTACACAGTATTACGTGAACGCGAATTAGGTATTAAATAAGGAGGAACTAAAACATGGAAGAAAGAAATACTCGTAGAACTTTAAAAGGTGTTGTATATTCTAACAAAAACGATAAGACAATTACTGTTTTAGTTGAAACTCACAAAAAAGATAAAAAATATGGTAAACGTGTTAAATATCGTAAAAAATATTATGCACACGATGAAAACAACGAAGCTAATGTTGGTGACGTTGTAACAATCATGGAAACACGTCCATTATCAGCTACAAAACGTTTCAGACTTGTTGCAATTAACAGCAAGGCTATCGATTAATAGGGAGGACGAAAAATTATGGTTCAAACAGAAACAAATTTAGTTGTCGCAGACAACTCTGGCGCAAGATCAGTTCGTATCTTCCGTTTATATGGCGGTTCAAAAAGAAAATCAGCATCTATCGGTGATGTCGTCTTATGTGCAGTTAAGGATGCAATTCCTAACGGCAAAGTTAAAAAAGGTGACGTTGTTAAAGGTGTTATCGTAAGAACTGCAAAAGCAGTCAATCGTGCAGATGGTTCAACAATCAAATTCGATGACAACGCTGTAGTATTAATTAATGATGATAATACTCCACGTGGTACTCGTGTATTTGGACCTGTTGCTCGTGAACTTCGTGAACATGGTGATAAATTCGCTAAGATTTTATCTCTTGCTCTTGAAGTTTTATAGGAGGAAATAACTATGAATATCAAAAAAGGTGATAAAGTTATCGTTATTTCTGGTGCTGACAAAGGCAAGACAGGCGTTGTTCAAAAAGCTTTACCTAGCTTAAACAAAGTCGTTGTCGAAGGTGTTAACACAAGAAAGAAACACAAAAAGCCAACACAATCTAATCCAGAAGGAAGCATTGTTGATATTTATGCTCCTATCCACGTTAGTAATGTTGCATTAATTGATCCAAAAACTAAAAAAGCTACTAGAGTTGGTTTCCAAGTCGAAGATGGCAAAAAAGTTCGTGTTTCCGTTGGTAAAAAAGCAAGCGGAAGCAAATTATAGGAGGTAGCACAATGGCTGAAGAAGAAAAGAAAACTGTAGCTAAGAAAGCTACTTCAACAACAAAGAAAACAACAACATCAACTGCTGCTAAGAAGACAACTTCAACAACAGCTAAGAAGACAACATCAACTGCTGCTAAGAAAACAACAGCTACTAAAGCTGCTGAAGAAAAAGCTACACCAGTTGCTGAAGAAGCACCAGTTGCTAAGAAAGCTGCTCCAAAAGCTAAAAAAGCTCCAAAAGCAAAAACATACGCTAACCGTTTACAAGCTAAATACTTCACAGAAGTTGCTCCAGCTTTAAACACAAAGTATGGCTATAAATCAGTTATGCAAATTCCATCACTTAACAAAGTTGTTATTAACATCGGTGTTGGTGATGCAACAGCAAACTCAAAAGCTTTAGAAGATTCAGTTAAAGAATTAGCACAAATTACAGGTCAAAAACCAGTAGTTACTAAAGCTAAAAAATCAATCGCATCCTTCAAATTACGTCAAGGACAAGCTATTGGTTGTAAAGTTACTTTAAGAGGCGTTCGTATGTATGAATTCCTTGATAAGTTATTTAACATTTCACTTCCACGTGTTAGAGATTTCCGTGGTGTAAGTAAGAACTCATTTGATGGCCGTGGTAACTACACATTAGGCGTTAAAGAACAACTTATTTTCCCAGAAATCGATTACGATAAAGTAACAAAATTACGTGGTATGGATATCGTTATTGTTACATCAGCAAAAACTGATGATGAAGCATATACATTATTAGAATTAATGGGTATGCCATTTAAGAAATAAGGAGGAGGAAACGATTTATGGCAAAAACATCAAAGAAAATTAGCTGTGCTAGAAAACAAAAATTCCAAGTCAGAGAATACACTCGTTGTGAACGTTGTGGTCGTCCTCACTCAGTCATTCGTAAATTTAAACTTTGTAGAATCTGCTTACGTGAATTAGCTTACAAAGGCGAAATTCCAGGCATGAAGAAATCAAGTTGGTAGTAGAAGGAGGAAAAAGTTATGGTAATGACAGATCCAATTGCAGATATGCTAACAAGAATTCGTAACGCTAACGCATTACGTTATGAAGACGTTACTATGCCAAGTTCTACTATGAAAGTACGTATTGCTGAAATCCTTAAAGAAGAAGGATTCATCAAAGACTTCGTAGTTACTGGCGACGTCAAAAAAGAATTAAAACTTACATTAAAATATGCACCAGATGGCACAAGAGTCATCTCAGGTTTAAAGAAAATTTCAAAACCTGGTTTAAGAGTTAACGCTCCAGCAGATAAACTCCCACACGTTTTAAAAGGTTTAGGTATTGCTATCATTTCAACATCAAAAGGTGTTATCAGTGATAAACAAGCTAGAACATTAGGCGTTGGCGGAGAAGTTATCGCTTACATCTGGTAGGAGGATAAAAGAATGTCACGTATTGGTCATAAGGTAATTAATATTCCTGCAGGCACAACCGTTGAAATTAATGGTAACGTTGTTACAGTTAAAGGTGCTAAAGGTACTTTAACTCAAACATTCAGCCCATTATTTACATATGAAATTAACGGTTCCGAATTAACAGTTAAACGTCCAAACGACGAAAAACAAACTAAAGCATTACATGGTACAACTCGTGCTTTAATTAACAACATGGTCGTTGGTGTTACTGAAGGATTCAAAAAAGAATTAGTAATCGTTGGTATTGGTTATAGAGCAGCATTAAGAGGCTCTGACTTAGTATTAAACGTTGGTTACTCACACGAAGTAGTTATTAAACCTGAAGAAGGCGTTAAAATTACTTGCCCTTCAATTACAGAAGTTACTGTAGAAGGTTCAGACCGTCAAGCAGTCGGTCAAACAGCAGCTCGTATCCGTGCAGTCCGCGAACCTGAACCATATAATGGTAAAGGTATTATGTTCAAAGGCGAACATATTATTCGTAAGGAAGGCAAACGTGCTGGTAAGAAATAGTCGATAAGGAGGATAAGAAAGTATGTTTACAAAAGTTTCTAAAAACGTTGTTCGTGAACGTCGTCATGCAAGAGTACGTGCTAAAATTAGTGGTACTGCAGAATGCCCACGTTTAACTGTATATCGTGCTAATAAAAATATTGAATGCCAACTTATCGATGATGTAAAAGGTGTTACACTTTGTTCATCTAGTTCAGTCGCATTAAAACTTGAAAATGGTGGCAACATTGAAGCTGCTGCTAAAGTTGGTGCAGACATCGCTAAGAAAGCATTAAACTTAGGCGTTAAGAAAATCGTATTCGATCGTTCTGGTTACGTCTATCATGGCCGTGTTCAAGCTGTTGCAGAAGCAGCTCGTGAAGCAGGCTTAGAATTCTAGGAGGAGAAAAAAATGGCAGAAGAAGAAAAAGTAGTTACTGAAGAAGTAAAAGCAGAAGAAAAACCAGCTCCTCGTGGAGATCGTAAAGGCGGACGTCCTGATCGTAAAGGTGACCGTAAAGGTGGCCAACGTCGTCCAGAAAAACCTGTAAAAGAATATGAAGAACGTGTTGTTTCAATCAACCGTATTTCAAAAACTGTTAAAGGTGGACGCCGTATGAGATTTGCTGCTACAGTCGTTATCGGCGATGGCAAAGGCAAATTCGGTTATGGTTCAGGTAAAGCTGCTGAAGTCCCAGATGCAATTAAAAAAGCATTAGAAGCAGCAAAAAGAAATATGTATGTTGTACATATGGTTAAAGGTGATACAATCCCTCATAGTGTCGAAGGTGTCTTCGGTTCAACAAAGGTTTTCTTAAAACCTGCTGATGAAGGTACTGGTGTCGTCGCTGGTGGTCCAGTTCGTGCTATTTTAGAACTTGCTGGTATCAAAAATATTTATTCAAAAGTTTACGGTGCAAGAACACCTTTAAATATTCTTCACGCTACAACTGACGGTCTTAATAGTTTAAAGACATACGCTCAAGTTAAAGCATTACGTAAATAATTTAAAAATATACAAACTATTTTATATAGGGAGGTGCACAATATGAAACTACATGATTTACAATATACAGAAGGTTCACGTAAGGATAACAACCGTGTCGGCCGTGGTTTAGGTTCAGGCAATGGTAAAACATCTGGTCGTGGTCAAAAAGGTCAAAACTCACGTTCTGGTGGCGGTGTCCGTTTAGGCTTTGAAGGTGGTCAAAACCCATTATTCAGACGTTTACCAAAACATGGTTTCAAAAACTTCACTCGTGTAGATTACGCAATTGTCAACGTCGAAGACTTAAATAAGTTCGAAGATGGCGTTGTTGTCACTCCAGCATTATTAAAAGAAGCTAAACTCGTTACAAAAGAGTTAAATGGTGTTAAAATATTAGGAAATGGTACTTTAACAAAGAAATTAACTGTTAAAGCTAACAAATTTACTAAGAGCGCAGAAGCTGCTATTAAAAATGCCGGTGGCACAATTGAGGTGATCTAGTGTGAAAAAAATAGTCTCTATTTTTAAAAATAAAGAAGTTATGGGACGTATAGTCTTTACGTTAGCAATTTTATTTGTTTTCCGTATAGGCTCAGCTATCACAATTCCTGGAGTATCTGTCAATGATGTTTCATTCTCAAATGATTCAATCTTTGCATTAATGAACTTACTCGGTGGTGGTGCGTTATCAAGTTTCTCTGTTTTTGCCCTTGGTGTTTCGCCATACATTACATCATCAATTATTATTCAATTATTGAGTATGGATGTATTACCTGCTTTATCTGAATTAAGTAAGCAAGGTCAAACAGGACGTAAAAAATCAGAGATGGCTACACGTTATTTAACTTTATTACTAGGTGCTGTTCAAGCATATGGTATGATTGTTACTATGGAAAATAGTAACTATGTCACACTTTCTGGTTCTGGTTTCTGGAATTACGCATATCTAGTCACTGTCTTAATTGCTGGTGGTATGTTAGTTATGTGGCTCGGTGACCAAATCACAACCAAAGGTCTTGGTAATGGTATTTCAGTAATTATTTTTGCTGGTATTATCGCTTCATTACCTAACCAAATGGTTTCTGCATTTAATACATGGCTTTATTACCCAATTCAATCAAGTGTTCCATCACGTATTGTTGAAGGGGTTTTAAAATTTGGTTTATATGTCTTAGCTTATTTATTAATTATTTGTTTTGTTACATTTATTGAATTATCTAAGCGTAAGATTCCAGTTCAACATTCTGGTAAATCTGGCGGAACTGCTAAAATGTCAAGCGCAAGTTTCTTACCAATTAAGGTTAACAGTGCTTCCGTTATTCCAGTTATCTTCGCTTCATCTATCATGATGGCTCCTTCTGTTATCGCAAGCTTCGTTTCTGGAGCTGATACAGAAGCTGAATGGTTAAATGTATTCCAAACTTCAAAATTAACAAAAATGCCATGGTTTAATGGTGGAGAATGGAGTATGCCTTGGGGCTTAATAATTTATTTAGTCCTCATCGTTGTCTTCACATTCTTCTATTCAAATTTACAAATCAATCCTGAACAAATGGCTGATAACTTCCAAAAGAATGGATCTTATATTCCAGGTATTCGTCCAGGTAATGATACTGAACGTTATGTTCGTAAAGTATTAAATAGAGTTACATTTATTGGTGCATTTGCTCTTATGCTTATTGCAGCATTACCTGTAGTTCTAACTTTAACTGGCTTAATGGATCAAAGTCTTGCTCTTGGTGGCACAGGCTTAATCATTGTTGTCGGTGTTGCACTTGAGCTTAACTCACAAATCGACGGTTTAATCGCTGGTAAGAGTTTTGAAGAAGCTACTAACCAAACTCATAAAAGGGGATATTAATTATGAATATTATTTTAATGGGCCCACCTGGAGCTGGTAAGGGCACTCAAGCAAAAAAAATTATTGCTGAATTCGGAATTCCACATATTTCTACTGGAGATATGTTCCGTGAAGCAATTAAAAATGGTACAGATTTAGGTAACCTAGCTGCTTCTTATATTAATAAGGGGCTTCTAGTACCTGATGAAGTTACAATTGGTCTTGTTAAAGATAGACTTTCACAAGATGATTGTGCTAATGGTTACTTATTAGATGGCTTCCCTCGTACAATTGCACAAGCAGAAGCTCTTGAAAAGTTAACTAATGAAATCAATCGCCCAGTTTCAAATGTTGTTAATATTGAAGCTGATAAGGGTGCTTTAATAGAACGTATTAGTGGACGTCGCGTATGTAAATCATGTGCTGCTCCATATCACGTATCATTTAAACCATCTAAGGTTTCTGGTGTATGTGATCTTTGCGGTGGTGAACTTGTTCAACGTAAAGATGATACAGTTGAAGTCTTAAGCGAAAGATTAGATGCTTATGAAAACCAAACTAAACCTCTTATTAAGTTCTATTCTGATAGAAACTTATGTAAGGATGTAAATGGTTTACAAGACATCGAAGACGTCTTTAAAGATATCGTTGATATTCTTAAAGGAGAGTAAAAGATGATTATCGTGAAATCGCCTCGAGAAATCGAGTTGATGCGCGAAGCAGGTAAAATAACGGCTAGTGTTTTTAAAGCACTTGAGCCGTTAATTAAACCTGGTGTTACGACTAAAGAGTTAGATCGTATCGCAGAGCAAACTATTCGTGCACAAGGTGCTACACCGGGATTTAAAGGATATGGCGGTTTTCCTGGAACTTGTTGTATGTCAGTCAATGATGTACTTGTTCACGGATTTCCAAGCTCAAAACCTTTAAAAGAAGGTGACATCTTAACTGTTGATGTTGGCGCTTGTTATAAAGGTTATAACGGCGACGCAGCAAGAACATATCGTGTTGGTAAAGTTAGCGAAGAAGTTGAAAAACTTATTTGTGTTACTGAAGAATGTTTCTGGGAAGGTGTTAAATTTGCTAAACCTGGCAATTTCTTATCAGATATTTCACACGCTATTCAAGTTCATGCTGAAGAAAATGGTTATTCTCTCCCAAGAGATTATACAGGACACGGTATTGGTCAAGAATTACATGAAGACCCAATTATTCCAAACTATGGCCTTCCTGGACGCGGACCTAAACTTCGTCCTGGTATGTGTTTAGCAATTGAACCAATGCTCAATCAAGGTAAAAAAGAAATTAAAGTTGATAGAGATGGTTGGACAGCTAGAACAGTCGATGGTAAATTATCATGTCATTATGAAAATACTATTGTTATTACCGAAGATGGCTTTGAGCCATTAACATTAGAAAAGTAACGAGGAGGAACTTATGGCAAAAGGAGACGTTATTGAAGTCGAGGCAGTAATCGTTGAAACTTTACCGAACGCAATGTTTCGTGTAAAGCTTGACAATGGAGTTGTAATTCTCGCTACCGTTTCTGGTAAAATCCGTATGAATTATATACGCATTCTACCAGGTGATAGAGTTACAGTTGAAATCTCGCCTTATGATGTAACACGGGGCAGAATCACTTTTAGATTCAAATAAAAAATAAAAAATTTCAAAATTTGGAGGAGGAAATTTTTATGAAAGTCAGACCTTCAGTCAAACCAATTTGCGACAAATGCAAAGTTATTCGTAGACATGGCCGCGTTATGGTCATCTGCGCAAATCCTAAGCATAAGCAAAGACAAGGTAATTAAGGAGGAAAATGCTATATGGCACGTATTGTTGGAGTAGATATTCCAAATGATAAAAGAGTTGTTATCGCATTAACATATATTTATGGTATTGGTTTAACAACATCACAAAAAATCTTAGCTAAAGTTAATATTAGCGAAGATGTTCGCGTAAAAGATTTAAGCGAAGATCAATTAAACTTAATTCGTAATGAAATCGCAGAAATTAAAGTTGAAGGTGACTTACGTCGTGAAGTCAACTTAAACATCAAACGTTTACAAGAAATTGGTTGCTACCGTGGCTTACGTCATCGTAGAGGTTTACCAGTTCGTGGTCAACGTACAAAAACAAATGCTCGTACTCGTAAGGGACCTGCAAAAACTATTGCTAATAAAAAGCAAGCAGTTAAATAAGGAAAGTGAGGAGAAAGTAAAATGGCTAAAAATAATACAAATACACGTAAGAAAAAAGTCAAAAGAACCTATACTAAAGGTATTGCTCACATTCACTCAACATTCAATAACACAATCGTTACAATTACTGATGAACAAGGTAACGCAATTGCATGGTCAAGTGCTGGTGCTTTAGGCTTCAAAGGTGCTAAAAAATCTACACCATTTGCTGCTCAAATGGCTGGTGAAGCATGTGCAAAAGTTGCTGTTGATCAAGGTATTAAAACTGTTGATGTTAACGTTAAAGGTACAGGCCCAGGCCGTGAATCTGCAGTTCGTAGTTTAGCAGCTGCTGGTTTAGAAGTTGTTATGATTACTGATACAACACCTATTCCACATAATGGTTGCCGTCCACCTAAACGCCCACGTGGTTAATAAAATAATCATTACACAGCTATAGGAGGAAAAATTAAATGAGAAAATTTGAAAAACCATTATTTAAAGTTGCTACATTTAACCCAGACACAAATTATGGTGAGTTCGTTATTGAACCACTAGAAAGAGGCTTTGGTATTACATTAGGTAATGCTTTAAGAAGAGTCTTATTATCCTCTTTACCTGGTGCATCAGTTTATGCAATCGAAGTTGATGGTGCACGTCATGAATTCAGCGCTTTAGAGGGCGTTGTCGAAGACGTAACTACAATTATTTTAAATTTAAAGAGTTTAGTTCTTGAAATTGATGAAGATGATGAAAGCTCAATGAAGAAAATTGATGTTGACGTTGTTGGTCCTTGTGAAGTCACTGCTGGTGATTTACAATTACCTGCTAATGTTAAAGTAATCAATCCTGAATTACACATCGCAACTGTTGCTGACGGTGGTAAATTCAGAATGACAATTCACGCTCGTAATGGCCGTGGTTATGTCACAGCTGAAGGCAATAAGTCATCAAACTATCATGTTGGTACAATTCCAACTGATTCTAACTATTCACCAATTACAAAAGTTAGCTACAGTGTCGAACCAACTCGTGTTGGACACGACTCAAAATATGACCGCTTATTTCTTCAAATTTGGACAAATGGTTCAATGTTACCACAAGATGCATTAGCTCTTGCTGCTAAGATTTTAACTAAACACTTCCAATTATTTGATCAAGTAAGTGAAGTCGCACAAAATGTTAACGTTATCGTTGAAAAAGTCGATAAACCAGTTAACCAATATGAAACAATGACAATTGATGAATTAGATTTATCAGTTCGTTCATATAACTGCTTAAAGAGAGCAGGTATCGCTACTGTCATGGAATTAACACAAAAGACAGAAGAAGATATGATGAAAGTACGTAACCTCGGTAAGAAGTCATTAAAAGAAGTTAAAGAAAAATTAATTTCTATTGGACTTAACTTCCGTGATTACGAATAGGAGGATTTACACATGGCTGCACAAGGTCGTAAGAATGTACATGGTAAGACAGGCGTAAGATTTAAGGCTGCTTACACATCAAGCAAATATCACAATATGCTCCGTAACGTTGTTACTCAATTAATTATTTCTGAAAGAGTTACAGTTACAGCAGGTATTGCAAAAGACTTAGTCAAAATGTCAGATAGATTAGTTACATACGCTAAAAAAGGTGATGTACACAATCGTCGTTTAGCAGCAGCTGTTCTTCGTAACTTCGTCGTTGACGAAAAAGAAGGAACACTTGCTTTAGATAAATTATTTGATGAAATTGGACCAAGATATGCTACACGTAATGGTGGATACACACGTATTCTTAAATTACAAAACCGTCTTGGTGACAACGCTCCAATGGCAATTGTTGAATTTGTAAAATAATTAAATTTATAAACTAGCATCCTTCGGGATGCTTTTTTTGTTAGTTAACTTATTATTACCTTTATAAATGTTATATTGACTACAACAAATAGTTATTTACACAAGTAAATGGGAGGTTTTAATATGGCTTTACAAGATGCTGCAATAGCAAAAATAGAGCAAATATGCAAAGATCATGAAAATGATCGTACACCTTTATTAATGATTTTATGTGATATTCAACATGAATTTGGTTATGTTCCTCTTGAAGCACAAAAAATTGTTGCGACTATGACTGGTGAATCTGAGGCTAAGGTATTTAGTATTGTTTCTTTTTACTCATTTTTTTCACATGAGCCAAAAGGTAAGTACGTTATTGGATTTTGTACAGGAACCTGTTGCTATGTCAAAGGTGGTCGTCAAATTTTAGATAAATTGACTGAATTATTAAATATTAAACCTGGTGAGACTACAAAAGATGGGCTATTTACTTTAGATACAGTTCGATGTATTGGAAGTTGTGGAAAAGCCCCTGCTTTCTCTATTAATGGAAAAGTATATTCCAATTTAAAATTAGCAGACGTTGATGACATTATTGCTCATTACCGTAAATTAGGAGGTGACTCATAATGGATAAATTACCTAATGTGGAACAATTCGAATCTTATCAAAAGAAATGTAAAGAAAAATTTGATAGTAAGATTTACGGTACTAAAGGTAACCGTTCTATTGTCATTTGTGGTGGATGTAGTTGTTTACAAAACGGAGCTGATTCTTTAAAAAATGATTTTGAACGTAAATTAGCTGAACGAGGAATAAGCAATATTAAAGTTACTATTGTTGGTTGCTTCGGCCTTTGTTCACGTGGTCCATTTGTAAAGATGCTTCCAGAAGGTACTTTATATCATAATGTTAAACCTTCTCCTTCCTATGACGTAGATGAAATTATTGATAATGATATTATTAATAATCACATGGTTACGAGACTTTTATATGTTGATGCTATAACAAAAGAAACAATTGTACGACAAGATGAAATTAATTTCTTTAAAAAACAATTGCGAATTGCTTTTGCTGGTTGTGGAGTTGTCGACCCTAGCAATATTAATGAAGCAATTGGATATGGCTCATATTTAGGTTTAGTTAATGCTTTTTCAATGGGACCACAAGATGTTATTCAACAAGTATTAGATGCCGGATTACGTGGTCGGGAGGAATCTGGTAATTTTGCTGGTAAAAAATGGCAAGATGCTTATGCTAGTAAAGGAGCAGAAAAATTTATTCTTTGTAATACTGAAGAAGCTGATCAAAGTTCATTTATGGATCGTTCAATTATGGAAGGTAATCCAATTGCTGTTATTGAAGGGTTGACAATTGCAGGTTATGCAATTGGTTCTCATCATGGATATATTTATTTAAGAAGTGAATATGAAATTGCAATTGCTCGTGTTAAAAGAGCAATTGAACAAGCTTATGAGCTTGGTTTACTTGGTGAAAATATATTAGGTAGTGGATTTACTTTCCATATTCATTTACGTTATGGACCAGGTGAATTCATTTGCGGTGAAGAAACTGCCCTTATTAATACAATTGAAGGTAATAGACCTGTTCCAAAAATTAAGCCACCATATCCTACTACCAAAGGATTATGGGATAAACCAACAGTAGTTCATAATGTTGAAACTCTTGCCGCAGTTCCATATATATTGCGTTATGGACCAATTAAGTATTCTAAGTTAGGAAATGGAAAATCGCGTGGAACAAAGATTTTTGCTTTAGGTGGAAAAATAAATAATTCTGGATTAGCTGAAATTCAATTTGGAACTACATTACGTCAATTAATTTACGATATTGGTGGAGGCATTCCTAATGGACGTCGTTTTAAAGCAGTTCAAATCGGTGGGCCTAATGGTACTTTTTTAAATGATAAAGAATTAGATATTCCACTTGATTTTGAAAATATTCAAAACATTGGAGCAGTAATTGGCTCAGCAAGTGTTATTGTAATGGATGAAGACAATTGTATTGTTGATGCAACACGTTACTATACTAAATTTATTGTAGAAGAGTCTTGTGGTAAATGTACTGCTTGTCGAATTGGAATGAAACGTATTTTAGAGTTACTTGAAAAAATAACAGATGGAAATGGCGAAGAAGAAGATTTAGATAAGATTCTAGATTTGGCTGCATTAATTAAAGATAGTGCAGCTTGTGATTTAGGTCGTATGGGTGTTAATCCAGTTATTTCTTCAATTAATAAATTTAGACAAGATTACTTAGTTCATATTAACGAAAAAAAATGTCCGTCTCATATTTGTAAGAATATGATGAGTTTCAGAATTGATCCTTTAAAGTGTAAGAAATGTAGCTTATGTGCACGTTCATGTCCATCCAAAGCAATTGTTGGAGAAATTGGACGTACTGTATATGAAATAGATCAAAGTAAATGTGTTAAATGTGGGGCATGTGTTCCATCATGTAGATTTAACGCAATATCAAAAGCTTAGGAGGGAAATTTATGGGTAAAATTAATATAAAAATTGATAACCGTCCTTTCAAAGTTGAGGATAATATGACAATTCTTGATGCTTGTAGAGCATGCGGATATGAAGTTCCTACATTATGTGAATTTAATCATGGTGAATGTGCTGGAGGTTCATGCCGAGTTTGTTTAGTCGAAGTAAAAGGATATAAAAACTTAGTTACTTCTTGTACAACAAAAGTTGAAGACGATATGGAAATATCTATTTCATCAAATAGAGCAGTCTTAGCTCGTCGTGCAAATGTTGAACTTTTATTATCGAACCATCGAATAAATTGTATGGAGTGTTCTAAAACACGTAAATGCGAATTATTACATGTTGCTCATTTAGTTGGAGCAAATAGTAAAAATTATGAAGGCAAAAAGACGACACCATTTTATGATAACTTATCCAATTGTTTAATTAGAGATACATCTAAATGTGTATTATGTGGTCGATGTGTTGCTCGTTGTAATAATGTTTTAGGAAAAGGTGCAATTGATTTCCTTAATAATGGTTTTGATACAGTTGTTGGTACATTTAATAAAGAATCTTTAATGAATTCAAATTGTATAATGTGTGGTCAATGTTCTGTTGTTTGTCCAACAGGTGCTATTATTGAAAAAAGCGATATAGCAAAAATTGAAGAAGCACTAAAGAATAAGAAATTTGTTGTTATTGCAACACCACCATCATGTCACGTAACTCTTGGTGAAGAATTTGGTATTAAAATAGGGACATTATCAACAGGAAAAATGATGTCTGCTATTAGAAGATTAGGATTTAAGAAAGCATTTGATTATTCTTTTGCAAATGATGTAATGATTTTTGAACAAGCTTCTCTTTTATATAACAAGTTAAGAACAAAACAACCTGGACCACTAATTGTTAGTAATTCAGAAGGTATTGCTCATTATGTTATTAAAAATTATCCTAACTTAGTTACATATCTTTCTTCTTGTAAAACACCTCAACAAATCGAGGGTAAATTATTAAAAACATATTATGCTTCAAAGAATAATATTAATCCTGATGATATGTTTGTTGTGGTTGTTACTCCAACAACATCGGAAAAACTTGTATTTGACGAAAACAAAGATATTGATGCTTTAATTACTGTCCGTGAATTAGCGCTATTGTTAAAACGTGCTGGAATTAATATGAGTAGAATTAGTGAAGAAAAGAGCAGTGATGTATTAATTAGTGATTATTCTGGTGCTGCAGCTATTAGTGAAGTACAGGGTGGCTTAAGTGAAGCAATATTACGTACTTTATATTTTAAAATGGTAGGACAAGAAAGTCCTAAAGGAAAATTAGAAGTTGTCCATGGACTTGAACCTTTTAAAGAAGCAACTATTGAGATTAAAGGTGTTTTAATTAATGTTGCAATTTGTGCTACTTTAAAAGATGCTATCCCAATTTTTAATGATTTAATGAATGGCAAATCAAAATATCAGTTAATTGAAATTTGTGAAATGACTGGTGGATTTGTAAATGGTGGAGGTAATCCTTTTGTTAAAGAATGTTTTTTACCAAATGAAGAATTAAATATATGTGATATTTATTTGAATAAACGTGTGCAAGCTTTATATAAAGAAGATGAATTGTTAGAAGTTAAACAAGCTCATAATAATAAAGCATTGCAAAATATGTATAACGATTTTATAGGTTCTCTAGATAGTGAAAAAGCTAAAGAATTATTTCATCGCATTTATAAGAAACAATAGGAAAAATTATATTAGAACAAAGTGGAAAGTTGTATTAAAAATACATTTCCACTTTTTATTATTGTTAATTACAATAATGTAGTAATAAATGAATATTAATTTGAATAAATATGATATAATATCGCTAATATGGGAGGCTCATTATTATGGATATTAAATTATTTAATAGTTACACTAATAAAGTGGAAATTTTGAAAACAATTAAAGAGAACGAGGTTTCTATGTATGTATGTGGGCCTACAGTTTATGACTATGTTCATGTTGGAAACATGAGACCAGTTGTCGTTTTTGACGTTTTACATCGTTTCTTAATGTATGTTGGTTATAACGTTAAATACGTAAGTAACTATACTGACGTTGATGATAAAATCATTAATGCTTCTTTAAAATGTGGAAAACCCGAAATTGAATTAACTAATTATTTTATTGAAGAATTTGAAAAAGATTTACGTAACGTTAATTCAATTAAACCTGATGTAACTCCTCGTGTTACTGAATATATGCCAAAAATTATTGATTTTATTAAAAAATTAGTTGATACAGGCGCTGCTTATGTTGTTGACGGTGATGTTTATTTCCGTGTTAGTAAAATTAAAGATTATGGTACATTATCTAATACAAAGATTGATGATTTATTAGTTGGTGCTCGTATTGACGAAAATTCTAAAAAAGAATCACCATTAGATTTTACATTATGGAAAAAAACTGATGCTGGTATTAAATGGGAATCTCCTTGGTCAGAAGGACGTCCTGGATGGCATACTGAATGTGTTGTTATGATTAATTCAATTTTTGAAAATGGATTAATTGACATTCACGGTGGAGGATTTGATTTAAAATTCCCTCATCACGAAAATGAAATTGCTCAAGCCGAAGCATATGGAAATAACCATATTGCTAACTATTGGGTTCATAATGGCTTTATTAATATTAATAACCAAAAGATGTCTAAATCTTTAGGAAATAGTTTTACTGCTCATGAAGCATTTGAAAAATTTGGTGCAATGCCAGTTCGTATGGTTTTAGTATCAACACATTATCGTGCTCCTGTTAACTTTACTGATGAGATTTTTGCTAGCGCAGCTAAAGAATTAAATAAGATGCAAACTGCTTATAAACAACTTGCAATTAAACTTCAATTAAGTAATGTTACTTTAAATGAAAACGAAAAAGCTAAAGATATAAGTACTTTCTTATTAGCATTAGCTGATGATTTAAATACATCAAATGCTCTAACATATTTATATTCAGTTATTAAAGAAGTTAATCAACTTCTTCGTACACCTAACTTTGATTTAAATCTTGCTTATGAAAAATATTTAGAATTAAAGGATATGTTCTATTTATTAGGTTTACGTATTGAATACCCTGTTCTTAACGAAGATGATAAAAAGTTGTATAATAAATATAATGAAGCAAAAGCAAATAAAGATTTTGCCTTGAGCGATCAAATTCGTGCTGAGCTTATAACAAAAAATATTTTATAGGAGGCTTTCAAATGGAAAACTTATTCTTAGTTGAAAAAGTTTCCCTTAAGACAATTGACCAATATATGATTGAGTTTTTTAATGGTCTAGGTGCGTGGGGAAATTTAATATTAATTTTCATTTGCTTACTTTTATCAGTATTTCTTGCTGGTATGATTGGATTTGAACGTGAATATCACGGCCATAGTGCTGGTTTACGTACCCATATCTTAGTTTCTGTAGGTAGTGCTTTAATTATGATTTTATCAATATATGGTTTTGGTTCTGTATTTACAGATGGTACTATTGATGCCGGTCGTGACCCTGCTCGTTTAGCTGCACAAGTTATTTCTGGTGTTGGTTTTTTAGGTGCTGGTGCAATTATTAAAAACGGTACTGATATTCGTGGACTTACAACTTCAACTACATTATGGATTTGTATGGCTATTGGTTTAGCTTGTGGTAGTGCTAGAATTTCCTATGCACTTATTGCAACTTTAATTACTATTATTACACTTGTTTCTTTACGTAAACTTGAACATTTAGCAACAAAGAGAAGACCACGTATTGTTTTAGTTGTCGAACAAGATAGACCGGTTTTACGTAATGTTTTATTACTTTCAAATGAATATCATGTAGAAGTAAAAGATATTCAATCAAACGTTATTACTTATAAAGGCCATCAATGCTTACGTATTATGGTTTTATTCCAAGAAATTAGTACTCCAGTTGCTGAAGCATTTGCTGAAGACTTAGCTAATTGTATTGAACCATTTGAAATTAATATTCTTGGTGGAAAGAAAAGAAAATAATTAATACAAATTTGAAACAAAATTGAGACTGAAGGGAGAAGAAAATATGTCACAATTCATTTATGGGAGAAATACTGTTTGTAGTGCTCTTAAGGAGATGAAGGTGAGAAGACTCATCCTTCAGTCTAATTTTAATGATGGACGTATATTAGGACTTGCAAAAGACGCAAAAGTCAAAGTCGAATATAAATCTGTTAACGAATTAAATACATTAACTAAAGGTGCTAACCACCAAGGTGTACTAGCTGAAATAGAAGATTATAAATATTCTTCTTTAGATGAACTAATTGCACGTGGTAAAAACAAAAAATATCCTTTAATTGTTATGCTTGATGGCATTAATGATCCACATAATTTAGGTGCTATTATGAGATCTGTCGATTCATTTGGTGCTGATGGTATTATTGTAAAAAAGTATGGCCAAGCTCCATTAAACGCAACAGTCGCAAAAGTATCAACTGGTGCAATTGATTTTGTACCTGTATGTCAAGTTACTAATTTGAACCAAGCAATTAAAAAATTAAAAGATGAAGGATATTGGGTTGTATCTAGTGATGGTAGTGCTAAGATGGATTTAACTGAATTAGATTATAAATTTCCAACTGTCCTAGTTGTTGGCTCTGAAGGAGAAGGTATTAGCCGATTAGTTTTAGATAATAGTGACTATATTACAAAAATTAATATGGTTGGTCACGTTAACTCGCTTAATGCATCAGTTGCATGTGCTGTTTACCTTTCAACAATCTTCTACAAACGTATTTCCTAAGGGAACGTTTTATGAATGATTATGAATTAAGTGATCTTGAATTATTCACACTTATTAAATGTCAAAATGAGGAAGCGTTCAACTTCCTCTTTTTTCGTTATGAAAAGTTATTAAGAACAATTACTATTCCATTATTAAATGAGTTTGATTATCTTAATGTTGATAAAGACGAATTAACTCAAATAGGACGAATTAGTACTAATAATGCAATTACAAATTACGAACCTAACAAAGGTACATTCTTTAATTTTTGGTACAATACAGTATATCGAGATTTAATAACATATATTAGAACATATTTCAGTAAAAAGAAATATAAATCAATTTGTGTAAGTGATTTATGCGACCAAGAAATTGATAATGCAGACGATTATTTTTTTGTTGACGATAGTGATTTTACCGAAAAAACTAATACTAGAATTATAATTGATAAGATTAACCTAATTAAGAGCAAAGAATTAAACGAAAGAGATGCGAAGATATTAGATTTTATTGCACAAGGATATTCGTATAAAGAAATAGCTGACATGTTTAACGTTGAGACTAAAACAATTGATAATAGAATTTACTTGATAAGACGAAAAATAAGAAAATATTTTTAATTTTAATTAAATGTTTACTAATTGACTTTATTGTGTTAAATTAATATAGCAAGATAAAAATAGGATGTGATTTTATAAAATGAGAGAAAAAGTTATTTTAATATGCACTGAATGTTTATCTCGTAATTATTCGGTTACTAAGAAAAAAGAAGGAAATAGTAGTCGATTAGAATTAAATAAGTTCTGTCCTCGTTGTAATAAACATACGTTACACAAGGAAAGTAAATAGGGAGGTTCTCTTATGAGCAAAGCAAGTAAATATTTTAAAGGCGTTGTAAAAGAAGGCAAACGTGTTAGATGGCCTAAAGGTGCAGATCTCTGGACTAACATTGCAGTTGTTTTAATAATTGTTATTATTACTGCATTATTTTTAGCATTCTTTGATTTTGTAGCTACAAAGCTATTAGGCTTACTTGAAGAAGCCTTCAGTAATTTCTAGGAGGAAATGAATATGACAGACAAATTACCTGAAAAACACTGGTACGTTATTAACTGTTATTCTGGACGTGAAAGAAGAGTTAAAGAAAACATTGAAAGACGTGCAGAATCAATGAATTTAAAAGATTATATTTTTAGAGTTCTAGTTTGTGAAAAAGAAGAACCAGTTTTAAGACAAAATAAACCTACAGGTCGTACAAAGATGGTTAACTCATATCCTGGTTACGTATTTGTTGAAATGATTATGACAGATGAAACTTGGTTCATGGTTCGTAATACACCAGACGTTACTGGTTTAACAGGTTCATCTGGTAAAGGTGCAAAACCGACAGAAGTTCCACCAGAGAGTATGGAAAACGTTCTTAAACAAATGGGTCTTGTTGATGACACAATGTTTAGTCGTTATAACGTTGGCGACTACGTTCGTATTTTACGTGGTACACTTGAAGGTGCTGAAGGCGAAATTACAGCAATTAATGTGGAATCACAATCAGTTACAGTTCAAACTGTCTTCTTTGGTCGTTCTACATCAGTTGAAGTCGAATTCTCTGACGTTGATAAAATCTAAATTTAAATCGAGGCTTATCCCTCGATTTTTTTTTATTTCTTTTTGTTGACTTATATATAATAGTGATCTATTATAATGGTGTAATAGTTGAATAATTGTTCAACTGTTATATAGGAGGTATTCATATGTCAAAGTATTATGATGAAGGAGAAGTTATTCACCAAGATATAGTAAATGATGTAAAAAACAAACTTATTCAAGATGAAACTTTAGATGATTTAGCTGAATTTTTTAAAGTACTTGGAGATTTTACTAGAGTAAAGATTCTTTCTTGTCTAGCAATAAAAGAAATGTGTGTTTGTGATGTTGCTGGTGCATTAAATATGACAAAAAGTGCAGTATCTCATCAATTAAGAATTTTACGTCAATCAAAATTAGTTAAAGCTCGTAAAAGTGGAAAAGAAGTTTATTATTCTCTTGATGATGATCATGTAAATAAGATTTTTGAATGTGGTTTATCTCATGTTAATGAATAGAGGTGTTATTATGAAAAAAATATTTAATTTAAAAGATTTAGATTGTGCAAACTGTGCAGCAAAAATGGAAAGAGCTATTAAAAAAATCGATGGAGTAAAAGAATGTAATGTTAATTTCATGCTCCAAAAAATGGTTTTAGAAGCTGACGATGAGGTATTCGATAAAGTAGTAGAACAAGCAATTGAAACAATTAGTAAAGTTGAACCAGATTGTAAGGTTGTACGATAATGAGTGAATCTCAAAAAAAATTATTATGGAGAATAATAGTAGGTACTTTATTATTTGTAACTGTTATTATTCTTGACGTAACTGGTGTTCTTACTAGTTTAGTTAAAGAAAATAGTTTCAATTGGGTTTCTCTTATTTTATACCTTGTCGTTTATTTAATCCTTTCTTATGATGTCTTATGGGCAGCTATAGTCGGTATAGGACATGGTCAATTTTTAAATGAAAAGTTTTTAATGATGATTGCATCGTGTGGTGCTTTAGGACTTCAAGAATATAAGGAAGGTGTTGCAGTAATGCTTCTTTTCCAAGTAGGAGAATTTTTTGAAGATTACGCTGTTAGTAAATCACGTAAATCAATTGTTGCGTTAATGGATATTCGTCCTGATTTTGCTAATTTAAAAGTTGGAAAAGAAATAAAAACTGTTGATCCTACTGAAGTTAAAGTTGACGATATTATTGTTATTAAACCTGGTGAAAAGATTCCTCTTGATGGAATTATTGTAAAAGGTAAAACAATATTAGATACTAAAGCAATTACTGGAGAAAGTCTACCTTATGAATGTGAAGAAGGTAAAGAAGTTATTAGTGGATCTATTAACTTAACATCTCTTATTGAAGTAAAAGTAACTAAGGTATTTTATGATTCAACTGTTTCTAAAATTTTAGATTTAGTAGAAAATGCTTCTTTTTCTAAATCTAAATCTGAAAACTTTATTACTACATTTGCAAAATATTATACTCCTATAGTAGTTGGACTTGCACTTTTAACTTTTGTTATAGGTGGATTAGTAACTTCAATGTGGTTTGATTGGCTTTACCGTGCATTAAACTTCTTAGTAGTATCTTGTCCATGTGCATTAGTTATTTCAATTCCTTTATCATTCTTTGTTGGATTAGGAAAAGCTTCTTCAAAAGGAATTTTAGTTAAAGGCTCTAACTATTTAGAAAAATTTTCAAAAGCAAATGTGTTTGTTTTTGATAAAACAGGTACTTTAACAAAAGGTAACTTTGCTGTTACTAAGGTTTATCCTTTAGAACAAAAAGAAAAGATTTTACGTTTAGCAGCTATTGCTGAACATAATTCACTTCATCCTATTGCCAAAAGTATTTGTGAATTAACAAAAATCGAAGACACTAGTGATTATGAATTATTAAACGTAGACGGAAAAGGAATTATCGCAACTAATAAGAAAAACAAAGAAACAATATTGTGTGGAAATGAAAAATTATTAAATGACAACAACATAAAATATGAACCAGTTGATGAAATTGGTACTGTTATTCATGTTGCTCTTAATAATGAATATATTGGTTATATCTTAATTGAGGATGAAGTTAAAGAAAATTCAAAAGAGTTTATTTCATACGTTAATGAAAAAAAATATAAAGCAATTATGTTAACAGGCGATAATGAAAAAATTGCAAATCATGTTGCATCATCGTTAAATATTGAAAAGTATTATGCGTCATTATTACCTCAAGATAAAGTTAGTAAGATTAATGAAATACTTGAAAATAAAAATAAAGATGATTGTGTATGTTTTATTGGTGATGGTATTAATGACGCACCAGTATTAATGCAATCTGATATTGGTATTTCTATGGGACAAATCGGTAGTGACGCTGCAATTGAAGCAAGTGATATTGTTTTGATGAAAGATGATTTATCAGCATTAAAAGATGCTAAAAAGATTGCTAATAAGACTATGGCAATTGTAAAAGAAAATATTGTTTTATCACTCACTATCAAGGTTGCAATTATGGTTATTTCTACCTTAGGTTTTGGAAACTTATGGATTTCAATCTTTGGTGATGTTGGCGTTTGTATGTTAGCAATTTTAAACGCTTTAAGACTAAATTTAAAATAATAAAGATTAAGGTTTTATCGAAAGATAAGACTTTTTCTTTTTTTCAAATTTTATTGAATTAATAGTGAAAATTTATTAAAAAATAAGAAAAAAATAAGCTTTTTTCTATTTTTATCTTGCAATACTTTATTCTATAAGATATAATTGACACGCACGAATAACGAAATAGGGGATATTGCGCCCTTTCGTGTAGCCGATGAGTGGAAGGAATATATATATATTCCAATATTACCACGGCACGGACAAAAACTTAAAAGAAGGAGGAATGTCACGTGAGTAAGAAAATCGCAAAAGTTGTTAAACTTGAATTAATGGGTGGAGATGCTAAACCAGGCCCAAAACTAGCTTCTGCTGGTATTGTTATGCCTAAGTTCTGTACAGACTTCAACGCTAAAACAGCTGACCGTAGAGGTGAAGTTGTTCCTGTAATCATCACTGCTTATGAAGACAAATCATTTGATTTCGTCATCAAGACATCACCAGTAGCTGGTTTATTATTAAAAGAAGCTGGTGTTGCTAAAGGTTCAAGCAATGCAAAAACAACAAAAGTTGGTCATATTTCAAAGGATCAATTACGTAAAATTGCTGAGTATAAAATGCCTGATTTAAATGCTAACGATGTTGAATCTGCTATGAAAACAGTAGAAGGTACAGCTCGTAACATGGGCATTACAATCGACGACTAATTAAAGGTGGAAGGGAATAATCCCGTTAGTACCACAAAGGAGGAAAATTATGAAGAGAAGTAAAAAGTATCAAGCTGCTGCTGCATTAATCGATTCAAAGAAATTATATGAATTAGCAGATGCTTGTGAATTAGTCAAAAAGACTTCAACAACTAAGTTTGACTCTACTGTCGATGTTTCTTTCCGTTTAAACGTTGATCCAAAACAAGCTGATCAACAAATTAGAGGAACATTAGTTCTTCCACACGGAAATGGTAAAACAAAGAAAGTATTAGCTATCACAAATAAAGTTGAAGAAGCTAAAGCTGCTGGCGCTGAATTCGCTGGTGGTAAAGAATTACTAGAAAAAATCCAAAAAGAAAACTGGTTTGATTTCGATATTATCGTTGCTACACCAGATATGATGGGTGAATTAGGTAAGATGGGCCGTGTTTTAGGTCCTAAAGGCTTAATGCCAAACCCAAAAACAGGTACAGTTGCAGTAGATATTGCAAAAGCTATCACTGAAATTAAAGGTGGTAAAGTTGAGTACCGTGTTGATAAAGAAGGCAACTTACATTTAACATTCGGTCGTGTTTCATTCGACACAACTAAGTTAGTTGAAAACTTACAAGTCGTTTGTGATACAATGATGAAAGTTCGCCCAGCTGCTGTTAAAGGCGTTTATGTTAAGAATTCAGTAGTCCATACAACAATGGGACCTGCTATTAACATCACATTTAATGGTAGAGCTTAATTAATTTCGTTGAACGCATTCAATATACCATAGACAGCAACGGCCAAGGGGCTTAATAATGTTGCCGAGGTTATGAAAAATAGATTATTATTCATGCTCCAATCGATGGAGATACTCATTGGATATTGAAGCCTCAAATAAAAAACTTAAAAAAAAGAAACAGGAGGTGAAGAACTATGAATCAAAACGTTTTAGAAGCTAAACAAGCTGTAGTCAATGAAGTTTCAGAAAAAGTTAAACAATCTGGATCTGTTACTGTTGTTGAATATCACGGATTAACTGTTGCTGAAATCGAAGCTTTACGTCGTGATTTACGTGCTCAAGATGCAGAAATGCTCGTCTTAAAGAACACAATGGTCAGACGTGCTACTGACGGTGCAGGACTCAGTTTTGAAAAATCTGTACTTGAAGGACCTAATGCTTATGTCTTCTCTAAAGATGTAATCAACGGACCTAAAGTTATTGCTAAAGCAGCTAAAAAGAATGAACATCTCGTTATTAAAGGTGGTATCGTCGAAGGTAAAATTGTATCTGCTGACGAATTAAAGGAAATTGCTTTCTTACCAGGACGCGATGGCTTGATCTCAATGTTCTTATCGTGCTTACAAGCACCTGTCCGCAGCTTTGCATGCGCTGTAAAAGCTATTGCTGACAAAGAAAACTAAAAAAAACAATATTTAGGAGGAAAAAATCATGGCTAAATTAACAAAAGAAGAAATTATTGCTTCATTAAAAGAAATGACAGTCTTAGAATTAAATGACTTAGTCAAAGCAGTCGAAGAAGAATTCGGCGTTACTGCTGCTGCTCCTGTAGCTGCAGCTGCTGCACCAGCTGAAGAAGCTGCTGCAAAAGGACCATCAGAAGTTACATTAACATTAAAATCATTCGGTACAGCTAAAGTTGCTGTTATCAAAGCAGTTGTTGCTATCACAGGCTTAGGCTTAATGGATGCTAAGAAACTTGTTGATGCTGTTCCATCAGTTATTAAAGAACACATTTCACCAGTCGAAGCTGAAGAACACAAGAAAGCTATCGAAGCTGCTGGTGGCGAAGTCGAAATTAAATAAGTTTAATTTTGCGTAACATTGATAAAACCTGTTGATTTTACATCGGCGGGTTTTTATCCATTTTATAGGGAGTATGAAAATGCCACAATATTTTGACAAAAATGACAATTTAAAGGATGTTCCTAAGGTTATTTCTTACGAAATAGGTGGTAAGAAATTCTCTCTTAGCACCAATACTGGTGTGTTTTCCAAGAATGGTATTGATGAAGGGACTTATGCTTTTCTTAAAGTATTAATCCCTTCTCATCTATCTGGAAAAATCCTCGATTTAGGCTGTGGATATGGGGCTCTGGGACTCACCCTCGCAGCTTTGAACGAAAATGTCCTATTTACTCTAGCAGACGTTAACGAAAGAGCGTTAGAACTCTGTAAAGTTAATTGCTGCAAATTAGGTCTTAAAAACGTCACTATCCTTCAAAGTGATGTTTATTCTAAAATTGAAGGCAATTTCGATTCGATTGTGATTAATCCACCAATAAGAGCAGGTAAGAAAATTATCTATCAAATGTTCGAAGGTGCATTTAATCATTTGAATTACAATGGTTCGCTTTATATTGTTATACGTAAATCGCATGGAGCAGAATCAGCTTGTAAATTTATAACTTCTGTATTTGGAAATTGTAATTTACTTAAGCGTGACAAAGGCTACTACATGTATCAAGCAATTAAAACGGACAAAGAAAATTAGAGAGGTGCCATATGAAAGAAAAACAAATCAAATATTTGAATAATGAACGTCGTGATTATTCAAAAGTTAGTGGTAGTTTACAACTTCCAAATTTAGTTGAAATCCAAACTGAATCTTACAAACAATTCATGGATACAGGCATCGATGAAGTCTTAAAAGATGTATTCCCAATTTCAAACTTTACAGATACTTTAGAAATTGAATACGTCAAATACAGATTTGATCAACCAAAATATGACTTCTTAGAGTGTAAAGAAAGAGATATGACATATTGTCAACCTTTATATGTTACTTTACGCTTACATTTCAAAGAAACTGGAGAAATTAAAGAAGATGAAGTTTATATGGGTGATTTCCCATTAATGACTGATTCAGGTACATTTATTATTAATGGTGCAGAACGTGTTATCGTTTCACAATTAGTTAGATCTCCAGGTGCTTATATGAGTAAAGAAAGGGATAAAACTGGTAAATTTATTTACGAAGGTGACTTAATCCCAACAAGAGGTACATGGCTACAATTTGAATCTGATACTAAAGATGTATTATCTGTTCGTATCGATCGTCAAAAGAAAATGTACGCTACAATCTTACTCAAAGCTTTAGGTTTAGAAAGTGACGAGGACATTGAAGAATTATTCGGTGTTCGCGATAATTTACACGGCACACTTGAGAAAGATAATGAAATTAAATCAGCTCAAACTGCTTTATATGAAATTTTCAAAAAACTTAAACCAGGTGAACCAGTTACAGATGAAGGATCTGCAAACTTCTTAGTACAAAAGTTCTTTGATCATAAACGTTATGACTTAGGACGTGCTGGCCGTTATAAATTTGCTAAAAAATTAGGTGTTTATGCACGTTTAGAAGGACGTGTCCTTGCAGAAAACTTAATTTCTGCTGATGGCGAAGTCGTCTATACAGAAGGTACTGTTTTATCAAAAGAAATAGTTGAGGATTTAAAGAATCAACGCTTCTTTGAAAAAGGTGCTCATCAAAGAGAAATTAAAATCAATAGAAGCTTAGACACACACAATATTGTTAATGTTGTTAAAGTTTATCCAAATGTAAAGAAAGAAATCGTTTCTAACATTGTTGGTACTGATTTAAATCTTGAAGATGCATGTGTTACAATTCCAGATATTTTAGCAGTCTTCTCATACTTCATGAACATTATGGATGGCTTCGGTGGTACAGATGATATTGACCATTTAGGAAACCGTCGTATTCGTTGTGTTGGTGAATTAATTGAAAACCAATTCCGTATTGGTTTATCAAAGATGGCAAAAGCTGTTCGTGAAAAAATGTCAGTTGCTGAATTTGAAACAGTTACTGCAAAATCACTTGTCAACAGTCGTCCATTAGTAGCAGCTGTTAAAGAATTCTTTGCTACATCTCAATTATCACAATTTATGGACCAAGTTAACCCACTTGCTGAATTAACAAACAAACGTCGTTTATCAGCATTAGGTCCTGGTGGTATTACACGTGATCGTGCATCATTCGATGTTCGTGACGTTCACTATTCTCACTATGGACGTATTTGTCCTATTGAAACACCAGAAGGTCAAAACATTGGTCTTATTAACAACTTAGCTTGTTATGCAAAAATTAACCAATATGGTTTCATTGAAACTCCTTACCGTAAAGTTGATAAAGTTGCTGGTAAAGTTTTAGATGAAACAGTATATATGTCTGCTGACGCTGAAAGAGATTTAATCATCGGACAAGCTAACTCTAAATTCTATAATCCTGAAAAAGGTGAAATGGATTTAGATAATAAAGAAATCGTTTGTCGTAGAAATGGTGAAAACGAAATTCATGATATTCACGAAATTGATTACTTCGACGTTTCACCAAAACAAATTGTTTCTATTGCTTCAGCATGTATTCCATTCTTAGAGAACGATGATACAACTCGTGCTCTTATGGGTGCTAATATGCAACGTCAAGCATTACCATTATTAAAACCACACGCACCATTTGTTGGTACAGGTCTTGAACATATGATTGCTCGTGACTCTGGTTCAGCAGTTGTTGCAAAAGCAGATGGTGTAGTTAAATATGTTGATTCACGTAAAGTTATTGTTGATGAAGGCAATAATGGTGAACACGTATATCGTTTACAAAAATTCGGTCGTTCTAATGCAGGTACATGTATTAACCAAACACCTATTGTCAAAGTTGCACAAGTTATTAAAACTGGTGACATTCTTGCAGATGGTCCAGCTATGGAAAATGGTGACTTAGCATTAGGTCAAAACGTAACTATCGCATTCATGACATGGAATGGTTACAACTATGAAGATGCTGTCATTATGTCAGAACGTCTTGTAAAAGATGATGTTTATACAACTATTCATATTGAAGAATACGATATTGAATGTCGTGATACAAAATTAGGATCTGAAGAAATCACAAGAGATCCACCAAATGTTTCTGAAGAAGCAAAAGCTTACCTTGACGAACGTGGTATTATCATTCCAGGTGCTGAAGTTAAGGAAGGCGATATCTTAGTTGGTAAAGTTACACCAAAAGGACAAACTGAACCAACTCCAGAAGAAAAGCTTTTAATGGCTATCTTCTCACAAAAAACAAACGATGGCAAAGATTCATCACTCCGTGTTCCACATGGTGGTGCTGGTATTGTCTTAGATGTTAAATCATTCTCACGTAAAAAAGGTGACGAACTTCCTCCAGGCGTTAACGAAGTAATTCGTGTCTACATCGTCCAAAAGAGAAAAATCTCTGAAGGTGATAAGATGTCAGGACGTCATGGTAACAAAGGTGTTATCTCACGTATTTTACCAGTTGAAGATATGCCATTCTTACCAGATGGTACACCAGTTGACATTATGTTAAACCCATTAGGTGTTCCTTCACGTATGAACATTGGTCAAATTCTTGAAATTCACTTAGGTATGGCTTGTAAGAGATTAGGTCTCAAGATAGCAACTCCTGTTTTCGATGGTATGACTAATGAAGAAATCTTTGATTTAATGGATAAAGCTCAAATGGCTCACGATGGTAAGACTATTCTTTACGATGGTCGTACTGGTGATCGTTTTGATGAACGTATCTCTGTCGGTGTTATGTACATGATTAAACTTGTCCACATGGTTGACGACAAATTACATGCTCGTGCTACAGGACCATATTCACTTGTTACACAACAACCTTTAGGTGGTAAAGCTCAAAACGGTGGTCAAAGATTTGGTGAAATGGAAGTTTGGGCACTTGAAGCTTATGGTGCAGCTCACATTTTACAAGAAATCTTAACTGTTAAATCTGATGATAGAGTTGGTCGTAAATTAGCTTATGAATCAATTATTCGTCAAAAACCATTACCAAAACCTGGTATTCCAGAAGCATTCCTTGTTTTACAAAAAGAATTACAAGCATTATGTATTGATGTTCGTTTATTCGATAATGAAAATAACGAAATTGATACTGCTGCAATTTCAAAGCAAAACATTGAAGATGAAAGAAGAATCAGTGCTTCTTTACGTGCTGAATTTAAACCAGCATCAGAAGAATCTGCAAATAACAATTCAGAAGATGATGATTTAGATAGCAAAGAAGAACTTGAAGAAGAAGATTTGCATGAATTTGATGCAAATGAAATATTAGATTAATAAGGAGGAGTTAAAAGTATGTTTGATGTAAAAACTTTATCTAAAATCCAAGTTGGATTAGCTTCTCCTGAAAAGATTCGCTCATGGTCACATGGCGAAGTCAAAAAACCTGAGACAATTAACTATCGTTCTCAAAAACCTGAAATGGATGGCTTATTCTGTGAAAAAATCTTTGGACCTTCTAAAGATTATGAATGTCACTGTGGTAAATATAAGAAAATCCGTTTCCAAGGTATAAAATGTGAAAAATGTGGTGTTGAAGTTATTTCAAAAGAAGTTCGTCGTGAACGTATGGGTCACATCGAACTTGCTTCACCATGTACTCACATTTGGTATTTAAAAGGTATTCCATCAAGAATGGGTTTAATTCTTGATGTTTCACCTAGACAACTTGAAGAAGTTATTTACTTTGCTGCTCACATTTGTTTAAACGCTGGTAACTTACCTGAAAATGTCTTAAAATATAGAGATATTTTAGATGAACATACAGCTCGTTTAGCATTTGCAAGTGCTATTAAATGTTTCCAACAATCAATTGATCCAGATTCTTACGACTTTGCTCGTAGTAACGAAATTATTGAAAAGTTAGAAAATCCAAATGAAACATTTGACTTTGCAACAACTGCAAACTTTATTTCAAAATATACAGGTGCTGAATTTGGTGAAGGTGCTGAAGCTGTTAAGAGACTTCTTAAAGAAGTTGACTTAGACAAAGAATTAGAATTAATTCAAAAAGAATTAAAGAGTACTGAAAACAACAAAAACCAAAAAAGAGCTAAATTAATTAAGAGACTTGAAGCTGTTGAGGCATTCCATTCTTCCAATAACCGTCCAGAATGGATGGTATTAGATGTAATTCCAGTTATACCTCCAGATTTAAGACCTATGTTACCTCTTGATGGTGGTCGTTTCGCTACTGCTGATTTAAATGATTTATATAGACGTGTTATTAATCGTAACAATCGTTTAAAGAAATTAATTGAAATGAATGCACCTGGCGTTATCTTAATGAACGAAAAACGTATGCTTCAAGAAGCAGTCGATGCATTAATTGATAATGGTAGACGTAATAAACCAGTTCAAGGTGCTGGTGGCCGTGCATTAAAATCATTATCAACAGGTCTTAAAGGTAAACAAGGTCGTTTCCGTCAAAACTTATTAGGTAAACGTGTTGACTATTCTGGTCGTTCAGTTATTGCTGTTGGACCTGATCTAAAGATGTATCAATGTGGTTTACCACGTGAAATGGCAATTCAATTATTAAGACCTTACATTATTTCAATATTGATGGCACGTGGTAAAGCTGTTTCACAAAAGCAAGCTGATAAGATTATTGATCGTTATGAAGAAATTGTCTTTGATGTTGTCGAAGAAATTATTTCTCAACACCCAGTCTTATTAAACCGTGCTCCAACACTTCACCGTTTAGGTATTCAAGCATTCCAACCTAAATTAGTTGATGGTCGTGCAATTCGTTTACACCCATTAGTTTGTACAGGTTTCAACGCTGACTTCGATGGTGACCAAATGGCTGTTCACGTACCTTTATCAAAAGAAGCTCAAGAAGAAGCTTTAACATTAATGCTTTCTTCAAATAACATCTTAGGTCCTAAAGATGGTAAGCCTATTGTTACACCATCTCAAGACATGGTCTTAGGTAACTACTATTTATCAATGGAATCAACAGTTGCTGATTTCAAGAAAAAAGCAGAAGAATGCCGTAACCGTGATATGGAAGACCGTGGCAAGAAAGATGATGAAGAAGCTGAATTATATGATTTATATGCTCAATGTGAAGGTAAAGTCTTCCGTAACAAAGATGAAGTTATGTTAGCTTACCAAACAAAACAAATTCATTTACATAACCGTATTGCTATTCCAGGTCATGTTTTACATAAAGATGGATTTACTGAAGAAATGAATAATTCTTATTTAATTACTTCAGTTGGTAAGATTATCTTTAACGAAATCTTCCCATCTGATTTCCCATACTTACAAAATCTTTCAATGGATAAAAAAGTTTATGGCGATGAAAAAATTAACCTAAAAGGTGATATGAAAGAATTCTTCGTACCAAAAGGCACAAATATTAAAGAATACATTGCATCTCTACCTACATGTACACCATTTGGTAAAAAACATTTAGGTGCAATTATTAATGAAGTATTTAACCGTTATGGTACAACTAAGACATCTGTTGTTCTTGATAAAATGAAAGATCAAGGCTTCAAATATGCTACATTTGCTGGTATTACAGTTTCTATTGCTGATATTAATGTCATCCAAGGTAAAGATGAATTAGTCGCTGAAGGTGATAAGAAAGTAGCAAAGATTAATAACTTATACCGCAAAGGTTTATTAACTAATAAAGAACGTTATAAACAAGTTATTGATGTTTGGGGCGATAAAGGCGTCAAGAAACAAGTCGAAGACTTATTAAAGAAGAAGATGGCTGATGAAGTCCGTAACCCAATCTTTATGATGAGTAGTTCTGGTGCTCGTGGTAGTACTTCAAACTTCTTACAATTAATTGGTATGCGTGGACTTATGGCTAACCCTCGTGGTGAAGCAATTGAATTACCTATTAAATCATGTTTCCGTGAAGGTCTTTCAATTTCTGAATTCTTCATTGCTACTCACGGTGCTCGTAAGGGTGGTGCTGATACAGCTTTAAAAACTGCTGACTCAGGTTACTTAACACGTCGTCTTGTTGACGTTTCTCAAGACGTTATCGTTAGAGAAGAAGATTGTAAGTGTGACCATGGTTTCTTTGTAAGAGAAATCCGTAACACTGCACAAGACTCTGTTATTGAAAAATTAGATGAACGTTTAATTGGACGTTATTCATGTCACGATATTATTCATCCAGAAACTGGTGAAGTTATCGTTGCTGGAAATACATTAATCGATGAAAAAACAGCTAAAGCAATTGTTGATGCTGGCATCACTGAAGTTGAAATTCGTACATTATTTACATGTCAAACTAAAGACGGTGTTTGCGTCCACTGTTATGGCCGTAACTTAGCTACTGGTAAAGAAGTTACAGTTGGTCAAGCTGTTGGTATCATGGCTGCTCAATCAATTGGTGAACCTGGTACACAATTAACAATGCGTACTTTCCATACTGGTGGTGTTGCTGGTGGAGATATTACTCAAGGTCTTCCTAGAGTTCAAGAATTATTCGAAGCTCGTAATCCTAAGGGTGAATCAATGATTTCAGAAATCGCTGGTACTGTTAAATCAATTACTGAAAAAGACGGTCGTTCAACAATTGTTGTTGAAAACGAATTAGAAAGTAAAGAATATTTAACAAACTATAACGCTAAGTTAAGAGTTAAAGAAGGCGACCAAGTTAGAAATGGTGGTAAATTAACTGAAGGTGCTATTTCACCAAAACAATTATTAACCGTTTCTGATACTACTGAAGTCGAAGTATACATCTTAAAAGAAGTACAAAAAGTTTATCGTTCACAAGGTATTTCAATTTCTGATAAACACATTGAAGTTATTATTCGTCAAATGTTACGTAAACTCCTTGTTGTTGAATCAGGTGATACAACACTTCTTCCAGGTACAAGAGTTGACGTCGTTGAATTTACAAGACAAAACGGTGAAGTTTTAGCAGTAGGTAAACGTCCTGCTGTCGCTACACCATTAGTCTTAGGTATTACTAAGGCTGCTCTTGAAACTGATTCATTCTTAAGTGCTGCATCATTCCAAGAAACTACAAAAGTTTTAACAGATGCTGCAATTAAAGGAAAAGTTGATTACTTACACGGCTTAAAAGAAAACGACATTACTGGTAAATTAATTCCTGCAGGAACTGGTTTATTAAGCGATGAAGAAGAAGAAAAGCGTGTTGCTAACTTTGATGTTATTAAACATATGGAAAAAGTTAAAGAAAAATATAAAGAAGGCGTTTCATTTGCAGAAGATGACGACGAAGAAGAATTTGTCGATGACGAAGAATATGTTGACGAAACTGAAATTAACGAAAACGAAGTAGAAGAATCAACTGACGAAGTTGAAAATGATGAAGGAACAAAACTTGTCTTCTAAAATAAACAAATATAGAGAGCTAGGTTATCTAGCTCTTTTATTTTGTTTTTATTGTTCTTTTAAAACTAGGCGTATTATAATTTAAAAAGAAACCAATAAAATGGTTAAATAAATCGTACTAGAAAGTGAGGGAAGTAAATTGAGTATTGATAATAAAAGACTAATTGAACTGACCTCATCTTTTAAAAATAAAGATTATAGTGGATTTGATGAATTCTATGAAATGACTAAGAAGAATTTGTATTTTTCAATTTACGCTGTTGTTAAAAATCACACAGCGACTGAAGATTTATTACAAGACACTTATGTTAAATTTTTAAATAACGTCGATTCGATCAAAGACGATACTAACCCTTTAGGTTATTTGTTAATTATTGCTCGTAATGCTTCTCTTGATTATATAAAATCACGAAAAAGAGAAATTAATTATGATGAATACGATAACGAAGGTGCTTATGGTGGTCAAAATGATGAGTATCAATTTGAGGAAGAAAGTATTTTCAAAAAGGCTGAAGCAATTTTAAAGCCTAAAGAATTCGAAATATTAATTCTTCATTTAGTAAACGATATGACGTTTGATGAAATTTCCAAACATTTGTCTAGACCTTTAGGAACAATTCTTTGGAGCTATAACAATTCAATTAAAAAATTAAGGAAAGGAGTAAGTAAGAATGGATGAAAATAAATTAAAAGAACTATTTAATGTTGAATCTTCAAACATTCAAATTAAAACAACTTCAGAAATGATAATGAATAAATTCTTAAATCAAGAAGTTGATTCTTTTAATGTGTCCAAAAAAAACTTACACTTCTTTAAATTAAAATTATTTTTAAGTGCAGCAGCTGCAGTTGCTATTGTTGGAATTACTATTGGATCTTATTTCATTGGTAATTCAAACTTAAATTTAAATAATGATAATATTACGAGTGAATTTACTAGTGATGTTGCTACAGAAACAATTTTACAAGTCTATAGTGCTGCTTCATTAATTTCTACCAATTCATCCATGTATAGCACTACTACAAATGCATTAGCTAAAAAATATTTGCCTAACTATGATTCTTATGAAACTAAATCATATGGCGATAATTATAAAAAAGATATTAGTGAAGAAACATTCACTAAGATTGCCAAAAATTATCATTTAGTTAATGAGGCTGTTGATACAACATTGTCGCTTGAAAACACAAATAGTTCAATTAATGTTAACAAAGGTAATTATCATAATCACAATAATACAAATGAATATATTTATCAGGCTGATTTATCAAAAATTGGTGATGGCAATAATGAATTTTATTTTACCACCTACAGTAATTCTCAAAATAACAATGTGTATGTTGATGGTGAAATTAAAAATAATGATGGCGAAGTTTTCCAATGTAATGGCTATATTTACGAAGAAAGCGAAGATTATTATCGTCCAGAAGAACCTGGATATCATGGACATCCTATTGATGGCTATGAAATAAGTGATCAAAAGCCTTTTGATATTGAATGTGAAAAACGTTCATATTTAGATTTAAATGTATATGTTGATGAAAAAACTTATGTAAATATTACTACTGCTGAAAATTATAATGGTACTTCATATTCATACACTTTATATGACGAAGACGAAGAGATATATAATATTGACATTTGTTACGTAAACAATGATTTTGGGCCTCGTTCAAATTATCATCGCACTCAAACAGCTTATATAGAATATAATAGTTCCTCTGAAAATATTATTTATTTAGTTGAACTGAGTGATGAAAATTCTGAAAATATTATTGAATTTATTTACGATAATTTCTATGGAACATTTAAACGTACTGAATTAGTTGATTCCATTGAATATAGATATCGTACTATGTCCAATGGATGGTATGTTACTACTTTTTAATAGTATTAAAAATTGATATAATGTTATTGAAGAGGTGATTAAAATGAAAAAAAACAAAATCATCTTAGCTTTAACGATTTTAACAGTCGGCCTTTGTACTTCTTGTAGTGGGGCTGACTTTTTGTCATCATTAATACCTTCAAGTTGTACTAAATCCTCAATTGATGAAAAAGGAGATACTCCAACTGATGCTGATGTTACGTTATCCAAATATTGGGAAAATGCTCGTTATGAGATTTTACCTTCCTTAGGTGAACAAAAAATGCTTGTAATTCCAGTTAGTTTTCAAGGTGATAATTTGACATATGAAACAAAAACAGGTTCTACAACTACAAGTAACACAGCTAAGTATGTTGATATTTCTAAAGAAAACATTTACAACACATTTTTTGGTAATAGTGACGATACAGGTTGGGAATCTGTGTCAAGTTATTATTATAAAAGTTCCTATGGTAAGTTGAATATTACTGGTGAAGTATCAGAACCATATGTTTGTGATATTAATATTGCTGCTCTTGCTGCTGGAACAGATGAAAAATTGATTAGCTATGATGAAGTAACTTGGTATGTATTACGTGAAGCAGTTGAATTTGTCAGAGAAGAATGTCCTGATATTAATTTAAGTGATTACGATATCGATGACGATGGATACATTGATTCGGTATTTCTTGTCTATAATGTAGTAGCTAATGCATTGCCTAAAACGATTGATAAAAAAGGATTGTTGTGGGCTTTTACTTATTGGGATTATAATATTACTCCTTCATTAAGCAAACCAGTTGCAAGCGTATATGGTTGGGCAAGTCAATCTTTTATATTAAATGATGATTATGAAAAAGTTGATGCTCATGTCTATATTCATGAAACAGGTCATATTTTAGGACTTGATGATTATTATTCATATGATAGTAATGATTACGCTGCTATTGGTGGACTTGATATGATGGATAGTAACATTGGAGATCACGATGCGTATAGTAAAAGTTTATTAGAATGGTGTACACCTAATCACGTTACTGAAGAAAAAGAATATACATTACGTCCTTTTGAAAGTAGCGGAGATTGTTTAGTAATTAGACCATCTTGGAAAGGGTCATTATTAGATGAATATTTAATAATTGAATATTACACTCCAACAGGTTTAAATTCTGCTGATGCAAGCATAGCGTATAATAATAAATATAAAATGTATACTGAAGCTGGTATCAAAGTATTGCATGTTGATTCTAGGCTTGCTGAAATAAATCAAGACGGAAATGGAAATCAAACCGTGAAAGGTTATTCTACTAAATTAATTAATAGTTTTAACAACATAACAAAACAATTCTTCTATACTGAATTTGCGTGTTCCAATACAACTTCTAAATCCCATTCTGGCAATAAATTAATTTCTATTGTAGATGGTGGAGTAGTTAGTGAGACATTTAATCGCTTAAAAATTGGTGCTACTTCATATGCTAATGACTCATTTTTATTTCATTCATCCTCTAATAATAAATTTGGTATTAAAGGAGGGCGTTATGAAAATTATAAATTCAATTGTGGAGTAACTATCGATTATGGCTTTAGTATTACCAATATGAATTCAGAAGGAGCTACTTTAAGTTTTACTAAAATTTAATTTTATTTCAAAAAGAAGATTTTCGGAATCTTCTTTTTTTAAATATTATTAATAGAAATTATATAATATATATTTTTAATATATTGATTGATATATACC